>JBARUT010000193.1:0-16535 GCA_049645885.1 Candidatus Macondimonas sp.
GATCGACGCACCCCCTGCTGACGGGGGCTTGGCTGGAAGGTTATGTGCGCGCCGCCTGCGAGCAACAACCCGGCCTGCGGGACCGCGCCGGGGACTGGCTGACGCAAAGGCTGGGTCAGTTGGCGCAAGGGGCGCTGCAAATCCAGGTCGCCCATCGGGACGTGCTGGCATGGCGGCCTTAGCTGAACTTGTCGCCAACCGCTTGCGGCGCGAAGTTTTTGGCAGCCTGGTTTGCGGGCTGGGTGCGGGCCTGGTGTTTCTGGTTCTGATCGCGCCCTCGCCCGAGGACGCCTGGCGCATGGTGGGGGGGTTTGTGCTGATGTTCCTGCCCGGGGCGGCCTGGGTGTGGCGTCATTTGCCGGCGCATGCGCCCCACGATCGCTGGGGCTGGGCCAACCGCATCACCGCCACGCGCGGATTGGCATTGTTGCTATGGGGAGCATGGGGCTGGCAGCTATCCCCTGTTGGCTGGGGATCGGTGATATTGGCGACGGTGTTTTTGCTGGCCGACGGTGTGGACGGCAAGCTCGCTCGGCGACAGGGAACGGTTTCGCCGTTTGGCGCGCGTTTCGATCTGGAGGTCGATGCCCTGTTCGTGCTCATCGCCGGAATCCTGCTGCTACGGGCCGAGCAGCTTGGGCCTTGGGTATTGATCACCGGTTTGTTGCGTTATGGCTATCTGCTGGCCGGACGCTGGTGGCCTGTACTGAATCGTCCCCTCCCCCCCAGCCGGCGGCGGGCGGTGTGCGGAGTGACCAATGCCGCTCTGCTCACTGCTGGATTTGCACCCATCCTGCCGCTGTGGTTGGTGCAGGGTCTGGCAGCCTTGGGGCTGGCTTTGGTGGTCGGTTCGTTCACGGTGGATGCTCGCACCCAATGGGTCCGGCTGACGTTCCGCGGCTTGGCCTTTGATTCTGCTAACAAATCTGTTCATGACCCCGATTCAGGCGCGAGTGCTCCAAGCCAGAATACGGCGACGGTTCAGAGACTCTAAGGAGGGAAGTTCTATGACGGTCACCATCGCCTCGCCCCTGACCCTGCCTTGCGGCGTCACGCTATCCAATCGGCTCGCCAAGGCAGCGCTCACCGAAGGTCTGGCGGACGGCCATAACCGCGCGACCGAGGCGCATCAGCGACTCTATCGCAAGTGGTCGGAGGGCGGCGCGGGATTGGTGATCACCGGCAATGTGCAGGTCGACCGCCGCTATCTGGAGCGCCCCGGCAACATCGCCATCGACGGCAATGGCGGCGAGGAGGCGCTGGCAGCCCTGGCGCGCGCGGGAACGGTGGGCGGCAATCAACTCTGGATGCAGCTCAGCCACGCCGGCCGCCAGACCATCCGCTACCTCAACGCCGAACCGGTAGGGCCTTCGGCGGTGCCGGTGAAACTGCCGGGCGGTGCATTCGGCAAGCCCCGCGCCCTGACCGAGAGCGACATCGCCGAGGTGATCGCGCGCTTCACCACGGCGGCCGGGGTGGCCCGCGATACCGGTTTTACCGGCGTCCAGCTGCACGCCGCCCATGGTTACCTGCTCAGCGAATTCCTCTCCCCCAAAGCCAATCAACGCACGGATCAATGGGGCGGCAGCCTGGAAAACCGTGCGCGGCTGTTGCTCACCCTGGTGCGCTCGATCCGCGAGCGGGTGGGGCCGACTTTCCCCATCTGCGTCAAGCTGAATTCGGCGGATTTCCAGAAGGGCGGCTTCACCGACGCCGAATCCATGCAGGTGGCGCAATGGCTGCAGGAGGCCGGTGTGGATCTGTTGGAGATTTCCGGGGGTACCTATGAGCAGCTCTCGTTTTTCGGCACCGGTGCCGAGGGCGATCGCGCCCCGGCCAAGGCGCAGAGTACCCTGGCGCGGGAAGCATATTTCCTGGAATACGCCGAGCGCATGCGCAAGGTTTGCCGTATTCCGCTGATGGTGACGGGGGGCTTTCGCAGTTTGATCGGCATGAATCAGGCGCTGGGCGAGGATGCGCTGGACGTCATTGGGCTGGGGCGACCCATGTGCGTGGACACCGGTCTGCCGCGTTGGCTGCTGTCCGGGCAGGCGACCGAGGCGCCGCGTTATGAAGACCGGCTGCGCATCGGGCCGGGCATCCTGGGGCCGGCCAGTAGCTTGAACCGCATACGCAATTTCAACCACATGTATGCCCAGGGCTGGTATTGCGCGCAGTTGCTGCGGCTTGGGCGCGGAGAGGAGCCGGATACCGGGATCAGCTCCTTGAGCGGCATCGTGCAGTATCTGGCCAACGAATGGCGCGGGGTGCGTGCGCTGCGGGGACGTTGATCGGGCGCTACGCGGTACGCTGCGGAACCGGTGGCGCACCGGTCAAGGCGGTTCCCAAGCACGCGTCGGCTTGGGCGTTGCAATGGATCCCGGCGCGCCGTGCCTGCGCTTTGCGTTTATGGTGGGCCAGACGGATAAGGCAGCGACGCTGCAATGGTCTTATGGCTTGGCGCGACGGTTTTCGGATGGGATCCATCGGCGTATTTTGAGCAATTCGATGCTTCAGCAAGGGCGGCGTGATGCAAGCAGTCTGGTTCTTGTCCCACGGGTCTCCCACGTTTCTGACCGAGTCCAACCGCACCACGGCGTTTTGGACGCGCTTGGCCCCGCTCGTTGCGCCGGAGGCGCGCGCGGTCCTGTGCATCTCGGCCCATTGGGACGCGCCCACGCCGCGGCTGGCTGGTGCCGTGCCGCATCCGGCCATTCAACACGACTTCTATGGCTTTTCCCCGGCCTTGTATGCCCAAAGTTGGTCTGCCCAGGGCGACGCTGCGCTGGGGCGGTGGTTGCGTGAAACGCTGGTTGCCCAGGGCATCCCTGTCCTTGCCGAGGAGCGGCCGTTCGACCATGGGGTGTGGCTGCCATTCAAATGCATCTGGCCCGCGGCGCCGCTGCCGGTGTTTCAGTTGTCCCTGTGCGTGCGTGAAGGGGGCCCCTGGCATCTGGCGCTGGGCGAGGCCTTGGCCCCGTTGCGCCAAGCGGGCGTGTTGATCGTCGGCAGCGGAGGCATCACCCACAACCTGGGCGAGATCCACTGGCATGCCCCGGAAGGTCAGGCCGCATCCTGGGCGGTCGAGTTCATGACCGCGCTGGAACAGACCCTGGAAGCGGGCGATCGGGAGGCGCTGTGTCACCCTTGGACGCTCCCCCATGGCCGCCGTGCCCATCCCACGCTGGAGCATTACCTGCCCTTCTTGGTGGCCCTGGGCGCTGCCGGCGCGCAGGGCTTGGCGCCGCAACATCGCAACTGGATGTTCGGCACTCTGGCGCTGCATGCCTATGGCGCCGACGCCTTGCCGTCCATCCCGGCGGCGCGCACCTAGTGGGTCCGACTCGCGGCAAACCCTGTGCCCAAGTTGGACGCATGCCTGATGGGCGCCGCGTACGCTTGGCAAACCGCGGGATGATCGGCGCAGTCAACAGGCCTTGGGCGCCCTTTGGGGACGCTATCTGATCCGGGCAATGGTCCGGCCCGAGAGACATGCTGGACCAGCCGCTTCACACCCTGCCGGAAATTGATGGGGCAAGCAGGGCATTTGCGCCACGGACCGTCGTGGGCATCATCTCAGCGAAACGCGATGGCCCAGAGGTTGTCGCTGGTGGGCAGGCGCCATCGCAAGGGCATGTAGACGCGGCGGTAACCGGCATTTTTCAGCATCTGCGCAAGCGTGGTTGGCGTGAAGTAATTGACGTGATCCGGATAGCGCATGCCCGGCCAGCCGGTCTTGCGCAACATGGCGTTCCAGCAATCGATATTCGGCACCTTGATCAGAACACCGCCATTTTCGTTCAGTGCGCCATGTGCGGCCTTCAGCGTCGCCATCGCTTCGGAGTCATGTTCCAGAAAGGATCGCATGACCACGAAGTCAAACTTGCTGCCCGCCAGACGCGTGAATCCACCCACGGCTACGTCATGAATGCAGGCGCCTCCACGCGCCGCAAAAAGTCGGTGCGCTGTTTCGCACAGGCCAGGCGAGGGCTCGATGCCATAGGGAATGAAATGATCCGGCAAATCGGCAAGCGTGTTACCCGAACCGCAGCCGACATCCAGCACGCGCTGACCGGGCGAAAACGTCACGATGTAGCGGGTCTCTTTGCGCAGGCCACGCAGGCGATGGAAGAAGTCGCGAATCTTCTTGAGGCTGTCGCTGAAAGCGTAATACAGCGCCCGACCCTGTCGACGGCGCGTGCGTTCGTCGGTCTTGCTGCCTTCCCAGGCGTACTCGGTTTTCAGCAAGGCCTGGGCCGGCGCGTTTTCCAGATAGATCATCCGGCAATGTGTACATTCGACGATGCGCCAGGGATCCAGTGAATAATCCGGACGCGGCACACGACCGGAGGCATCACACACCGGGCAGTCGCGCACGCCCGACTGGGTTACATTCATCTCGTCGCGCCCCTTTCGGATTCATGGTGAGCTTTCGCGGCAATCTCCTTCAAAGCGATGAGATCGCGGGCGCGGGTTTGAAACGCAAAGCCTGACGCTTGTCGTAAATCGAAGCGGCATCGGGAAAATGGGGGCCTGCAGATGGATCGAATGTGATCAGGTAATGCGTCTTGACCATGAAGACGGCTCAAGATCATGCCTGCAGGCCCGGGAACGGTGAGCTTATCCCGCATAGATGACCATTTCGCGACATCCCTGTTCACCATGTGGAAGGCCAGCCCGTGATCCCGATGCGCCAAAGGGGTGGATGGCCATCCTTTTGCGCTGTTCCACGTCACTCAAGGCGATTTTCCATTTTAATCCGCTAAAACAAGGAAAAGGCGCGACCTCCGAAAAGTCGCGCCCAAGAATGCGTGAATTTGCAAGAATCTTTTTGCTGACGTTGCCCTGGATCAGCGATTCCAATGTCGATGTTGGGCAATCTCCCCCATGAAGACCTTCGCTATTTCTTTAACTTGCCCAGCCTCGCCCATTACCACACCTTTGGCATTCTCGACTTTTCCAGATCCGGTGCCTGCGGCCGCAATCCCAACGATGCCTTGGAGCACGGTGACTGCATTACCTATCGCCGCCAGGGGCTTGAAGTGGCGATAGGCTTCCTGCAGCATGAGCCGCGCCTTGGGATGCAAGTCAAAGGCGGCAACGCTTGGACTTCCATCCAGCAGACATAAGGCATCGAACAGCACTGAACTGGCTGAAAACAGGGCAAAGTCGACGGTGACTGTCGTCCCTGTGCTGGTCGTGATGTGTCCAGCCTGAGGCGCTATGATCTTCACGACGGCCCCCTCGGCGATGAGCATTTTTTTCAGGGTATCGATGCTCGCATCATCCACACCGTCGGCGACCAGCAGGCCCACTTTGCGGGTCTTGATGGAATTTTTGGGTGCATGGTCCATGCTCAGCGCAAGCGAAGTACCGACGGGATTCTTTATCGGAAGGGGCGCGTAGCGTGCAGGATCACCATCGGCGGGCATGCCCCCATTCTGCACCGGCTCCAAAGGGTCCGGCACCGTCAGCCCCAAATTCATCGCTATCTGGCTGGCCAAGCTCTTATCGACGTGGGCCAGCGTATTCACCATGCGGCTACGAACGGCAGGTGTCTCGCATTTGCTCAATTCAAAGCTGAAGGCATCGACGATATTCTGTTTTTCGCGATCAGACTGACTGTTCCAGAATAGCGCCGCCTGGGTGAAATGATCGAAAAAGCTCTCACTGCGCTCGCGGATTTTCCGGGCATCAATACGCTCGGCATGGCTGATGAATCCGCTCATGTCGCGCCCTGCCTGCATCGGACAACCGCCACCGAGAGAGTTTGGATGATAGCTCGTGCGACCGCGATTGATCTGCTGGCGCATGGCACCATCGCGCTGATTGTTATGAATCTCCGCCAGGGGGCGATTGATTGGAATCTCGTGAAAGTTGGGTCCACCGAGGCGGATAAGCTGGGTGTCGGTATACGAAAACAGCCGTCCCTGCAGCAATGGATCATTGGTGAAGTCGATGCCCGGGACAATGTGACCGACATGAAAGGCTACTTGCTCGGTTTCAGAAAAAAAGTTATCCGGGTTGCGATTCAGCGTCATTTTTCCAATGCGTTGCACCGGCACGGTTTCCTCTGGAACCAACTTGGTGGGATCCAGCAGGTCGAAGTCAAATTTGTGCTCATCTTCCTCGGGAATGATCTGAACACCCAGCTCCCATTCCGGGAAGTCACCGTTCTCGATTGCTTCCCACAGGTCGCGACGATGAAAATCCGGATCCTGCCCCGAAATCTGCAGTGCCTCGTCCCAGACTACCGAGTGCATTCCCAGCAAGGGTTTCCAGTGAAACTTGACGAAATGGCTTTCGCCTTTCTCATTCACAAAGCGGAAGGTATGGACACCAAAACCTTCCATCATGCGATAGCTGCGAGGAATGGCCCGGTCCGACATGACCCACATGAGCATATGGGTCGATTCCGGCATCAGTGATGCAAAATCCCAAAAAGTATCGTGCGCGGATTGGGCTTGGGGAATTTCGTTATGAGGCTCGGGCTTGACGGCATGAATCAGGTCCGGAAATTTCATCGCATCCTGAATGAAGAAAACCGGCATGTTGTTGCCAACCAGATCGAAATTGCCCTCGTCGGTATAGAACTTTACGGCAAAGCCGCGGACGTCCCGAGCGAGGTCGGATGAACCGCGCGAGCCCGCAACCGTGGAGAAACGAACAAATACCGGGGTCTTTTTGGCAGGATCCTGAAGAAATTGAGCGCGGGTGACCGATGCCATGGATGCATAAGGCTGAAAATAGCCATGGGCGCCGGCGCCACGCGCGTGAACGATGCGCTCAGGAATTCGCTCATGGTCAAAATGGGTAATTTTTTCGCGAAAGATGAAATCTTCCAACAGACTGGGCCCGCGTTCGCCAGCCTTGAGCGTATTTTGATCATCGTTGATTCGCACCCCTTGATTGGTTGTCATCAAAGATTCAGCCGAGTCTTCGGTATGTGCGTCCAGACGTTGGCTTTTTTCGTTAAGGTCTGGTGGTACGATCGTTGGCTTTGCCATTTGCTTCTCCTTGGGTAGGCTTGTGCGGCAGGCTCGACCGGCGAGCATGAATACTAGGAATTTTTGGGACCCGTCGGTCGTTGATTGGTTCAGTGAGGGGAGGTGCCACATTCATCCATAAATTGCGGCATGAGCGGATTTGGATTTATCTTCCCTTCGTTGGGCGATCAGCGGCTTTCTGCACATAGCAAGACGTGGGTACGAGGGATCCGTAACGTTTCGGTTCTTAAGAATCCCTCGGACCGGTCCCTTCAGTGCGGCTTCCCGAGAGTAGCGCGGATAACGGCAGGGAGATTGAACTCAAGTGTCGGTTGCGGCAGCTTCAGGATGCGAGGCCGATTGGCGCAGTTCGCCGGCGCGCTGGCGCGCCTGTTCCAGCGTGCGGGCATATTCGAGCCGACCCGTAACACGTCGCAGACCAACGCGGCGCAGCTTGAGAATCAACCGCGGTGACAGCCCGCACAGGATGACGGCTTGCTCATGGCGATGGGCCTGCTGGATCAATTCCTCCAGGGCGGTCATGCCGGTCATGTCCATGAGTTGCACATCGCTCATATCCAGCACCAGCACACGGATGCCTGGATCGATGACGTTCAGGGTGCGCAGCGCCTTTTGCGCCGCTCCGAAAAACAGCGGGCCATTGATGTCGTAGATCAGCACCCCCGGCAATTCGGCGCCAGCCGGGCCGGAGACACCATTGCCGCTCAACAGCCGACCCTCCGTAAGATCAATGACACGCTTGATGAACAGGACCGCTGCCAGCCCCATGCCCACGGTGACGGCCACCACCATGTCGAACAGCACCGTCAGGCTGAAGCAGGTGAGCAGCACCAATACATCGCTGCTCGGCGCATGGCGCACCACGCGCACGAAATGGCGCGCCTCGCTCATGTTCCAGGCCGTCATCAGGAGCAAACCCGCCAGCGCAGCCATCGGCAGGTAGGCCAGCAGGCTGGACAAGGCCACCACCGCACCCAGCACGACGGCGGCGTGGATGACACTCGCCAGCGGCGAGCGGGCGCCGGCGCGGATGTTGGTGGCGGTGCGGGCGATGGCGGCAGTCGCCGCGATACCGCCGAAAAACGGCGCAATCAGGTTGCCCAGCCCCTGCCCCACCAGTTCGGCGTTGGGGTCGTGGCGTGTACCCGCCATACCGTCAGCCACTACGGCGCACAGCAGCGATTCCAGTGCGCCCAGCATGGCAATAGCGAACGCCGGGCCCAACAGATCCTGGAGCAGGCCGAACGACAGTCCCAGCGGCTGGCCGTCCGCTCCGGCTTGCAGCCAGGGCCATTGCCACTGCGGCAGGAAGGGCGGGATACCGTGCCCTTCCTGTCCCCCCACGGCCCAGGTGAAGCGGGAGCCAACCGTGTCCACGGCCCAGTCCGGCCCCAGCCGGACCAACACCAGGGAGAGCAAGGTGCCTGCCAGCAGTGCCACCAGATGCCCGGGGAAGCGCAGGCCCAGCCGCGGCCAGAACACCATGACGCCGAGGGTCAGCGCCCCAACCGCAAAATCGGCGGCATGCGCCTGGGGCGCCGCAGTCAGCAGGGCCCCCAGCTTTTCCCAGTAATGCCCTTCCAGGGCGCCCACCGGCAGGCCCAGAAAATCCTTGAGTTGCAGCGTGGCGATCACAATGGCGATGCCGCTGGTGAAGCCCACCGTGACCGGATAGGGCACCAACTCGATGAAACGACCCAGTCGTGCCAATCCCATGAACAACAGAATCACCCCCGCCATGGCGCTGGCCGTGAGCAGTCCGCCCAGCCCGAAGCGCTGGACGATGGGCAAGAGCACCACCACGAAGGCCGCGGTGGGTCCGGAGACGTTGACCCGTGAGCCGCCCGCAAGGGCAATGATCGCGCCGGCGACGATAGCGGTATAAAGGCCGTGTTGAGGTGGGACGCCGCTGGCGATGGCCAGCGCCATGGCAAGCGGCAGGGCGACGATACCCACCGTCACACCGGCGGTGAGATCGGCGATCAGGTCGCGTCGGCCATAGCCCTGGGCAAGGCTATCCCGTAGCGCCCGGGCGAAGGGCAGGGAAATGCGCTGATCCATGGCGGATCCTTCTGTCAAAGAGCACGCGGGCAGGCCGCGGGAAACGGCGTTTGATCTTAACCGATCCCGCCTTGGCTTGGGGCTGGGCAGCAATCATCCAACCCGCGATAATGGCCCCAGCCTGGACAAGCGCGTCCAGGCTGGATCAATCCCACTTATGGAGGAGTGCATGGCCAAGCCCCGCGCGATTTTCCGCGAAGAACACGAGATGTTCCGCCAGACCTGTCGCCGCTTCTATGAAAAGGAAGTGCTGCCCTATCACGATCAATGGGAAGAGGACGGTCAGGTCTCCCGCGAGGTCTGGCTGCAGGCCGGCGCGGCGGGCTTGTTGTGCATGTCGCTGCCCGAGCAGTACGGCGGCGCCGAGGCCGATTTCCTGTTCACGGTGGTGCAGGCCGAGGAACAAACGCGCGTCGGCGCCTCGGGTCCGGGTTTCATGCTCCACAACGAGATTGTCGCGCCCTACATCTTCAAGTACGGCAACGATGAACAGAAACAGCGCTGGCTGCCGCGCATGGCCAAGGGCGAGCTGATCGGCGCCATCGCCATGACCGAGCCGGGCACCGGCTCCGATTTGCAGGCCATCAAGACCCATGCCCGGCGCGAGGGCGATCATTACATCCTGAACGGACAGAAGACTTTCATCACCAACGGCTACATGTCGGATCTGGTGATCGTGATCTGCAAGACCGATCCCAGCAAGGGCGCCGCAGGCGTCAGCCTGCTGGTGGTGGAAGCAGGGACCCCCGGTTTCGACAAGGGGCGCAAGCTCAAGAAGGTGGGCATGAAGGCCCAGGACACCGCCGAGCTGTTCTTCCACGACTGCAAGGTGCCGGCGACCAATTTGCTGGGCAAGGAAGGCGGCGGCTTTGGTTACCTGATGAGCGAGCTGGTGCAGGAGCGCCTGTTGATCGCCATGGGCTCGATCACGGCCTCCGAGCATGTGCTCCAGCATACGATCGACTATGTGAAGCAGCGCGAGGTGTTCGGCAAGCCGCTGTCCAAGTTCCAGAACACCCGCTTCAAGCTGGCCGAGCTCAAGACCCAGGTGACCATCGGCCGCATGTTTGTGGACCAGTGCCTGGAACTGCACATGCAAAAGAAGCTGGATGTCACCACCGCGGCCATGGCCAAGCTGTGGACCACCGATCTGCAGTGCGCGCTCACCGATGAGTGTCTGCAGCTGCATGGCGGTTACGGCTACATGCTGGAATACCCGGTGGCCAAGGCCTTCGTCGATGGCCGGGTGCAGAAAATCTATGGCGGCACCAACGAGATCATGAAAGAGCTGATCAGCCGCAGCTTCCTGTGAGGCGGTTCGTCGGCGTGGGGCCTGGTCCCACGCCGGTGAGCAGGACGGCGCTGCAACAGCCAGATTTCCCGGCGACAGGTGCAAGCCGGTCGCCAAGTCATCGATCAGCCGTGGGCACAGCCGCACGTGCGTTTGCCGCAAGGCATGGCGGGGGCGCTGGCCTCACCTCGGGTGATCACCTGTCCGCCGGTGATGAGCCGATTGAGGGGCGCGGCAGCCGGCGTATCGCCAGTCGCTTCCCCGGTTTCCGCGCACAGATCGCCCCAGGTGGCGAGGTGGCGGCTGACACTGTGCCAGACAGAAACGGTCCGGCCGTTGTCGGGGCAATGGTAATCGTAGGTGGGCATGGCCATGACCTCGCAGCTTGGATAAAGTCAACGCCGACGATGCATTCGGGCACGCGGCCAGTTTAAATCAGGTTTCAGGTCAGTGTGATCCCTTGGACGCCGACTTGGCCTTTCCTTTCAACACGCAGGGAACCAGCATGAATCGACGGGGCTTTCTTCAGGGTTTCGGGGCCGTGATGCTGTGGAGCGGATTGCCGCCGCTGGCCAAATCCGCATGGGCTGCGACCGAAGGGCTGGTCTTCGGGCCGGCCGCGCCTTTTTCATTCGAAACACTGCAACAGCAGGCGCGCGCCTTGGCGAACCGTCCCTTTCAGGCGCGGCCGGTCAAAGCGAACGCCACCCTGGAGTCCATCGATTTCGATACTCACCAGAAGCTGCGCTACCGCAAGGAAAAGGCCTTGTGGGGTGATGCCAGCCATCCTCATGGCGTGCAGTTTTTCCATCTCCACCGCTGGGTCCGGCAGGGCGTCAAGATCCATGTGCTGGACGGGGCGAATGCGCGCGAAATTGTCTATCGGCCGGACTATTTCAGTTACGGCGATACCGGGCTCGATAAAATCCTGCCCAAGGATCTGGGCTTCGCCGGCTTCCGGGTACTCAATAAAGGCAAAGAAGGGCCGGATTGGCTGGCGTTCCAGGGCGCGAGTTACTTCCGCACCAGCGGTCCGCTGGACCAATACGGCCTGTCGGCCCGTGGCGTTGCCATCAACACCGCACTGCCCGAGCCCGAGGAGTTCCCGCTGTTCACCCAGTTCTGGCTGGATCAGGCCGAGGGCGGTGAACCGGTCACGATCTACGCCTTGCTGGAAAGCCCCAGCCTCACGGGTGCCTATCGCTTTGTCTGCAAGCGTGGTTCCAGCATCACCATGGATGTGAGCAGTGTGGTGTTTCCCCGCACCACGATTACGCGCTTGGGCATTGCACCCCTGACCAGCATGTTCTGGTACAGCGAGGCCAATCGTCGCCAAGGCACGGATTGGCGCCCGGAAATCCATGACAACGACGGCCTGGCGCTATGGACCGGCGCGGGTGAACGCATCTGGCGACCGCTCAATAATCCGCTCTCGGTCATGACCAACAGCTTCTTCGACAACAATCCGCGCGGCTTTGGCCTGCTGCAGCGCGACCGTAAATTTGATCATTACCAGGACGATGGGGCCTATTACGACCGCCGGCCCGGCCTGTGGGTGGAACCTTTGGGGGAATGGGGGGAAGGAGCCGTGCAACTGGTGGAAATCCCCACCAACGATGAAATCCACGACAACGTTGTTGCCTACTGGGTCCCCAAGGCACCGGTCGAGGGGGATTCCCGCTGGGCGTTCGATTATCGCCTGCATTGGGTGGACCAGGAGCCCTATCCGCAGGAGCAGATAGCGCGGGTAGTGGACACCTGGATCGGGCGCTCCGGCATTCCCGGACAGGAAAAGGGCATCCGCCCCGAGAATGCCCGCAAGTTCGTCATTGATTTCGCCGGGCCAGGCCTTGCCGAGATGCCTCAGCGTTTCGACATCCTGCCCACGGTGTGGGCATCCCGGGGTCGGGTCGCGGGCAGTTATTCCCTGAAGGTGGTGGGATCGGATCGCTGGCGTGTGGTGTTCGACCTGCTCGATGTGGAAGGCACGCAGCCGGTGGATCTGCGCTGTTTCCTGCCCTTGCGCAACCGCCCTTTGACGGAAACCTGGCTGTTCCAGTACCTGCCGGATGCGCACCGCCTGTAGGAAATATCCCATACCTTGGCCATGGGGTATGGACTATGCTGACACCCTGAAACAGTCAGAGACTTTTCCAGATCACATCACGCCGTGCCGGACGCGCGGCCTTCGAATGACCATCATGGAGGATGCATCATGAGTTATCGTTTTGACGGCAAAGTGGCCATCGTGACCGGCGCGGGTCATGGGCTGGGGCGTTCCCATGCACTGGAGCTGGCGCGCCGCGGCGCCAAAGTCGTGGTGAATGACTTGGGTGGCAATATCGACGGAACCGGCGGTTCCAGCGAGGCCGCCCGGTCTGTGGTCGAGGAAATCAAGGCCATGGGCGGGGTGGCGATCGCCAATGGCGGTTCGGTGGCCGATCCCCAGGGCGCCCAGAGCATGGTGGACGACGCCATGAATGCCTGGGGGCGGATCGACGTCCTCATCAACAATGCCGGCATCCTGCGCGACAAAAGCTTCAAGAATGTCACCATGGAAGACTTCCGTCTGGTGGTCGATGTGCATCTGATGGGCACGGTGCTGGTGACCAAGGCCGCCTGGCCGATCATGAACGAACAGGAATATGGCCGCATCGTGGTCACCACCTCCGCCTCGGGGTTGTGGGGCAATTTCGGCCAGACCAATTACAGCGCGGCCAAGCTCGGCATCGTCGGCTTCATGAACACCCTGGCCAAGGAAGGCGGCAAAAAGAACATCAAGTGCAATGCCATTGCCCCCATCGCCGGCACGCGCATGACCGAGGGCCTGATGCCCAAGCAGATGCTCGATCAGCTCAAGCCCGAACTGGTCACGCCGGGCGTGGTATACCTGTGTACCGATGAGGCCCCCAATGGTTTCATCCTGCAGGCCGGCGGCGGTCGTTTCTTCCGCGCCCAGATGATGGAAAACCAGGGCGCCACCATCAAGGAGCCGACCGTGGAGTCAGTAGCCGAGCAGTGGGAAAAAGTCGGCGACATGGCCAAGGCCCGCGGTCACTGAGTCTGTTCCGTTTTCCTTCTGGCCCCCGCATTCGAGGCCAGAAGGAATCCTGGCTCCGCCGCATCCCTGATGCGGCTTGGCGCTTCAACCGGCGACCGACCGTTTGGCGGCTGGAGGTGGTGACGCCCAGCAGACTGTTCTATGCTGGGTCGACATGCGCATGGAAGGGACTCTTTGTGCGCTCCAGCCTACGAAGGAATAACGAAAGCTCATGGATGAGAACATCAAGCAGCGGTTTGATCTGACTGGCAAGGTGGCCGTGGTCACCGGCGCCAGCAAGGGCATCGGCGAAGCCATCGCCCGCGGCCTGGGGGAATTCGGCGCCACCGTGGTGGTTTCCAGTCGTCGCCTCGAGGCCGTGGAAAGCGTCGCCGAACAGTTATGTGCCGCCGGTATTCAGGCCAGCGCGCTCGCCGCCCACATGGGTGACATGGAGCAGGCGCGGGCGCTGGTGGACGCAGTGGTCGCGCGCCATGGCGGCCTGGACATCATCGTCAACAATGCTGCCACCAACCCGGTGTTCGGCCCCATGATGAATGCCGATGAATCGGTGTTCCAGAAAATCATGGCGGTCAATGTGCAGGGGCCGCTGGAGCTGTGCAAGCGGGCCGTGCCTGTCATGCGCAGCCGGGGTGGCGGCTCCATCATCAATATCGCCAGTGTCGGCGGCCTGAATCCCGAGCGCATGCTGGGGCTCTACAGCGTCAGCAAATCCGCCCTGATCAGCCTGACCAAGGTCATGGCCAAGGAATGGGGCGGCATGGGTATCCGTGCCAACGCCATCTGCCCCGGGCTGATCAAGACCAAATTCAGCCAGGCCCTGTGGCAGAACGAACAGGTGCTCAAGCAGGCCCTGGCCATGGCGCCCATCAGCCGCATCGGCATGCCGCAGGATCTGGCCGGCCTGGCGGTCTTCCTCGCCTCCGATGCCGCAGCCTATTGCACTGGCGGCGTGTTCGTGGCCGATGGCGGCCTGACGGTCTGAATTCGGCGGAGGCGGCGCGATGTACAAGCTCCATGGATTTGCCCTGAGCAACTATTACAACCTCGTGAAGCTGGCCTTGCTGGAAAAGGCCCTGCCGTTCGAGGAAGTCGCAGTTTTCCCGCCGGCTAAGCCGGACTTCCTGCAAAAAAGCCCCATGGGCAAGATTCCCTGCTTGGAGGTCGGCACGGGGCGCTACCTGACCGAGACCCAGGTGATCCTGGATTATCTGGAGGAAACCCATCCCGAACCCGCCCTCTATCCCGAAGATCCCTTTGGTCGAGCCAAGGTACGGGAGCTGATGCGGGTGATGGAGCTGTACCTGGAGCTGCCGGCCCGGCGGCTCTATCCGGCGGCATTCTTCGGCGGCGCGGTCAGCGAGGAAACCCGCAACGAGGTGCGCGGTATGCTGGAAAAGGCGCGCGATGCCTTGCAGAAAATGGCGCATTTCGACGCCTATCTGACGGGCGACACCTTGACCTGGGCCGATCTGGCGGCGGTGATCCATTTGCCGGTGGTTTCCCTGGCGACCCGTCGCGTGTATGGCGAGAACCTGCTGGCGACGATCCCGGGTGTGGCGGATTATCTGGAGCGACTCCGGGCGCGCCCGACTGTGCAGGCATTGCAAGAAGCGCAAAACCGCGCAGCTTCGCAGATGTTCAAGCGCCCCAGCTGAGGCGAGCGGCCGACCTGGGCGCGGCTCTCTTTCTTGACAGTTTGTACTGGCCCCACGATAATCCCGCGTTCAGCGCGCCCGTAGCTCAGCTGGATAGAGTACCTGGCTACGAACCAGGTGGTCGGAGGTTCGAATCCTTCCGGGCGCGCCACTCTATCCTCGCCCCACGTCCTCGCACATCCCCTCTTTATTTCCTCGCTGCGTTTAAAGAAACGCCGCCTCTGATCGATTCGGATTCGATCACACGCTGATCTTGACGGGCTGAATCATTCGCCAGCTCGTAGTCGCTTTGTTTCGATGCGCATCAAGCTGTCGCCGTGGGCAGGCAGTCAGCGCTTGATTGGATGACAGGTTTGGGTCTACTGTCTCCTAAGCGCTGGACTTCTCGTTGCCCCTCCTCGATGCTCGATGTGGGATGATGGGCCGACAGGCCTTGGACTGTGGACGTCGCTGCCTTGCGAGGGGCTTTCCGGTTGCCGCGATCTTTATGCAGATTTGCCCTGACCCTGGCAATGGACATGCATTGGGCGGCTGTGTCGGCGTTCCGGTGCCCTTTGGCCGCAATTTCATGGCGGAGCCCGCCTTGATCACCCTCAATATCCAGCACATCACAACCTATCGCTATCGCCAGCCAGTCAACCTTGGGCCGCATCGCTTGATGCTGCGGCCCCGGGAGAGCCGCGATCTGCGCCTCATCAAGAGTGAGGTTGCGGTCACGCCGACCGCGACAGTGACCTGGGCGTATGACGTCTTCGGCAATGCGGTCGCGACAGCCAGCTTCCAGGCCCAAGCTGAAACGCTGGTCATCAGCAGCGTGACGGAACTCGAACTCGACACCGAGGCTTGGCCGATCTTCGAGGTGGCGGCTTCCGCCATCACTTACCCATTCCGCTACTCCCCGGATGAATGGACCGACCTCGGCGCCTTGGCACGCCCGCAATACCCTGACCCGTCAGGGCAACTGAAAAACTGGGCACGGACCTTCGTCGGGGGTAATCCAACCGATACCCTGGCGCTGCTCAAGGACTTGAGTGTCGGCATTCCAGGATGGATCAGCTACCAGAGCCGCGAGGATGAGGGAACCCAGTCGCCTGTTCAGACCCTGGATCGGCGCTGGGGGTCGTGTCGGGATTTCGCGGTGCTGTTTGTCGAAGCGGCGCGCAGCCTGGGGTTCGGGGCCAGGATTGTTTCGGGCTATCTCTACAATCCGGATCAGGGCAAGGCGGATCCCCGCTGGGGCGGCTCAACCCATGCCTGGGCGGAAGTGTACGTCCCCGGCGCTGGCTGGATCACGTTTGATCCCACCAATCGCAGTGTCGGCGGCCACAATCTGATCCCCGTTGCGGTCGCGCGTGATATCCGGCAGGCGATGCCGGTGGCGGGCAGTTTTGTCGGGGCAAGTGATGTCTTTCTGAGCATGGAGGTGGAAGTCCGCGTCACCGCGTAGCAGCACTGTC
>JBARUT010000194.1:0-18168 GCA_049645885.1 Candidatus Macondimonas sp.
CATAGGACTCATCGAAGATTTGGCCCAGCATGCGCTGCAGCACCTCCGCGGTACGCGGCGTCATGTCCGGCGGCTTGATCATGACGTGGTTGCCGGCACTGATCGCCCCGATCAGCGGGGAAAGCACAAGCATCACGGGATAGTTCCAGGCCCCCATGATGCCGACCACCCCCTTGGGCTGATAGTAGATGCGCCCGCCCGGTAGCCCCGAGAAGAGCGGGGGGCGCTTGGGCTTGGCCCATCCCTTGATCTTGCCTTTGGTCAGGCGGATTTCTGCCAGTGCGCCCAGCACTTCGCTGGCCAGGGTTTCATGGGGCGAGCGATGGCCGAAATCGGCCTGCACGGCCTGGACCAATTCATCGGCATAGGCGCCGATGGCGCGTGCCAAAGCTTCCAGCGCAGCCACGCGCCGGCCGACATCTGGAAAACCCTGTTCACGCAGGGCGCGTCGTTGTTTCTCCAAAATCGGCAGATACGGATTGATGCGCGTCTCGGCCTCGGCCAGGCGCGGCGGGCGAATCGAGGTCGGTTGCGGGGTACTCATGGATTGGGCCTCCTTCACATCAATTTTTTAAAGCCCAAGATGGCCGTCTGTCCGAATCATCGCCACGGACGCTTCTTCCCATGCTGGCGCCAGAACGACTCATCAACCTTATAAGCGTTAGCAAAGAATTCGGGATTTTCCAGTTGTTCCAATACTTGCCACCCGGCATGGGGCGCGTGGAAGCGATTGTTGTGCGCCAAAGGCTTGTCGGCGGTGGAGATTGCCGATAGAATGCCTCCCCTTCGATACAGGCGCGTAGCTCAGCTGGTTAGAGCACCACCTTGACATGGTGGGGGTCGTTGGTTCGAGTCCAATCGCGCCTACCATTTTCGGACCCGCATCGTTACGGCGATGTTTTTTTCAATCAACCGCGCATGTGGCCCTTCGTACCGGCCACCACTGAGACCAAGGCGGCCCATGCCCACGATCACTCTTCCCGATGGCAGCCAGCGTCACTATGACGCCCCGGTCACCCTTGCGCAGATTGCAGCGGATATCGGTCCCGGTCTCGCTAAGGCGGCGGTGGCCGGTCGGATTGATGGCCGCGAAGTCGACCTCTGCTTGACCGTCGATGCCGATGCCCGGGTCGAACTCATCACCGAGAAAGACCCGGCCGGGGTTGATGTGGTGCGCCACTCCTGCGCCCATCTGCTGGGCCAGGCTGTCAAACAGCTCTATCCTGAGGCGAAGATGGCCATCGGCCCGGTGGTGGAGGATGGGTTTTACTACGACATCGACTACCCCCGCCCCTTCACCCCCGACGATCTGGCACGCATTGAACAGCGTATGCATGAGCTGGCCGCGCATGACTACGCGGTGATCCGCCGCCCGGTGCCCCGTGAGGAGGCGATGCGGGTGTTTGCGGAGCGGGGTGAATCCTACAAGGTCGAGATTCTTGAAGGGATCCCTGCCGGCGAGCACGTCGCGCTGTACATCCATGAGGAGTACATCGACATGTGCCGCGGGCCTCATGTGCCCAATATCCGTTTCCTGCGCGCCTTCAGGCTGACCAAGCTGGCCGGCGCCTACTGGCGTGGCGATGCGCGTAACCGGCAGTTACAGCGCATCTATGGCACCTGCTGGCCGGACAAAAAATCGCTGGACGCCTATCTCCAGCGTCTGGAGGAGGCTGAAAAGCGCGATCACCGCCGCATCGCCAAGGCGCTGGACCTGTTCCATATCCAGGAAGAAGCGCCGGGAATGGTGTTCTGGCATGACAAGGGCTGGCGCGTTTATACCTTGGTTCAGGACTATATTCGCGATCTGTTGCGCCGCAATGGTTACCAGGAAGTGAATACCCCTCAGATCGTCGATCGCAGCCTGTGGGAGCGCTCCGGCCATTGGGAAAAATTTCAGGACGCCATGTTCACGACGGCCTCGGAGGATCGTGAATACGCAATCAAGCCCATGAATTGCCCCTGCCATGTGCAGATCTTCAATCATGGCTTGCGCAGCTACCGCGAATTACCCTTGCGCATGGCGGAATTCGGCTCCTGCCATCGCAATGAACCCTCCGGTGCCCTGCATGGCTTGATGCGAGTGCGCCATTTCGTGCAGGACGACGCCCATATCTTCTGCACCGAGGATCAGATCCAGGATGAGGTTGCGGCCTTCATCGGCCTGGTGTTTCAGGTCTATGGCGCGTTTGGCTTCGAGGATATTACCGTTGCGCTGTCCACTCGTCCCGAGTCGCGCGTGGGAAGCGATGCGCAGTGGGATCGAGCCGAGCTGGCACTGGCAAATGCTTTGTCGGCCAAGGGCTTGGACTACCGTTTGCAGCCGGGCGAGGGTGCCTTCTACGGTCCCAAGATCGAGTTTGCGCTCAAGGACTGCCTGGGACGCGTCTGGCAACTTGGAACGATACAGCTTGATTTTTCCATGCCTGAACGGCTGGGCGCTGAATATGTGGCCGAGGATAATGCGCGCCGGACGCCGGTCATGCTGCATCGCGCAATCCTGGGATCGCTGGAGCGCTTCATTGGTATTCTGATCGAGCATCATGCCGGGGCGTTGCCTGCTTGGCTGGCGCCGGTGCAGGCGGTGGTCATGAATATCACTGACCGGACCGAGGACTATGCGGCCGAAGTCGTGCAAATCCTGTCAAATCAGGGCGTTCGCGTCACGGCCGACTTGAGGAATGAGAAGATCGGCTTTAAAATCCGCGAGCACACCTTACAGAAGGTCCCTTATCTGTTGGTGGTCGGAGATCGGGAAATGGAATCAAACACCGTCGCCGTACGGACCCGTGCCGGGGAAGACTTGGGGGTGATGACGCTGTCCGCGTTTACCGGACACGTTCCCGCCGGCCCTGGGTCTGTGGCGTCGCATGAGGAGGACTGAGGTATAGCTGCGGAAAAATTAGCTCGGCGCAATGATGAAATTGCAGCGCCGCGGGTTCGTGTCATTGACGCGGCCGGAGAACAAATCGGGATCTTGTTTCGGCGTGAAGCGATCCAGCTTGCGCAGGACAGTGGTCTGGATCTTGTGGAGGTTTCGCCGAACGCGGAGCCCCCCGTATGCCGGATCATGGATTACGGTAAGTTCTCATTCGAAAAGAACAAATCCCAGCAGGCAGCCAAGCGCAAGCAAAAGCTGACTCAGATCAAGGAGATCAAGTTTCGTCCGGGAACGGACGACGGGGACTACCAGGTCAAGCTACGCAACCTGATCCGGTTCCTGAACGATGGCGATAAAGCCAAAATAACCCTGCGTTTTCGGGGTCGTGAAATGCAGCACCAGGAATTGGGTCGGGAATTGCTCGACCGGCTCCGCGCCGACTTGGCCGAACACGCCATTGTCGAGCAGGATCCACGGTTGGAAGGCCGTCTCATGGTGATGATGCTGGCCCCGAAAAAGAAATAACGCAGACTGCGCCATGGCGCACCAATCGCGGAGTGCATTATGCCCAAGCTCAAGACCAACCGCGGCGCGGCCAAGCGATTTGCCCGCACCGGTGGGGGCGGCTTCAAACGAGGCCAAGCCTACAAGAACCATATCCTCACCAAGAAGTCTCGCAAGCGTAAGCGCGACTTGCGTTCGCATGTCCAGGTGACAGCGTCGGACGTCGGTGCGTTGAATCGTTTGTTGCCTTACAGTTGATTTGGAGAGGATGTTGAAATGCCCAGAGTAAAACGGGGCGTCACGGCCAGCGCCCGGCACCGCAAGGTACTGAACAAGGCCAAGGGTTACTACGGCGCCCGCAGCCGGATCTATCGTGTTGCCAAGCAGGCCGTCATCAAGGCGGGCCAATATGCCTACCGCGACCGGCGGGTGCGCAAGCGGGATTTTCGCGGCCTGTGGATTGTGCGGATCAATGCCGCCGCACGGGAATGCGGACTGTCCTATAGCCGTCTGATTCATGGTCTGCATACCGCCGGAATTGAGGTCGACCGCAAGGTGCTGGCCGATCTGGCGGTCCATGACAAGCCGGGGTTTGCCAAATTGGCCGAGCAGGCCAAGGCCAATCTGGCCTCCTGACTCCGGTGGGTCCACGGACCTGCCTGTCCAAGGGCGAGGGGGAAAGCAGCCTGGCGCTTTCCCCCTTGTCGTTCCTGATCCTCCCGATGTGATGAGGTGTCTGTGGGCGAGTTGAACGCCGTAGTGAACACTGCTCTGGCGGATGTGCGGAATGCGCGCGATTTGGCCGAGCTGGAGCAAGTCCGGGTGCGTCTGTTGGGACGCAAGGGCGAGCTGACAGCCCAGCTCAAGGCCTTGGGCAATCTGCCGGCCGAGGCGCGTGCGGCCGCTGGCCAGGAAATCAATGCGGCCAAGGATTGCTTCCAGGCGGCATATCAGGATCGTCGGGAAGCCTTGGAACAGGAAGCTCTGGCACACCGGTTGGCGGCCGAGCGAGTGGATGTCACCTTGCCCGGCGTCGGCATCGCGCGCGGGGGGCTGCATCCGATCAGCCGGACGCTTGATCGCATTGAATTGCTGTTTCGGTCCATGGGTTTCAGCGTGGCCGAGGGGCCTGAGATCGAGACCGAACACTACAATTTTGAAGCGCTCAACATCCCCGAACAGCATCCAGCACGTGCGATGCACGATACCTTCTATGTGGAATCGGGCCTGTTGCTGCGCACACACACCTCGCCGGTCCAGATCCGCGCCATGGAACACCAGGCCCCGCCCCTGCATTTGATCGCTCCGGGACGAGTGTATCGTTGTGATTCCGACCTGACCCACACCCCGATGTTTCATCAGGTGGAAGGTTTGGTGGTGCATGAGAACGCCAGCTTCAACGAGCTTTACGGCGTGCTGCAGGATTTTCTCCGGGCATTTTTCGAGCAATCCCTGCCGGTACGCTTCAGGCCGTCCTATTTCCCGTTCACCGAGCCGTCCGCCGAGGTGGATATTCAGTGTGTCATGTGCCAGGGCGCGGGATGCCGGGTGTGCAAGCAGACGGGTTGGCTGGAGGTGCTGGGTTGCGGCATGGTGCATCCAGCTGTGTTTGATCATGTCGGCATCGATCCGGAACGGTATACCGGCTACGCTTTCGGGATGGGCGTGGAGCGGCTGGCGATGCTTCGTTATGGGATCAATGACTTGCGGCTTTTTTTTGAAAACGACCTGAGGTTCTTGCGGCAATTTTCTTGATCCCGGTCAGATTTCAGCACGAATGGGTGAATGATGCGCTTTGGAGACGATTGGCTGAAAGAATGGGTGCAGCCGGTTCCCGCTCCCCAGGAGTTGGCCCATGTGCTGACCATGGGCGGCTTGGAAGTGAATGGCATCCAGCCGGCAGCGCCTCCCTTCCATGGGGTGGTGGTCGCACGCATCGTGTCCGTCGCGGCGCATCCCCAGGCGGATCGCCTGCGGATATGCCAGATCGATGACGGCGGTGCCGAAGCCTTGCAGGTGGTTTGTGGCGCGGCCAATGCCGCCGAGGGCTTGCGGATTCCCCTAGCACGGGTCGGCGCTGCGCTGCCCAGCGGGCTCCAGATCAAAGCGGCACGGCTGCGTGGGGTCGAATCCTTCGGCATGCTGTGCTCCGCCCAGGAACTAGGCTTGGCTGAGGCGTCTGAAGGATTGCTGGAATTGCCTGCAGATGCCCCGGTGGGAATGGATCTGCGGGTCTATCTGTCGCTGGATGCGCACGTTCTGGAAGTTGACCTGACCCCCAATCGGGGCGATTGCCTGAGTATCCTGGGAATGGCGCGGGAACTTGCCGCTCTCACGGGGGCGACGTTTCACCAACCGAATACGGTAACCGTGCCCGTGACAAGTCAGGCGCTTGTCGCCGTAACGATCGCCGATGCCAAGGCCTGCCCGGTCTATCGCGGACGGGTGATCGAAAATCTCGATTCACAGGCAACAACGCCGATTTGGATGAGCGAGCGATTGCGCCGATCGGGGCTGCGCAGTCTCGGTCCCATTGTGGATGTCACCAATTATGTGCTGTTGGAACTGGGGCAACCCCTGCATGCCTTCGACATGAACCAGGTCGAAGGGGGCATCGGTGTGCGCTGGGCACGGCCTCAGGAAACCCTGACCCTGCTCACCGGGGCGGACATCATATTAGCGCCGGATGAGCTGGTGATTGCCGACGATCAGGGCCCTTTGGCCCTGGCGGGCATCATGGGGGGTAGCCGTAGCGCCGTCGGTGCACAGACACATCGGGTTTTCCTGGAATCTGCCTGTTTCGCACCTCAGTTCATTGCGGGCCGCGCTCGACGTCATGGCCTGCATACCGATGCGTCGCATCGCTACGAACGGGGAGTTGATCCGAGCTTGCAGGATCGGGCGTTGGCCCGGGCGACCCAACTGCTTTTGGAGATCGCCGGTGGCGCGGCGGGTCCAGTTGTGGGGTATGGTGACGCGTCTGTCGCGCACCCGCCCATTCCCTTGCGCCATCAACGCCTGGAGCGCTTGTTGGGTGGTCCCTTCGCGCGGGAAGCAGCCGAGGTCCTGCTGACCCGGATGAACATGAGCTGGCAACGGACGGATCAAGGGTGGGAGGTCAGTGCGCCTACTTATCGATTTGACATTAAGATTGAGGCGGATCTTATTGAAGAACTGATTCGTTTAAGGGGCTATGCGGCATTGGAGACGCATGCACCCACACTGGCGTTGCGGTCGGTGACGATTCCTGAGATAGCTGTTTCACCCGGCAAAATTCGCCACTTGCTTGTGGAGCGTGGCTATTACGAGGCGATCACCTACAGCTTCGTCGATCCTGAAGTGCAGCAGGCGTTTTTGGCTGGAGCGGTACCGATTGATCTGGCCAATCCCTTATCCCGCGAGCTTTCTCAAATGCGCACCAGTCTTTGGCCCGGTCTGGTGCAGGTGCTCAAGGCCAATCTGAAGCGGCAAATCGAACGGGTTCGATTGTTCGAGATGGGTAAGGTGTTCCGGCGTGAGGACGCGAGAATCGTCCAGGTAAACCGGCTAAGCGGATTGGTGTATGGTTCCCGCTTGCCAGAACAATGGCGTGGCGAGACCCATGTCAATGCTGACTTTTTCGATGTTAAAGGTGATGTGGAAGCCTTGGTGATGTTGGCCCGGCTGCCTGACCTGTCCTCCGTGCCTGCAACGCACCCTGCTTTGCATCCGGGCAAAACAGCGCAATTGCATGTGGACGGGCGTCCAGTGGGTTGGTTGGGCGAACTGCACCCCGGCGTGGCGGCAGCTCTCGACTTGCCGACGGGAGTGATCGTATTCGATTGGGATCTGGAATCGACGCTTCAAGGGAACTTGCCCCGATTCATGCCACTTTCCCGGTTTCCAGCCATCCGCCGAGATTTGGCGCTGGTCGTGTCAGACGCGATGGCGGCGGGGGATTTGACAAGGTTTATTCGCGAAGCGGCGGGTTCTCGGTTGCGGGACTGCGTGCCATTTGATGTGTATCGCGGACCCGGATTAGAAGAAGGATCAAAAAGCGTTGCTTTCGGCTTGATTTTCCAAGATGATGATCGCACGCTCGAAGATCAGGAAGTGGATGAGGCGGTGGCCGCAATCGTCCGCCATGTCGGAATTCATGCGGCCGCCCGGATCAGGGAGTAATTATTCATGGCATTGACCAAGGCCGCGATGGCCGAGCGTTTGTTCACTGAGCTTGGCCTTAACAAGCGTGAGGCCAAGGATCTGGTGGACCTGTTCTTCGAAACCGTCCGCCAGGCGCTGGAGCAGGGCGAGCAGGTCAAACTCTCCGGATTCGGTAATTTCGAGTTGCGCGACAAGGGCGAACGCCCAGGTCGGAACCCCAAGACCGGCGAGGAAATTCCGATTTCGGCGCGCCGGGTGGTTACGTTCCGCCCCGGTCAGAATCTGCGATTACAGGTGCATGCTTATGCTGGAAAGCGGCAATAACGACGAATTACCCCCCATTCCGGGCAAACGCTACTTCACGATTGGGGAGGTTGGTGAACTCTGCGCTGTGAAGCCCCATGTCCTGAGGTACTGGGAGCAGGAGTTTCCCGAGCTGAGTCCGGCCAAAAGGCGTGGCAATCGCCGTTATTACCAGCGTAACGATATAATGCTGATCCGTCAGATTCGCAATCTACTTTATAATCAAGGTTTTACAATAAGCGGCGCACGTCAGAAGCTGGCCAGCCCGGCAGTCCGCGAGGATGCTCAGCAGAGCCAGCAGCTGATTCACCAATTGCGACTGGAGCTGGAAGAAGTCCTGCAATTCCTGCGGCGTTGATCGGTTAGACTGCGCTTCCCAGATCCATTCAATACGGGTATGATTGCGCCCTCGCTGGACGGGGTGGCATTCGGTCGGACCTGTCACACAAGGCGTAGTGTCGGGGCGTAGCGCAGTTTGGTAGCGCACCAGCATGGGGTGCTGGGGGTCGCAGGTTCAAATCCTGCCGCCCCGACCATCTTCCCCAACCGCAGCCCGCTTAAGGCTGTGGTTTCTTACATTCCATCACCCTCTGCGACGGCATCGCCCCCCAGTAGCGCTATAATCGGCTGTTTTTGGGATGGGCCCATCTCCCATCGGGTTTTTCCGGGTGCTTCCGGGATGCAGAGGTTGTTGGCATGGATCAGGACATCACGCAGGCGCCGGACTGGTTTGTTCGCGCCATTCAGACGCCCTACCGCGAACGCGTCATCGACGTGGAGGGTTGCCCCATCCACTACCTCGCTTGGGGTGAGACCGGCAAGCCCGGTCTGCTCCTGGTTCACGGTGGCGGCGCCCACGCTCATTGGTGGGATTTCATTACGCCGTTCTTCATTGACCGCTATTCGGTCTGCGCGATCGACCTGAGCGGCATGGGAGATAGCGGACATCGTGAGCAATATTCCGGAGATTTATTCGCCCAAGAGTTGATGAGCGTCTGTGAAGACGCCGGCTTCGGTGCGAATACGGTGATCGCCGGGCACAGTTTCGGTGGACTGGCCACCCTCAAGGCGGGCCTGAATTACGCGGATCGTCTCGCGGGAATAGTGGTATGCGATTCCGCCATCTTTCCACCGGGCTTCAGCCCGGGCAATGACCTGCGTTCCTCGCCGTTCAAGGAAAAAAAGACGGTCTATTCAGATTTCGAGATGGCCGTTTCGCGCTTCAAATTGGTTCCGCCCCAGCCCTGCGCCAATCGTTATATCCTTGATTACATCGCTCGCCATTCGCTGATGGCGGTGGAAGGCGGATGGACCTGGAAGTTCGATATGCGCTTTCTGCAGAAGACTCTCTATGACAATCTGGCGCATGAAATCAAGAATCTGACCTTGCCGACAGCGATGGTGTATGGCGAAAAAAGTGTCCTGTTCGGTAAATTCATGCTGGAAAATACACGCAAGTGGTATGCAGACGAGGTGCCGTTCATCTGTATACCCAAGGCCCGCCATCATTTGTTCCTGGATGAGCCGCTTGATTTTGTCGATACGCTGTCGCGTCTCATCGACCCTTGGACGGGGGTAACTACAAGCTCCGCTGGGATCCAGTCGATCTAAGCGGAGAGACGCTTGGTCGCTGCAGTTATCTTTTTTATCTCCATGCCCCGCCCCGCCTTGTTTGTTTACGGCACCCTGCGCGCGGGGGCTGCGGCTCATGGCTTGATAGCTGGCGCGCAATTCATTGCCCGCACGCGCATTCCGCCGCGTCTTGCCCTGAGAAGTGCCGGATCCTACCCGACAGCCTGGTCGCCCGGGCGTCATGTGCTGGTGGGGGAGTGCTACCGCGTTTCGCCGTTGACCTTGCGGTGCCTGGATCGGTTTGAGCAGGCGCCGCGACTTTACCGGAGACGCTTGATACGAACCCCGGTGGGCTGGGCCTGGATTTATCTGCGGCATGATGGGCAAGCTCATCGTTCAGGTCGGCTATTGCCCCGAGGCGATTGGATGGCCCGGCAACGTTGGGGCGCACCATCTTTCCGCCGCACGGCCTGGCGGTTACCGACCCGGGGCTGGGCGCCATGATTGAAACGCTTGTTTCAGTGCCCGATCTGGTGGATGTGCTGCGGGTTGATCTGTGCGCCATCATCGTTGCCGTGACCGATGGCACGCCACGTATCCTCACCATTGAATCGGCAGAGTCAGACTCGATGGCGTCGCATGCACTGCGCGCCTTGCCTTGGGGCCCCCTGGATCCACGTACCGATCGCACCCTGGAACGCACCTTGCGCAGTTGGGTCGCTCGCCAGTCGCGGCTCGCCCTAGGCTATGTCGAACAACTCTATACCTTCGATGAGGGGCGGGCGGGGGAGGGGCTGCGGCGCATCAGCGTCGCCTATCTGGCCTTGATGCAGGAACAAACGATTCCACAGGCCGGGGCGGGTTGGCAGGATGTCTATCATTTCTTTCCCTGGGAGGATTGGCGAGCGGGACGCCCGGAGTTGATCGAACGCTATTTGCTTCCCGGATTGGATGGCTGGCTCCGGTCGCTAGAGGATCCCCTGCAGGCCGAGCGGGAACGGGAACGGGTGGAGATTTATTTCGGCCTTGATGGCGCGCCCTGGGTCCCGGAGCGCGTGCTGGAGCGCTACGAATTGCTCTATCAGGCTGCATTGGTGCCGGAGGCAGGCGCGCAGGTCGATTCCGTGCCGGGTCTGTCGATGGCATTCAATCACCGCCGGGTGCTGGCCACCGCACTGGCGCGGTTGCGGGGAAAAATCAAATATCGCCCCGTGGTCTTCGAGCTGCTGCCGCCCCGCTTTACGTTGTGGCAATTGCAGCAGGTTGCGGAAGCACTGACGGGTATGAGCCTGCATAAACAGAATTTCCGGCGACTGGTGGAGCAAGGGGGTTTGGTGGCCAGCACCGGGGAATTCGCCTATGGCACCGGCGGCCGACCGGCTCAGCTATTCCGATTTCGCAGGCGAGTATTGCGCGAGCGACCTGCGCCTGGGGTTGGTCTGCCAGGTGGGTTTCGTGACAGTTGACACCCTTTATACTCAACTCTAGTATAAGGAGGTATCTGTAAATCACGTGCGGAGCAGGGGGCCTCTCGCTGCAATCCGTCGCGAGGAAATTGTCATGGACGCCGTCACTACACCCATTCGGAAATCGTCATTGCCGGCCTACGATCCAGCTTTGCGCGAGGACTTGGCCTCGATTTACGCACGCATGCGCCATGTGATGCCAGAGCTTGAATGGGCTGTCCATGCGCCTTATGTCGCGGCGATCAATGCCCTGAAACGCGAACGCAACGCGGTCATCTTGGCCCACAATTACCAGACACCCGAGATTTACTACGGCATTGCGGACTACACCGGCGATTCCTTGGGGCTGGCCCAACATGCGGCGGCGACCGAGGCCGAGGTGATCGTCCAGTGTGGCGTTCATTTCATGGCGGAGACGTCCAAGATCCTCAGCCCCGGCAAAACTGTGCTGATTCCCGACGCCGAGGCCGGCTGCTCGCTGGCCGATTCCATCACCCCCGCAGACATCGAATTGCTGCGGCACCGTTATCCCGGCGCGCCGGTGGTGACCTATGTCAACACCTCTGCGGCGGTGAAGGCGGCCTCCGATATCTGTTGCACCTCGGCCAATGCGCGCGAGGTGGTGGAATCCCTGGGAACCGATCGGGTGATCTTTTTGCCCGACCAGTACTTGGGGCGTTGGGTTGCCTCACAGACCGATGTCCAGATCATCCTTTGGCAGGGTGCGTGCGAGGTCCATGAGCGATTCACTGGCACGCAATTGCGGGATTATCGTCGGCTTCACCCAGGCATCCATATCATCGCCCACCCCGAATGCCCGCCTGATGTACTGGAGGAGGCCGATTATGTCGGCTCCACTACCGGCATGGTGCGTCATATCGAAGAATCCGGCGCCGCGCGGGTGGTCATGGTCACGGAATGCTCTATGAGCGACAACGTGGCGGTGCAATTTCCCAAGGTGGACTTTATTCGGCCTTGCAACCTGTGCCCACACATGAAGCGGATCACCCTGCCCAAGGTTCTCGCGGCGTTGCAGACTCTTTCACCGGCGGTTGAGGTTGACCCTGCGATTGCAGCCCGTGCCCGCCTTGCGGTTGAACGCATGCTGGCTGTGGGGCGGGGCGCTGAGCAGGCGCCAATGCCCTTGCCGCGCCAAGCCGTAGCCGGCTGATCCGGCTGGATGAATCGCAGCGGGCTTCGGCCCGCTTTTTTTAAATCTCATTTGACAACGATTCCCATTCGCGGCATATTGATCCTAGGGCGCGCTTCAGCGCCCGTTCGGGACTCAAGGAGCGCATCTCCCATGTATGTCTGTCTTTGCCGCGCAGTGACTGATCGGGATGTGGAACAGGCCGTGGCCTGCGGCCATACCACCCTGCCTGCTTTGCAGGCCACACTGGGGGTGGCCACCGGTTGCGGCCGCTGCCGCAACCATGTGCACCAGATGCTCCAGAAAACGCCCGAATCCCCTTTTTCCGCATCCTCTTCTTTCCAGCCTCCGAGCCGTGTAGGTGTTTCAGTCGGCTGATCGGGTTGGATGCATCGCGGGCTGTGTCAAGCGCCTACTTTCCATTAAGATGGGATGACACATTCTGCTGGAGCGCTTTCCATGAAAGGTCATCCCCAGGCCATCGACTGGCTCAATCGCATCCTTGAAAACGAACTGACCGCCATTAACCAGTATTTCCTGCACGCGCGTATGTGCAAGAACTGGGGCTATGAAAGCCTGGGCAAGAAGATCTACGCCGAATCCATCGACGAAATGAAGCACGCCGATTTGCTGGTCACGCGTGTCCTTTTTTTGGAAGGCCTGCCCAATCTTCAGTCCCTTGGCAAGCTGATGATCGGCGAATCGGTGCGCGAGGTCCTGCGCTGTGACCTGGAGCTGGAGCGCATTGCGCATCCCGCTCTCAAGGAAGCGATTGCCTTCATGGAATCCATCGGGGACTACATCAGCCGCGAATTGCTTGAAGACATCCTGGAGAGCGAGGAAGAGCATATCGATTGGCTGGAGACCCAGTTGCGCCTTATGGACGAGCTGGGTGATCCCAACTACCTCCAGTCCGCTGTTTAAGCAGAGCCCGCTCCGCCCGATAAATCATCATCGAGTGAAACAACTATTCAAAAAAGCACCTTCTGGGTTGTTTTGTGCGAAGATCATAAACCCCACTATTTCAGGAGTACGTCACCATGATTGGAACAATGCGCAAGGGAATTGTCTTGGGAGTTTTGGCCCCATTTTCCTTGATGACGCTGATGGTGCCTGCAGCTCAGGCCGCGCACGCTGTCACCACGGCGCAGGCATTTTCCCAGTCGGGCATTGCGGGGCCATCTGCAGAACGGGATCGGGTTTCGGGCTTTCTTGCCCGTGAAGACGTTGCTCGCCAACTGGTACGGTTGGGCGTTGATCCCGCTGCGGCCCAAGCTCGGGTCGCCGCCCTGACGGATACTGAAATTGCCCGCATCGACCAGCATCTCGACCAGCTTCCAGCAGGCGGAAGCTCTGTTATCGGTGCCTTGGTGTTCATTTTCGTGCTGCTCGTGATTACCGATATCCTTGGCTTCACCAAGGTGTTCCCCTTCACCCGCTCGATGCGCTAAAAGTCAGGCTGTCCATTGGGATGGGACAAACCCAGGACGCCACGTGATCATCGGGGTCCGCGGGTCCTGACCAGTGCTCATGGTCCCCGATGTCCTTGGCTTGATAACGATGCCTCCGGTTGGCTTCTCACCATGACACCATGAGCCAGAACAAAAACAGGCTCATGGTGTTTCTGGTGTGGGCATACATGCTTGGCGGATGCGCCACGACTCCACCCCAAACAAGACCGGAATCGGCTGCATCGCCCATTGCAGAACTCGTGCGGGTGCCGTTTTTCCCTCAGCGAGACTATGAATGTGGGCCAGCCGCTTTGGCCGAGGTCTTGACCTTCAGCGGCATAGATCGCGGCCCTGACGACCTGGTGTCGGCAGTCTATCTGCCCGAACGCCAGGGCAGCCTGCAGCCTGAGATGATCGCTGCTGCCCGCAAGAACGGCCGGCTGGTCTATCCGCTGGAAACTGCGGAGGAAATTCAGGCTCAGTTGCGTAACGGCTTGCCCGTCCTGATATTCCAGAACTTGGGGCTACCGCGCTATCCGCGTTGGCATTACGCCGTCGTGGTGGGGTGGATGCCGGGGCGACAGGTCGTGCTGCGTTCCGGAACCACCCAGCGCCTGGTGCAAAACGAAGCGACCTTCCTTCGGACCTGGGAATGGGGCGGGCGCTGGGCGCAGGTGATTCTGCCGCCGGACCGACTCCCCGCCGAGCCGGATCCGGAGCGCTATCTGTCGGCAGCCTGGTCGCTGGAATCGGTAGGCCAACGCGCCGCCGCGCGCAGTGCCTATGCGGGTGCCGCCAGGCAATGGCCTGATCGGGAGCTGCCCTGGTTGGCATGGTCGAATCTTTTGATTGGCGATAAAGAAAGCGCTACCGCGTTAGCGGTCCTGGATGAGGGTCTGCAATACAATCCCCAGAGCGACGTCCTGCGACTCAATCGCGCCACGCTGCTGCTTGATCGTGGCCAGCAGGAAGAAGCCTTGCGCATCGCCCGCGCAGTGGCTGGGCGCTCTGGCCCTTGGCAAGCACAGGCGCATGACTTGCTGCTGGAGATTGAAAACGCTGGGACCTCAAACGTTTCGCGCCCGGCGGCAGGATCACCCTGACGCCAAGTGGCGGAGTTTTCGCTTCCTGAAAGCGATTTCCCACGCCCCTTCTGCCGAATGACGCATTCAACTGTCTGCCATGGGGAAGTGGTATCGCGTGTCTGGCATGATCAGGTAGACCATCAGGCAACAGGCGATGCACGCGGTGACATACCAATAAAATCCGCTTTCCCAGCGGTGATAACCCGCAGGTTTTCTTCAGACCACTCGATTCCGGGAAATGGGGCCGGCCAGTTGTTCCGTTGTAATTTATGGACTTCTCGCAAAAGAATTTCTGACGAGTCTCCTGTTCAGTCCAGGCATCAAAACAGCCTTTCTGATTCTTGATGTCGTAACGTCTGACGGGGCAGGGGGGCGATTGGGCGTTGAAAAAGGTTCGATAACGAAAAAAAGCCCAGGACAGAAAGACCCGAGCTTGCACAGCGTTCTGCGCTCTTTTAGTTAAATCCCCTCGAATTTTTACGCACTTGACCTCCATCGTTGCATCAAGCCGGACCACTCAATCCGACCCTTGTATGAATGCCTCGTGGTGACAAACAAATTACTCTAACAATGCTTCTTTGTAAATCAGTCATTAAAAAACGCATGTATATTTATGCATCTTGTTAATGCAATTCATGGATTCCCGACATGCCCGTCAATGAGAATGCCCCAACAGGTGGAATTTTTTAAAGACGTCAGCCTTCGCAACGGAAACATCTTTCACGGCTAGCGCGCCGGCCGCTTTCGGCAACGGCTCGCGCCGTTATGCAGATACGCACAATCGGATACCATCCGGGATGCTGGCACACGATTGCCGGGAAACCTGCAAGCGGAAGGTCGATCGGGATGGGCGATTCCGGAGCTCAGTATCGTCCAGAGGGCCTTGAATCCACGCGGGCGAATCGCAGCAGCCCCGGCAGGGCAAGAGCGGTGAGCAGGGCGCCGGCGAGGAAGGTGGCCGGGGCGCCGAATGTCGTCCACAGGCCGCCCGCCAACACGCTGGCTAATAAGGTGGCAAGCCCCGTGGCCAGATGGAAGAAACCGAAGGCGGTGCCGCGCAGCTCGACCGGCGCGGTATCGGCGATCAAGGTCGACAGCAGTCCTTGCGTCAGCCCCATGTGCAGCCCCCACAGGGCCACGCCCCCCATCAGCATGCCGGTGCCCGTCGAGCCGGCCAGCGTCAGGTCAGCGGCGATGAGCACGAGCAATCCCACCCCCATCAGCGCCGGCCGAGATAATCGGTCGGCCACCACGCCAGCCGGATAGGCCGAGAGCGCATAGGCCAGATTCATCACCACCAGCACCAGCGGCACCCGCGCCATCGCGAACCCGAGGCTATCGGCTCGCAGGATCAGGAAGGCTTCGCTGAAGCGCGCCAGGGTCAGCAGGCTGGCGAAGCCGAGTACGGCCCAATAGGCACTCGGCATGCGGCGCAGGGCCTGTATCCGCAACGGATTGGTGGTAGGCGTTGCTCCCGTGGCGCGTGCAGGCTCGTGAACGGCGACCACCAACAGCAGCACCGACAGCAGCGCAGGTACAACGGCCACCGAAAACACGGCCCGGATGTTGCCGGCAAACCAGCCCATCAGCACCAGCGCGAGCAGAGGACCCCCGATGGCGCCGACGGTGTCCAGGGCCTGGCGCAGGCCGTAGGCCGCCCCCCGGATGGCAGGCGGCGTGAGGTCTGCCACCAGGGCGTCACGCGGCGCGCCCCGGATGCCCTTGCCGATGCGATCCAGAAAGCGCGCAGCGAAGACTGTGGCGGCGCTATTGGCAAGTGGGAACAGCGGCTTGGTCAGCGCCGCCAGGCCATAGCCCAGAATCGCCAGCCCCTTGCGTTGACGCAGATGGTCGCTCAGTACCCCGGAGAAGACCTTGGCCGCGGCGGCGGTCGCCTCCGCAATGCCTTCGATCAGCCCCACCGTCGCCACTGAAGTGCCCAACGTGACCACCAGGAACACGGGCAGCAGGCTGTGGATCATCTCGGATGAAATATCCATCAACAGGCTGACGCCACCCAAGGCCCAGATCGCGGTCGGCAGGCGGGGTCGCGTTGTCATGATCGATCCCTTGTTGGCTTGACGGAGGGAGTGCGGCGGCGCTTTGTCTGGGGCAACGGATCCGTTAGAATGGCCAACCCAGCGGAGAGGTGCCAGAGCGGTTTAATGGGACGGTCTCGAAAACCGTTGATCCCGCAAGGGATCCGAGGGTTCGAATCCCTCCTTCTCCGCCATTTCCAAACAGGACCGCAAACACCGGGCGTTGGCCGATTTTAGCCCCAGCGGCGACAAGCGTGCGGGTCCGATTGCCTCTTGATTCCATGATGCTGATTTTGCCTTGCGCGATTGATCGGCATCCCTTGCCATCTTCTCGTTACCCGTGCGCCCTTGGCGAAACCACCGCAGTACCAGAAGAACGATCACGCCCTGATTGAACCGCGGGACGGCTTCCTTATTACAGTTGGTGGGCGCGAGGCGGGCTGGCAGCGCGGAATGCGCTGGTCTCCGGAGTGGACGGGCACAAGTCGCTGCCCTTCCTTGGCCAGAATCCAGGGCCGTGGAACGGTGTATGCGGCGATTTGTGTCAGCGGGGCAGGGCAGCAGGGGATGGAGTCGATGTTCGGGGCGCCGGGCAAGTATGGCATGCCCGGCTTGCAAGGCGCGGCCCGCGCCCTTGGAGCGGGGCGGGAGCGCCGTGATAGTTGAGCGCAAGATTCAAATAAAGTGGTGCCGGGAGCGAGAGTCGAACTCGCACTCCCTCACGAGAACCGGATTTTGAGTCCGGCGCGTCTACCAGTTCCGCCATCCCGGCACAGGATCAAGGCGCGAGAGTATAGCCCATGCAGGCGCCGAACCCAATGGGTCATGGCCGTTAAAATGCAGCCTCATTCGCCCCAGGGGCCACCCTCGCGGACGCTGAAGGCCTGGCCGCTCAGACCGCGGCTCCCAGGCCCCAGCAGAAACAGATAAGGGCGGCAGACGGCATCGGGCGCGGGCAGGTCGGCGTGGGCACGTTCGGGGTAGATGCGGTGGTAAAGTGCGGTATCGACCCAGCCGGGATCCAGACTGTTGACCCGGATCGGTGTGTTGACCTCGGTTTCCTCTGCCATCATCTGCATCAGGCCTTCCACGGCGAACTTGCTCACCCCGTAGGCGCCGTAATAGGCCTTGCCCTTGCGGCCGGTATTGTCCGCGCTGAACAGCACCGAGGCATCGCGTGACGCCATCAGCAGCGGCAAACAGCAGCGCGTCAGCAGAAATGGCGCATTGAGGTTGACTTGCAGGGTGCGGTACCACTCCGCGATGGGGAAATGGCTGAGCGGGGTGAGGCCGTGCAGGTGGGCGGCATTATGCAACAGACCGTCCAGCCGCCCGAAGGTGGTCTGGATCTGGTCGATGAGCCCCTGGCATTCGTCCCAGTGCAGCGACTCCAGGTTGAGCGGCGCGATGGCCGGTTCCGGGGCGCCTGCCGCCTTGATGGCGTCATAGACCTGTTCGAGTTCCGAAACCCGTCGACCGCTCAGGATGACGGTGGCGCCTTGGCGCGCCAGGGCGAGACTGACAGCGCGGCCAATGCCCTTGCTGGCGCCGGTGACCAGGATGACGCGATCACG
>JBARUT010000195.1:0-14107 GCA_049645885.1 Candidatus Macondimonas sp.
GGCGCCCAGGCAAAGCTCCGACACCAACAGGCCGGAATTCCCCAGTTGACGATAGTTCATGGTGTTAGCCTCCTGAGAATCATGCAGAAGTCTTCGTGCCGACCCATTCCGCAGGTGCCGTCAGCGCCCGCTGGATTGCAGGTTCCATTTTTGCCTTGCGGGTGATCGGTGCAAAGCGGCGAATAGGTACACCGTCACGACCAATCAGGAATTTGGTGAAATTCCATTTGATGGCAGAGCCGAACCAGCCCGGCAATTGTTCACGCAGATACCGGAAAATAGGATGTGCGCCTGGGCCATTGACTTCGACTTTGTCGAACATGGGAAAGCGCACGCCATAATTCAGCTCACAAAAGCTACCGATCGCCTCTGCATCCCCCGGCTCCTGCTGACGAAACTGATTACAGGGAAAACCCAGCACCACCAAGCCCTGATCGGCGTACTCGTCATGCAACTGCTGGAGATCCTGATACTGCGGCGTCAAGCCGCACTGGCTGGCGGTGTTGACCACCAGCAGCACCTTGCCTTGGTACTGCTGCATGGCCACGGGCTGCCCATGCAGCGTGTTGGCGGATAACTGATAAAAGGAATTCATGACAAAGCCTCCAGTGTTGTATGGCGCCCCTTGCTGTGAACGAAGGGGACGCGCATGGGGGATCAAACCAGTTTCAGTTCCACCGGCACATTTCCCCGCACAGCATTGGAATAGGGGCAGACCTGATGGGCGGCCTCCAGCAATGCCTGGGCTTCATCACGCGGCAGACCAGGAATCATGGCCTCAAGGGTGACCGCGAGCGCGAAGCCACTGGCCTCGTTCGCGCCAATGCCTACCGTTGCCTGCACCTGAGTGGCGCCGGGCTTGAGTTTCTGCTGCCGGGCGACATGTTGCAGCGCGCTATCGAAACAGGCGGCATAGCCTGCGGCGAACAGCATCTCGGGATTGGGCACCGCGCCACCGGGACCGCCCATTTCCTTGGGGATGGCAAGCTTGAGATCCAGCACCCCATTGCTGCTTTTCACCGTGCCGTCGCGACCACCGCTGGCGGTTGCGGTTGCTTGATAAAGAATTTTCATCGTCAGTCTCCTGTCTGAGATAACACTTGAGCGATTTAATCGCTCGAGACCTAATAGTAGGTTCTACAAAACGGCTTGTCCACTCCGGCGCTTTGAGGAGAGGCAGCAGAGCCACAGGCAACCCCAGCGCGGGAACTCTGAGTGCTCTTAGCACTCCTAAGCCATGAGTGCTAAATTAATCCGCATGGACCCCCATGGCCCCGGTTTCCTACAGAACGAGGATTGCATGTCATCGACCACCGCTCTGATGTCTCTGGATCGCGAGCTTCCGGTATTGACGGATAGCCTGGATGCCTACATGGCGCGCATCAGCCAATTTCCCCTGCTCAGCGCCGAAGCTGAACGGGAATTGGCCCGGCGCTGGTGGGAAGAGCAGGACCTGGATGCCGCGCGCGAATTGGTACTGAGCAATCTGCGTTTCGTGGCGCATATCGCCCGCGGCTATCGCGGTTATGGACTGCCCCAGGCGGATCTGATCCAGGAGGGCAATATTGGTCTGATGAAGGCTGTGAAGCGCTTTGACCCCGGCATTGGCGTGCGGCTGGTGTCGTTTGCGGTGCACTGGATCAAGGCAGAAATGCACGAGTACATCCTGCGCAACTGGCGCATCGTGAAGATCGCCACCACCAAGGCCCAGCGCAAACTGTTCTTCCACCTGCGCAGCGCCAAACAGCGTCTGGGATGGTTCAGCCGGGAAGAGGCCGAAACGGTTGCCCGTGAACTGGGCGTGCCCACCGAGACCGTGCTGGAGATGGAAGCCCGTCTGAGCAGCCAGGATCTGGGACTCGATCCCGTGATGGAAACTGATGAGGATCACCCAAGCCCGGCCCCGATACGCTTCCTGGCAGCCGAGCAGGCCGATCCCGCCGAGATCCTTGAAGCCGAGGATTGGACGCGGAAAACACACGCCCAACTGCGCCTCGCATTGGATGGCCTCGATGCCCGCAGCCGGGAAATCCTGCAAAGGCGTTGGGTCCAGGAGCCCAAGGCAACCCTGCATGAATTGGCCGAGTCCTATGGCGTCTCGGCCGAACGTATCCGCCAGATCGAGGCCAGCGCTCTGCGCAAGCTGCGCGGCACGCTGGCCGCCTGACAGGTACACCTGCCCTGCATGGGCTTTAGCGGGGCATGTAGTGATCCACCAGCAACAGAGCGAACAGGGCCATCAGGTAGGTAATGGAGTAGCCGAAGGTGCGCATGGGCAAATCCGGGCGCGCGGAAAAACGCAAAGCCAAGGCGTAATAAAGAAACCCCCCGCCCAATAGCACTGCTCCGACCAGATACACCGGCCCGCTCATCTGCGTGACATAGGGCAACAGACTCACCGCCATCAGCAGCACGGTGTAGAGCAGGATCTGCACCCGGGTAAACGCGACCCCATGGGTCACCGGCAGCATGGGAATGTCGGCCCGGGCGTAATCCTCCACCCGATGGATCGCCAACGCCCAGAAATGCGGTGGCGTCCAGACAAACACAATCAGAAACAGCAGCAGCGCATGCGCATCCAGGCTCCCCGTCACCGCAGTCCAGCCCAGAACTGGGGGCGCCGCCCCGGCTGCCCCACCGATGACGATGTTCTGCGGCGTCGCCCGTTTGAGATAGGCCGTATAAACCCCCGCATAACCCACCAGGGAGGCCAGGGTCAGAACAGCCGTCAGGCCATTGATCTGCGTGATCAGGATGGCCATCGAGGTGACACCCAGAATCGCTGCGAAGACGAGGCTTTGCGGCACACCCACGGAACCGGTCGGTAACGGCCGGCGTTCGGTGCGGGCCATATGGGCGTCAGCCCGGCGATCCAGCACATGATTGATCACCGCGGCGCAGGCTGCCGCCAGCCAAATGCCCAGGCCCCCGAAGACCAAGACATTCCAGGGGACCATGCCGGGCGTGGCGAGAAACATTCCCACCACCGCCGTGAACACCAGCAGCGCCACCACCTTGGGTTTGGTCAATTCGAGATAAGACCGCCACAGGGAGCGCGTCGCGGCCGGCAGCGAGGAAGATTCAGTGACCACGCTGCACATCCATGGGTGATGACCCGGCCAAAAGATGAATCACCCCGATCAAACTCAACAGCAGCAGGGCCGCCCCGCCATTGTGAGCCGCTGCAACCGGCAACGGCAGGTGGCCCATGACCGTCGCAATGCCGAGGCTGATCTGCAGGATCAAGGCCGCGAGAAGCACCGCTCCTGCGCGGCGCAGCACGGGGCGCGGCGGCGCAAAGATCAGGGCCAGGGCAAGACTTCCGAGCACGGTGAAGGTCACCAGTGCACCCAAGCGGTGGATAAGATGGATCGCCACCCGCCCCCGGTTATCCAATACGCCACCTTCGTAATCGATGCCGATCCCGCGCCAGAGGATGAAACCTTCATTGAAATCCGCAGCAGGCCACCACTCCCCATGACAGGTCGGAAAATCCGGGCAGGCCAGCGCAGCATAATTGCTGCTGGTCCAGCCGCCCAAGGCGATCTGGATGGCCAGAACCCCCAGCGCCCCCATTGCCAACCAACGCCATGGACCCCGCGCCGGCGCCTCCCCTCGCGTCCAAAGCGCCCCAGCCCGCAGCGTGATCCAGGCCAGCAGGGCCAGGGTCGACAGGCCGCCCAACAGATGACCCATGACGATGAGCGGCTTGAGCAACAAGGTGACAGTCCACATGCCCAGCAGCGACTGGAATACGATCAATCCCACCAGCAGCAACGGCAGGACCACCTGCTGGTCCGGGTCGCGTCGATGGCGCCAGGCCAGGACAGCAATGGCAAGCACCAGCAATCCCAGGCTGCCCGCCACATAGCGGTGCGCCATTTCCTTCCAGGCCTTGGCCGCAATCACCTGCCGCTCGGGATAGGCCGCGTTGGCAGAGGCAACATGGGCTTCCTCTGCGGGGACTTTCCAATGCCCGTAGCAACCCGGCCAATCCGGACAGCCCAGACCCGCATCCGACAGCCGCACATAGGCGCCCAGCACGACCAGACCCAGCGTGAGCACAGTGGCAAACAGACACAGCCGGAAGAACCAGGGATTACGCATGTGAATCATCCGATATGGGATAGGCGCAGCAGCCGCTTGAGATCCGTCAGTATGTCTTTGGGTTCCTGGGTAGCGCCGTAGCGCATCATCAGATTGCCCAAAGGATCCACCACATAAAGCTGTTGCCCCGACCAAAGCGTTGCCGCATCGGCGTCAGGGAACTGCGCCACGGTTTCCGGTGATGCCAGCACAGCCAGCAACAGATCCGGATGCAAGCTGTGCAATGCTTCCAGTCGGGCCGGGTCCCGGGGGACCTCTGCGAGCAGATAGATGCGCTGCAGGCGCTCTGTCTCCTTGCCCAATGCCGTACGGACCTGCCGTATCTGGTAAAGCAGGTTCTGACATTCCGCATTGCAGGTCGGCAGGCCCGGATAGACCAGCAACCAACGCCCCTGCCAAGCATCCTCCGCAAGCGGACGGCCTTGGAGATCCTGCAATTGCAGACCCACAAGGGGTTGAGGCGGGGAAATCAACTGGCCATGATTGGCCCGCTGTTCGGGCAGAGGCCAGCGATCGGCATGGTCATACCAGATGGAAGCCAGCAGCAAGGGACCAAAAAATAGGGACGCCAGCAACAGCAGCATGAAGCGTCCGCGCCATTGCCCCGGTGGGCGCGCAATCTCGTTCGTCACGGTTGTCCTGATCCTCTATTGCGACGGCGCCAGAAAATCACCGTCATCACCACCCAGGTCAAGGCCAGCCCTGCCCATTGAACGGCGTAACCATAGTGCTGCTCGGGTGTCATGGTCACCGGTCGCCAAAAACGCAGGTAACCATCGGGCTGATCGGCATCCAAGAGCAACAGCAAAGGATAGACCGACGTTTCCAGGGCGTGCTCAAGTTCCTCCAAAGCGGGATAAACCACTACCCGCGGCCAACTTTCCGATTCAGGCGCCGGTTTCAGTGCCCACCCGGAGCGGGGGAAGCGGACCAGCGTGCCACACATTTCGCGCTCGCCATTCCCGACGGCCAGCGCCACCAAGGGATGACGCTCTGAGTCTTGAGCGACCCAGCCGCGGTTGACCATCAGTGTTTCACCAGAAGGACGTTCGAGCGGCGTCCAGACATCAAACCCAACTTGGCCACCCTGCATCTGCCCATCCAACAGGAACTGGTGGTCCGCCACGTAATGACCCGCAAAACAGGCCCGAACGAACACCGTCTCTTGTCCAAGCAGGGCGCGGGCCTGATCAACATCCATTTCGTGTTGCGGCGGAGCGTCGCGAGAAGCGGCGAAACCTACCAGCAGGCGAGTTTTTTCCTGTCCACGCTGCACCTGCCAGAAAGCCAATCCCACCAAGAGGGCGAGAACGCCCCCCCATGCGAGTATCAGCAGTGCTCGCGGGAAAAGCCGGTGCGCGGTTTTCGCCATCATGAACTGCCCCGACCCAAAAGCCGCGTCAACTCAGGCCAAATCCCATAAAATAAATGTTTGAACGCCTGCCCATCCGGCAACACCCTCCTCCATGCGGCCGAGAACGGACTGTATTTCACGACCGCCAACCGCCCCCTACCTCGCGCAGGTCATCGTAGCCCATGCTGATCAAGTTGCTTATCATCGCCGCATTTTTCGCCATTCTTTACAGCCTTGCTTCCGGGCTGTATTTCCTGCTTAAAGACACCCAGGGCACCGGACGCACGGCGCGCGCGCTCACTTGGCGCATTGGCCTGTCCATCGCATTGTTCTTGATGATTCTGTTAGGCATCGCGACAGGGTTCATCCAGCCGCATGGGCTGTTGCCACCCTCGGGTTGAGACAGGCACAAGCGGCCGCTTTCCACATTGTGGACAGCCGGCCGCTGAAGCCCTCAAAGAATATAGACAAAGATGAACAGGCCCAGCCAGACCACGTCCACAAAGTGCCAATACCAGGCAGTCGCTTCGAAGGCAAAGTGGCGCTCGGGCCGAAAATGGCCTTTCAGCGAGCGGAACAGCATCACTGTCAACATGATGGTGCCCAAGGTCACATGGGCGCCATGGAATCCAGTGAGCATGTAGAAGGTTGAGCCGTAGATACCCGAACCCATCGTCAGGTTCAGATGTTCATAGGCATGCATGTATTCCTCAACCTGAAAAATCAGGAAGCTGATGCCCAATACCACCGTCAGCGCCAACCACAGGCTGGTGCGGGCTTGATGCCCCGCGCGCACCGCATGGTGCGCCATGGTCACGGTCCAACTGCTGGTCAGCAGGATGGCAGTATTGAGGGCCGGCAGTTCCCAGGCACTCACGGTTCCAAACTTGCCCCCGACCGCTTCCGGGCCATTCGTGGGCCAGGCGGCCTCGAAGCCAGGCCACAACAGCAAATTCGTCAGGGACTCGCCGCCCGCACCGCCCAGCCATTGAATGGCCAGGGCGCGCGCATAAAACAAGGCGCCAAAAAAGGCGGCGAAAAACATGACCTCCGAGAAGATGAACCAGGCCATGGCCCAGCGGAAGGTCCGATCGACCTGGGCGTTGTAGCGGTCCGCCAGATTTTCGCGGATGACGGTACCGAACCAGCCAAACAACATCACCACAAAAAAGGCGAAGCCCAGCAGCGAGGCATAGTAACCCGAGGAAATACCGTTCAGGCCGGTAGATACCCCACCCACAATCAGGAACAGGCCAATGGATCCGAGAATGGGCCAGTAGCTTGGCTCAGGAACGAAGTAAATTTCTTGGTCGGGGCTTGCGTGGGCCATTGAAGATGTCCTCTGATGATGCCTGAATGGTCATTATTCGAGAGCGATGATGCCGCTGATTCATGAATCGACGGCTTACAAATCAGGATCCTGTACGCTGTTCAAGCCCTACAACTGCTTGGGGCGCAGCGTCGAAAAAGGTATAGGACAGGGTCAATGTCTCTATCCCAGGGGGCAACTTGGGATCAACATAGAAGCGTACGGGCATATCCCGCGCCTCCCCGCCCGCGAAGTGCTGTTCCGTGAAACAGAAACATTCCAGCTTGCGCAGATACTTGGCGGCTTCTCCCGGCGCAATGCTGGGCACCGCCCGACCTATCATGGGTGTATCGCGCAGATTGTGTGCAAAATAAGCCACGCTGCGCACTTCGCCAGGATGCACCTGAAGCGAAGCCACTTCCGGCCTGAACTCCCAGGGCAGGTCCTGATTGCGGTTGGCGACGAACTGGACCGTGATGGTACGCGTCAAATCGGCTTCCGACCCAGTCTCAGTGGCCACGACTGCCATGCGGCCATTGATGCCGGTGAGATCGCAAAAGGCGCGATAGAGCGGCGCCATCGCAAAGCCGAATCCAAACATCACCACGCACACCAAGGCTGCCTGGAACAGGATATGCCGATTGGCTCTGCGCGATCCGGAATGGCTTGTGCGGTTCATGGCCTCGCTCAATGCAAGCTCATGGCGACAAAAAACGCCACATAGAAAATCCCGGCCAGCAACACCAGCCATGCCACCGTGCGGCGGATGGCAGCGTGCCGGGAGTCATCCGATGGGTGATTCACCGTTTAAGGTCCAGCGCTCAACGAACCACGGGGGGAACCGTGAAACTGTGGTAGGGCGGCGGTGAGGGAAGCGTCCACTCCAGACCTTCCGCGCCCTCCCACACCTGCGCCGTGGCCTTTTGTCCCCCCCGGACACATTTGATCACGATGTAGACGAACAGCAGCTGGGAGAATCCAAACATGAACGCGCCCACCGTCGAGATCTGGTTGAAGGTGGTGAACTGTAACGCGTAGTCCGGAATACGCCGCGGCATACCGGCCAGACCCGAGAAATGCATGGGGAAGAAAGTCAGGTTGACGCCAATGGTCGAAAGCCAGAAATGTAGCTTCCCCAGCCGCTCGTCATACATGTGTCCGGTCCACTTGGGCAACCAGAAATAGACCGCTGCCATGATCGAGTAGACCGCGCCGGGGACCAGCACGTAATGGAAATGGGCCACCACGAAATAGGTGTCGTGATATTGGAAATCCACCGGCGCCATGGCCAGCATCAGCCCTGAAAAGCCGCCAATGGTGAACATGAACACGAAACCCAGCGCAAACAGCATTGGGGTTTCAAAGCTCAACGAGCCACGCCACATGGTGGCGGTCCAGTTGAACACCTTCACACCCGTCGGCACTGCGATGATCATGGTTGCGAACATGAAAAACAGCATGCCGGCCAGGGGCAATCCCACGGTGAACATGTGATGGGCCCAGACGATGAAGGAAAGAAACGCGATGGCCGCCATGGCATAGACCATGGACGCATGCCCGAACAGGGGCTTGCGCGAAAAGGTCGGAATGATGTGGGACACGATGCCGAAGGCCGGCAAGATCAGGATGTAGACTTCGGGATGACCGAAGAACCAGAACACATGCTGGAACAGGACGGGGTCACCGCCGCCTGCGGCATTGAAAAAGCTGGTGCCAAAGTATTTGTCTGTAAACAGCATGGTCACGGCGCCAGCCAACACGGGCATCACCGCGATGATGAGGAATGCAGTGATTAGCCAGGACCAGGCGAACAGCGGCATTTTCATCAGGGACATGCCGGGCGCGCGCAGGTTCAGGATGGTGGCGATGACGTTGATCGCGCCCATGATGGAGGAGATCCCCAGCAGGTGAACGGCGAAGATCAGGAACGGAAACGCCGGCCCGGTCTGCAGAACCAATGGCGGATACATGGTCCAGCCGCCGGCCGGTGCACCACCCGGCATGAACAGGGTGGCAATCAACAAGGTAAAGGCAAAGGGCAGGATCCAGAACCCCCAGTTATTGATGCGTGGAAGCGCCATGTCGGGCGCGCCCAGCATCACTGGCAACAACCAGTTGGACAGACCCACGAAAGCGGGCATCACCCCGCCAAAAATCATCACCAGAGCGTGCATGGTCGTCATCTGGTTGAAGAATTCGGGACGCACCAGTTGCATGCCGGGCTGGAACAGCTCTGCCCGGATCACCAGGGCCATCATGCCCCCGACCAAGAACATCAGCAACGACAACCACAGGTACAGGGCCCCGAGGTCCTTGTGATTGGTCGTCGTCAGCCAACGCCAGAAGAAACGGGGATCCGGACCGTGTTCGTGATCGTCGTGCGCCAGGGCATGGTCAGTCATGCGTGTTCTCCCACTCTATCAACGGGCGCCAGCAAGGGCCGGCTCATTCATCATCGCGGTTTGCGTGCCTTTACCGGCGCGCTGCGCCTCCAGCCAGACCGCGTAGTCCTCAGGCGTCTTTGCCTCCACAACGATCGGCATGAACCCGTGGTCGCGTCCGCACAGCTCGGCGCACTGGCCCCGGTATATACCCGGCACATCAATCCGGGTCCAGAACTCATTGATGTATCCGGGAACCGCGTCCTTCTTGACCGCCAGGTCGGGCACCCACCATGCATGGATCACATCGTTGGAGGTAATCAGAAAGCGAACTTTCTGGCCGATAGGCACCACCACGGGGTGATCGACATTGAGCAGATAGTGATCCACTGATTTGAGGTCGATCTGGGCGCCCAGCTGACGCGCGGCGTTGCTGTCCTGGGCCAGGGCGCTGAAAAAGGAAACATCCTGATCCAGATAGTCGTAATGCCATTTCCACTGGTAGCCAGTGATCTTGATGGTCAGATCCGCCTGGCTGGTATCGTCCATTTTGATCAGCAGGCCCGCGGCGGGAATCGTCATGACCACCAGGATGGCAAACGGAATGGCAGTCCAGATCAACTCGACGGCCGTGTTTTCATGGAAGTGAGCCGATTGAGCGCCGGCTGATTTGCGAAAACGCACGATGGAGTAAAGCATCGCGCTGAACACCAAGGCCCCGATGACGACACAAACCCAGAACATCGCCATGTGCAGTGAATGCACATTACGGCTGATCTCGGACACCCCCTCGGGCATGTTGTATCGCAGCTCAGCATGGGCACTTCCGGTACCCACTCCCGCCAAAGTCGCAGCCAGGATCGTTGATTCCCATACGCCGCGCATCCGCTTACCAATCATGCCTCTCGCACTCCTCATGCCTTGGTCCAAAGGGTTTCCTCAGACGGAAAACCCCGGCTCCATCACTTCTTTCAATCGTTGCGCCAAACGCCGACGCTCCAGCTCGCTCAAACCCCGCCCCAGTTCCAGGTATTGATCCCTGCACACCAGCCAAAGGCGGGAGGGCTCGACCGCAGCGTCCAAGTGCACGCGCGCCCAGGATCGTTCGAAATCCGTGATCTGTTGCGGGCCTTGATGGCCCGACTCAATCCGGATGCGATCCGCTTCGATACGGACCACTTCGCGATAGGCATTGCGGTGCAGGCAATGCCGCAAGGTCCAGATGACTGCAAGGCTTTCAAGGCCTGAAAAGGGCAGGATGGGCCACAATCCCATGATCCCGGCCCAAAAGGCGCCGATGGCGATCGGCGTGCAGGCAACCACCCCGAAACCCCAGGCAGCCTTTGGGGTCAATGACCCATCCGGGGCGATGACGCAGCAAAACGGCTGTTCCGTCCGGGGCTCGCTGGAAGAATCCATCGACACCTCCCGTGATCGACCGGGCGCCATCTCCTCCGATCGGGCCGGATGGTCAGGCGCATCAGGGGGTACCAGAAAGCCTGCAAATCGTACTTGATCAGTATCAGTGCTGCAAGCCAATCGGCTGTCATCCAGACAATTTCAGGCCTGGAATCAGCGCGCAAAGGACCGACCCAGATGATCCTGAGCGGGGCGCCCAAAGGGCACCACCCCAAGGCAAGGCACCGGCAACCGCTCCCGCAGGCTTGCCAGATTACCCGCCATGGCATCCATGCCGGCATCCACTTCATTCGCAACCCAGCCACAAAGCTGATCGCCAATGGCCTGCGCGGACAGCAGCGCATGATTCAGGCAACCCAGCCGCATGCCCACCACCAGGATCACCGGCAAGTGCAGTTGACGGGCCAGATCACCCATTTCCCAGTCCTCCCCCAACGGGACGCGCCACCCCCCGGCGCCCTCCACCACCACAGCCTCGGCCTGCCCGGCCAGGGAGGCGAAAGCCTGGAGGATCGGCGCGGGGCGAATGGCAATGCCTGCGGCCTGAGCAGCGAGATGAGGCGCAATGGGCGGTGCGAAGGCATAGGGATTGATGGTCTCATAGGCCGCCGTCACCCCGCCCGCCGCCATGAGCGCGAGCGCATCATCGTTACGCAATGCGCCAACCGGTCCCATGCAACCAGTCGCCACCGGCTTGAACCCCACGGCACGTATGCCTTCCGCTGCCAGCACCCGCAACAGGCCGCAAGCCACATGGGTCTTGCCAACCTCGGTATCGGTGCCGGTGATGAACCATCCCCTAGCCGGCGTCACGAAGCGCTTCCGCCGCTGCGCCGCAGACTGGACAAGGGCACATGTACCTCACCGTCCCGGGCAATGGATCGGGGCTGATCGCGCGCCCAGGCATGGCCAAAGATCAGCTCCAGCGTCATGCCCAGCGGCGCGCCTGGAAACTGATCACGATAATGCTGCTGCATGGCCTCGAAGCGGCGCCGACCAGTCAAGCCGTGACGACGGCCAATCAGGGAGTTGCCCCAACCGGCCTGGCGCAGATCGCTCTGAAGCTTGGGAAAAGTGGCGTAGGTGAAGGTCAGGTGCTCCACATCCATCACCGGATCGGCAAGCCGAGCGCGCACCAGGGCATCCCCCACATCATGCATGTCCAGAAAAGGATGCACATGCGGCTCATCGTCAACAGCGGCCCAGGCACGGCGAAATTCCTGCAGGGTATCGGGGCCCAGGGTGGTGAACAGGAACAGGCCGCCGGGACGCAATACCCGGGCGATCTCGGCGAACATCGGGAAGGGATCGGCCAGCGCCAAGAGCACCAGATTCGAAAACACCAGATCCACGCTGGCCGTCGCCAGGGGCAAGCGGAGGCCATCGGTCTGGATGCGCAATGGCCGGTACCGCCAGAATGGCAAACGAAAACGTCGCGGTGGCGCCAGCAGGTCCAGATTCACATCCATTCCCACCACCCGCGCTCGAGGATAACGGCGCGACAAACCCCGCGAACCCGCGCCGGAAGCGCTCCCTAGATCGATGACCCACTGCGGCTCGAGGCGCACATAGGTCAGCCGCTCCAGCAGCCGGTTGCGCGCCTCGGCCAGCAGCACACTATGGGCCAAGCCCGCTCCGGCACGCGCATAGCGCCGACGCACCGCGCGGTCATCCAGCAGGTGCGGCGCCAGAGTCCAGTCCATCGGTGGCTCAGCCATCTTCCGCGCATCTCAATTCTGGTGCACCTGCCGGCGCATCCAAACAATGGGCCAGCGCTCCCAACAAGCCCTCGACTTGCTCCGGGGTATGGGCCGCTGTCAGTGTGATGCGCAGGCGGGCGGTCCCCGGCGGAACCGTCGGGGGACGGATCGGCGTCACCCAATAACCCGCCTCCAGCAAGGCGGCGCCCAGCGCCATGGCACGCGCTGCGTCGCCCACCCACAGGGGCTGAATGGGGGTATCGGAGGCCATCAAGGGCAGCCCCAAGCGCCGCGCGCCGTCCCGGAAACGGGTGACCAGATCCACGAGGTGCTCGCGGCGCCAGGCGTCCTGCCGGGCCAGGCCCAGCGCGGCTCGGGTCGCTGCCGCCAGGGCGGGCGGCGGCGCGGTGGTATAGATATAGGTGCGCGCCCGCTGAATCAGGTAGTCGATGAGGGTTTCGCTGCCCGCAACGAACGCGCCAAAAGTCCCCAGGGCCTTGCCCAGGGTGCCAATGTAGACCGGCACTTGGTCGGGGGTGAGCCCGAAATGGGCGACACTGCCGGGGCCATTCCCCAACACCCCGAAACCATGGGCGTCGTCCACCACCAGCAGGGCTTCCCGGCGCGCCGCGAGTTCCGCGAGCGCCGGCAGGGGCGCCAGATCGCCATCCATGCTGAAGACCGCGTCGGTGGCGATGAGGGCACGTCCCGAAGTCTGCGCCAGTGCCGCATCCAAGGCCGCCACATCGCCATGGGCATAGCGCTGCATGCGGCCGCGGGACAGCCAGCCGCCATCCAGCAGCGAGGCGTGGTTCAGGACGTCCTCGAACACGGTGTCACCCGGCTCGGCGAGCGCGTTGATCACCCCCATATTGGCCATGTAGCCGGTGGAGAAGAAAAGCGCACGCGGCCGACCCACCCAGTCGGCCAACTCGGACTCCAGCGCCTCGTGTTCGCGGTGATGGCCGCTGATGAGATGGGCGGCGCCGCTGCCCGTGCCGACCTCACTGGCGGCCTGGGCAAGTGCAGCGGAAATGACCGGATGGTCCGCCAGCCCCAGGTAGTCATTGCTGCAAAACACCAGACAGTCGCGCCCTTCGAGCCGGGCATGGACGCCGTCGCGACACTCCAAAAGCCGCGGACGACGATAGAGGCCCTGCGCCTGGCGCTCGGCCAATGCCCCCCGCCAGCGCTGTTCCCAGGCGGTATCCCGGCTCACTCCGCCGCCACCCGGGAGCCACCGTCCTCTGGCCGCAGCCCGAGCCGGGCCAGCAGCGCCAGATCGGCATCGCCATCGGGATTGGGCGTGGTCAGCAAGCGTTCGCCGTAGAACAGCGAATTGGCGCCCGCCAGGAAACACAGGGCCTGCATCTCCGGGCTCATGTCCGTGCGCCCCGCTGACAGGCGGACATGGGAATGGGGCATGAGTATGCGTGCCACTGCCACGACCCGCACGAAGTCCAGCGGATCCACGCTGGCCACGCCCGCCAGTGGCGTGCCCGCCACCTGCACCAGTTGATTGATGGGCACGCTCTCCGGATGCACCGGCAGGTTGGCCAGGGTACGCAGCAATTCGGCCCGGTCCACCACATCCTCGCCCATGCCGATGATGCCTCCACAGCAAACCCGGACCCCCGCCGCCCGCACGTGAGCCAGCGTATCCAGGCGGTCCTGATAGGTGCGGGTGGAAATGACCGCCTCGTAATACGCAGGCGAAGTGTCGAGGTTGTGGTTGTAGTAATCGAGCCCGCACTCGGCAAGATAGCGCGCCTGCTCAGCCTCCAGCATGCCCAGAGTGACGCAGGTTTCCAAGCCCAGCGCCCGCACCCCGGCCACC
>JBARUT010000196.1:0-8570 GCA_049645885.1 Candidatus Macondimonas sp.
CCACCTGCGCCCGACCGCTCGCTGGTCCAACGGCGATCCGGTGGTGGCGGCGGATTTTGTCGCCGGCATGCGCCGCACCGTAGACCCAGCCACCGGCTCCAACTACGGCATGATCCTCGCCCCCATCGCTCAGGCCGAGGCCATCCTGGCGGGGCAGGCCAAACCGGACACCCTAGGCGTGAGCGCGATCGACGACCACACCCTGGAAATCCGTCTCAAGGCCCCCACGCCCTATTTTCTGAGCCTGCTCACCCATTCCACCACCTACCCCATCCACCGGCCCTCGCTGGCGGCCTATGGTGACCGCTTCACGCGGCCGGGCAATCTGGTGACCAACGGCGCCTACCAACTGACCGAGGCGGTGGTGCAATCCCACATCACCCTGAGCCGCAACCCCTATTACTGGGACAATGCCCATACCCGCATCGACAAGGTGCGCTACTCGGCCATCGAGGACGCTTCCAGCGAATTCAAGCGCTACCGCGCCGGGGAGGTGGACTGGGGCGGCGTGCCGACCGCCAACTTCCGCTGGGCCAAGGAACATCTGGGCGATGAACTGCGCATCCACCCCTATTTGGGCGTGTTCTACTTCGGGCTGAACCTCACCCGGCCGCCGTTCCAGAACGCCCCTGCCCTGCGCCGGGCGCTGAATTTGGCCGTCGACCGGGAAATCCTCACCGAGAAAATCACCGGCGGCGGCGAAATTCCGGCCTATGGCTGGGTGCCACCGGGGCTGCCGGGTTATCAGCCGGCGCCCCCGGACTATGCCGGGTGGACCCGGGAGGCACGCTTCGCGGAAGCCAAGCGACTGTATGCCGAGGCAGGGTATTCGGCCGAGCGGCCCTTGCAGATCGAGATCCGTTACAACACCCAGGAAGACAATCGCAAGATCGCCGTCGCCGTGGCCCAGATGTGGAAACAGGTGCTGGGCGTAGAAGCGACGCTGTTCAATGAGGAATGGAAAGTCTTCCTGCAAAACCGCAAGCAGAAGAAAGTCACGCAGGTGTTTCGCAGCGGCTGGATCGGCGACTATGCCGATCCCTATACCTTCCTGGAACTGCTGCATTCCGAGCACGGCATCAATGATTCCGGCTACAACAACCCCGCCTATGATGCCCTCCTTGCGCGCATCAGCGTCCTGCCCGGTGGCCCGGAGCGCAATGCCCTGATGCGCCAGGCCGAGGCCATGATGCTGGCCGATGATCCGGTGATTCCGCTGTTCTTCTATGTCAGCAAGACCCTGATCAAGCCGTGGGTCAAGGGCTATCAGCCCAACATCATGAATCAGCATTACACCAAGGATTTGTGGATCGAGACGGGTGATCGCTGAAGCCGCTTGCGCTTAATCGGGGCGCGGCTCGGCGATCAGGATCAGAGACAGCGGTGGACCGCCAGCTGGATCCGCTGGCGCCATCTGATGAATCAGGCGCCAGCCGGCATCCAGAAGCAGCCGCTCCCAGCCCGCCATCGAATGGAAATACCAGGGCATGACAGCAGGAAACGCAGCACCGAAGCCCGCAAATCGCTCCTCGCGCCACCCCACCTCGCCCGCCACTCGATCCGGATGCACGGTCTGGATGATGAGCCGGCCTGCTGGGCTGACTGCCTGGCACACGGCTCGCAGGATCGGGCTCGGATCGGCTTCGAACAGGGCAAAATTGAACACCACGCCATCGAATTGGCCCAGCCGTAGCGGATCGGCCTCCAGTTCATCATAGCGTAGCACTTCAAAGCGCCCTGCACCGGCTGCTCGCGCGGCGGCAATCAGGGGCGCCGTCGCATCGATACCCACGGCCTCGATGCCATCATCATGTAGCGCCCGGCACAGCCAGCCTTCGCCACAACCGACATCCAGGATCCGATGCGGCGCGCCAGCCTTCACGGCGTTCAACACTGCCGCATTGGTGACGCGGCGGCTGTCGATGCGTTGCTCCCGCACAGCGGTTGCCCATGCGTCTGCATTGGCCTGCCAACTTGCCAGGATTGCCTTCGAATCTGCCATCAGTTCAAAACTCCGGCCATTTCCCAATGTGGAAAAGCGTAATCGCGTGGGGCCGGAAGTCGAGTGCTTAGCTCTCGCGCTCGCCCGTGGCCAGCCAATGTGCACACGCCGGGCCCAATTCGCCTTTGGCGCGCGCTTCGTATTCCGCGACTTCAGCGGTGATCAGGATATCCATCCACCGTCCATTGGGGCCCTTGTTGATGAAAACTTCGGCGCCACCATCCCAGAACACACCGCCCAGTGGCGCGCTTTTGGCGGCGTTCTTTTTCATCCAAGGGCCATTTAAGGCTCCAGGTTCCGCATGTTTAGCCCAACCTCAGGTATCCCGGCTTTTCCGAATTTTCCGGCGGCGATGGGATAATCAAGCGAGTGGCATCGGCTCAAGCCACATACGCCCGTCAACCTTGTCCCCTCCTGGAGTCTGACATGCTGGAAATCCGTGTGCGCCTGACGCCCGAACCACAACGAGAGGATGCCCCAGACGAATTGACTCTAACGCTGCCCTTCGACGCGCGCCAGCGCAGCCGACAGCGGGTTCGCCTGGACAATGGCAGCGAGCGGGCGCTGCTCTTGCCACGCGGTACCGTGCTGCGCAATGGCGACCAGCTGCAGGATGAAGCAGGCCAGGTCATCCGCGTGCAGGCGGCGGATGAGACTGTATCCACCGCCCGCTCGCAAGATCCCCGGTTGCTGGCGCGCGTTTGTTATCACTTGGGCAACCGCCATGTACCACTGCAGATCGGCGCAGACTGGCTGCGCTATCGGCATGATCATGTACTGGACGGCATGGTGGCCGCGCTGGGGCTGCCGGTGGCCTGTGAACAGGCGCCGTTCGAGCCGGAAAGCGGCGCTTACTTTGGCGGCGGACATGCCCACGCTACCCATTCGCATGACTCCGAACCCCGGCCCGGATCGCCCCACGATGCCCCCTGATCTGGACGAGCTCGGCCTGCTGCGCCTGTTGCAATTGACCAGCCCCAGCCTGCCGGTCGGCGCCTTTGCCTGGTCGCAGGGGCTGGAAGCGGCGGTGCAGGCGAACTGGATCGGCAATGAAGATCAAGCGGTGGATTGGTTAACGGCCGTGCTGGATCAGGCGCTTGCCCGATTGGACGTGCCTGTACTGCTGCGTCTGCATGAGGCCATAACGACGCAAGATATTGATATTTCTGCGCAATGGAATCGCTGGTTGCTGGCCTGCCGTGAAACCCGCGAACTGCTGCAGGAAGACACTCACATCGGCGCTGCCCTATTGCGACTGCTGCTTGATCTGGACGCGCCGGTTGCACAGCGCTGGCAAGTGACCCAAGGCAGGAAGCCGCTCAGTTATGCCGCAGCCTTCGCGCTGGCGACGGTGCATGCGGATTTGCCGGCGCGCATGGCCGTCCTGGGTTACCTATGGGCCTGGAGCGAGAATCAGGCTACTGCGCTCATCAAGCTCGGTGTGCTGGGCCAGACCGGCGCGCAACGCCTCCTCAACAAGCTGCACCCAGCGATCCGCGCCGCACTGGACTCGGGGCTGAACCTGGAAGATGACGAACTTGGCATGGCCTTGCCGGGATTGGCGCTGGCCAGCGCGCACCACGAGATCCAACACAGCCGGCTGTTCCGCTCCTAGCGGGCGCTGAGCCAGCCATTTGGCCTCGCGACAAGCCCCCGACACTGGTCCAACTGCCATGCATGGCTTGCGTCTGCGCTGAACTACAGGCTGCCGAGTCTCGATGCAGCCCCGATCCCCCCAACGGTTCAGCGCTGCTGGACCGCCATCTTTGCAGGAGGCGGAAAAATGCGCGACTGACGCCCTGCGCCGAATCATCCATCGGACGCTTCCACGCCGGGCTTCAAGACCTGCTCGATGCGGAGGCGGGCCTCATCGCTGACCAGGATAGCGCGCAGCGCGCCGGGATAGAGCCGCCCGGCCGCCCGCACGGCAGTAAAAGCCGGACGATCATGATCGGGATGCAACACAGAAAAATTAATCCCTTCCCGCAATGGCAAGGATTTGAAGGCCCGGAAAGCGCTGCCCTTGGGTTGTCCCAAGGCCGCATCGATTTCTCGCAGGCTGTGGACCAGCGATAGATTCTGGGGGAAGGTTACCGAGGCATCCATCTGTAAGGGCCAACTCAGGCGTCAGCGGCCCGTGCCACCCAACTCCTTCGCCATCCGCTCCAGTTGATCCATGTCCATTTGGCCAATGCCGGGAATATCGATGGTGTTCCTGGCCTGTGCCGGACAGGCCCCCAGCCATTGCCCGGCGATCAGGGTGGTGCCTGTCACCTGGCCATTTTCCAGCGTTTCAAGCTGCGATTCGAAAGCGTTTTCGCTCAACCGGCGGCCCTGACCGCGCACGTGAACCTGTTGACCTGGGTCGTCACAAACATATTCAAAGCGCATTTCCTGCCCCTTGGTGTTCTGTGAGAGCGCCTTGCACTCCTTGGGGATTTCGGGACTGGCGAGCGTTTTCTCAGCCTGGGCGGCGGTGTCCTCATCCACGCAGGTGCGGATGACCGGCATGACCTTGCCGTTGTGTTGGGTTTTCATTTCCCACTGGCCGGGTTTGGTGGCAAACGGGGAGACTTCGGCGGCGCCAGCCGGCAGGGCCATGAAGCCAGTCAAGACAAGCAAGCACAAAGGGCGCATGGCGCAACACTCCGGGTGGATCAAGGGCTTTGAGAACGCGGGCATTATGGCTCAACAGGCTGAGAACGACAGCGGGAATAGCGCTGGCGGGGACTGATTCAGGAGGGAACGGCAGCGCGGGGCACGGGATCATTGGAAGGCGGCGGCTCCATGCGAACGCAATTGCGCCCGGCCCCCTTGGCGCGATAAAGCGCTCGATCGGCCCGGCCAAGCGCGGTTTCGATGGACTCGCCGGGGGCGTATTCGGTGACGCCGATGGAGGCAGTGACTGGAAGCTTATGAGGCATGTGTTCGGCGCTATTGTGCTCAATCTGTTGCCGCAGCCGTTCCGCGGTCTCCACTGCGCCCATCAGCGTCGTCTCGCTCAGCAGCACCAGGAACTCCTCGCCACCATAGCGGCCCAGGATATCCCCCACCCGCACCTGCTCGTGCAGAATCTCAGCAACCACCCGCAGCGCCTGATCGCCCGCCAGATGGCCATGAGTGTCATTGATGCGCTTGAAATAATCCAGATCCAGCATACACACGCTGAAGCGATACTGGCCTCGATCCGCGATGGCTTTCTGGTGCATCATGAGGTCCATGAGATGGCGCCGGTTGAAGACCTGGGTCAAATCGTCGCGGATGGCAATCTGGCGAATCTGTTCCAACGCCTGTTCGAGGCGGCGGTTCCCCTCGACCAGCCGCCGCCGCAGCGTACTGATGTGTCCCCCCAATACCGCGAACCAGGGCAACAGGCCGCTGATCACGGCCAACTGGGCGAACAGGTCGAGGAAGGAAACCGTCTCGGGGTGGCGCAACTTGAGCAGCACGGCCATGAGCGTGAAGCAGGCGACGGTATAGGCGCTTATCCCGAGCAACTGGCGGGTGTTGAGGTGGAACAGGCCAAACGTCATGACCGCCAGATAGAAAATGGACAGCAGGCCGCGATAGGGGCCGGCGAAATAGATCAAATAGGTAATGAGCGCGATGCCGAAGGCCATCTGTGGAATGGTCAAGCTGGGATCACGGAAGCGCAGGTTCCCGCCGCTGCGAAACAGGACGTAAAAACCGAAATTGGCGACCACCACCAGAGCCACGAAAACGGCGGCCACCGCCGGCGTCAGCGGGATTTCACCGCTCCCCAACACGCTCACCGCCAGCAGCAACACGCCGCCAATGAGATAGGAAAAGGCGGCCAGCGAAAAACGCTGGATGCGCAGGCGTTGGGCTTTTTGTTCGGCCGGATCGTTCGGGGTCATGACAAGCGCCGCCTCCATGCGACACCGAGGACGGCAACAGCCGGGAAAATTCCTGTGCTAACTTTAGCATCAGATTCCCCCGATCGCCCAATGGATGCATGCCATGATCGCCTTTGAACTCAATGCTGAGCCGATCGAAGTGGCCGCAGATCCTCAGATGCCACTCCTCTGGGTCTTGCGCGAAAACCTGGAGCTCACCGGCACCAAGTTCGGCTGCGGCATGGCCCTGTGCGGCGCCTGTACCGTGCATCTGAACGGCGCGCCGATTCGATCCTGTGTCACACCCGTTGCAACTGTTGCAGGACAGCGAATCACCACCATTGAAGGACTGGCCGGAGACGCACTGCATCCTGTCCAGCGCGCCTGGCTGGAACTGGATGTACCCCAGTGCGGATATTGCCAATCGGGGCAGATCATGTCGGCCGCCGCGCTCCTGGCGGGCCATTCCAATCCCACCGATGCCGACATCGACAGCGCCATGGCCGGCAACATCTGCCGCTGCGGCACTTACGATCGCATCCGCCAGGCCATCCATCGCGCCGCTGCGTTGCTGCGGGAGGGCTGATCGATGACCATGAAGTTCAATGCCGGTCGGCGCCATTTCCTGCAACTGACGGCTGCGGGCGGAGGCGCCTTGGTGCTGGGCCTGCAACTCACCGGCTGCGCGCCGGAGGTGGGCCCGGATGCGGCGGGCCGTTTCGCCCCCAATGCCTGGATCCGTATCGATCCCGACGGCGCGGTGACCCTGTTGGTGGCGCGCGCCGAAATGGGCCAGGGCGTGATGACTGCGCTGCCCATGCTGCTGGCCGAGGAACTGGAAGTGGACCTGGAAAGGGTGACGGTGGCCTTTGCCCCCGCCGATCGCGTCTATGACAACCCCATGATGTTCATCCAGGCGACCGGCGGCAGCACGTCGGTGATGACCTCATGGGAACCGCTGCGCGAGGCCGGCGCCGCAGCCCGGGAGATGCTGCGGGCCGCCGCAGCGGCGCGTTGGCAGGTGCCCGTGGCCGAATGTCGCGCCCAAGCGGGGCAGATCCATCACGATGCCAGCGGTCAACAGGCGGGATATGGCGAACTGGCGATGGAGGCCGCCGCTCAACCGGTGCCCCGCAAGGTGGCGCTCAAGTCGCCCGCTCAGTTCCGCCTCATCGGCCATGACCAGCGCCGACTCGATGCCCACGACAAGGTCACCGGTCGTGCCGGCTTCGGCATGGACGTGCGCCTGCCCGATCTTCTGGTGGCCTGCGTCGCCCGACCGCCCGTCTTCGGCGCGCGGCTGCTGCATCTGGACGATGCCGCGGCGCGGGCTGTGCCGGGGGTGCGGGAGGTGTTCGTCATCGCCAGCGGCGTGGCCGTACTGGCCGAGGGCTATTGGGCCGCGCGCCAGGGGCGCGATGCCTTGGCGATCAGCTGGGATCCGCCCCCCGCCCCTGCCGCTGACAGCACCAGCATCGCGGCGCAGTTACGGGGACTGCTGGCCCACCCCGGTTTGCGGGTTCGCCAGGATGGCAGCCCCTTGGAGGTCCTCGAGCAGGCGCCGCGCACCCTGGAATCCATCTATGAAGTGCCCCTGCTGGCCCACGCCACCATGGAACCAATGAACGCCACTGCCTGGATTCACGAGGGCCGCTGCGAACTGTGGGTGCCGACGCAGAATCAGGGCGGCGCACGGGACACGGCCGCCGCGCTGGCCGGCCTGGCCGTTGCCGATGTCGTGGTGCATACCACCCAGCTGGGGGGCGGCTTTGGCCGCCGCGTGGCCAATGATTTCGTCGCCGAGGCCGTGGCCTGCGCGCTCAAGACACCCCACCCTGTGAAAGTCATCTGGACGCGGGAGGACGACACCGGCCACGACTTCTACCGGCCGCCGGTATCCCATCGCCTCACGGCCGCGCTTGATCAGGCCGATGAGCCGACCGCCTGGCTGCATCGGGTAGCCGGCCCTTCCATCATCGCCCAGGCGCTGCCCGATCTGGCACCTGCCGCCCTGCCCAATCGCGCGCCGCGCCAAGTCAAGAACGCCGTGGCCCAGGGCATGGCCCTGGCAACCGGGATGATTCCTGATTTCGTCGGCTTCGAAGGTGCGCGCGAGAATCCTTACGCCATCCCCAACTTGCGGGTGGAATTCGCGACCTTGCGGCCCTATAGCGTACCGCTCGGATTCTGGCGCTCAGTGGGCCATTCCCACACCGCCTTCGCGGTGGAGAGTTTCATCGACGAGCTCGCCGCCCAACGCGCGGAGGATCCGGTAGCATTCCGACGCCGCCTGCTGGTCGATCATCCCCGTCATCTGGCGGTACTGGACCGCGTGGCACAGGCCAGCGGCTGGGGTGTGCCATTGCCGCCGGGGCAGGGACGCGGCGTGGCGCTCCATGAATCCTTCGGCAGCATCGTCGGCCAGGTGGCCGAGGTATCGGTAAGCGCGGATGGCCAGGTGCAGGTGCAGCGCGTGGTGATTGCGGTGGATTGCGGCCAGGTGGTCAATCCACTGACCGTGCGTGCACAGATGGAGGGCGGCATGGCCTACGGATTGAGCGCGGCCCTGTTCGGCGCCATCACTATCCAGGACGGCGCCGTGACGCAGGGCAATTTCGACAGCTACCGGGTGTTGCGGATGAACGAGATGCCGCGGGTGGAGGTGCACCTCATCGACAGCGATGAGGCGCCGGGCGGCGTGGGCGAGCCGG
>JBARUT010000197.1:0-3003 GCA_049645885.1 Candidatus Macondimonas sp.
AGCATGGCCCTGTTGGCGTGGTCGGCCTTGTCTGGGTTGACGCGACTGCCGTCCAGTTCGATTGTGCGGAGATTTCAGGACGCCAAGCGATCCCCTGCGGCCACACCGCCCGTCCCGAGAGGAGAGGCCCGGTGCATCTTGCCGACGTGACCTTTTTCTATGCGCCGGACAGCGGGGGCGTGCGCCGCTATCTGGAAATCAAGCGACAAACTCTCAGTGCCCTGCCCGGCTGGCGCCACACACTCGTGGTGCCAGCCGGGCGCGCGCGTCGTGTGGGGTCGGTCCGCTATGTCGCGGCTGCCCCGCTGCCTTTCAGCCAGGGCTATCGCTTTCCCTGGCGCCGGTTGCCGTGGGTTGCAGCCTTGCAGGACGCCGGTCCTGACCTGATCGAGGCCGCCGATCCCGGCGTGCCCGGCTGGGCTGCGCTGGAGGCCGGGCAGCGCCTGGGGGTTCCGGTGGTGGCGTTCTATCACTCCGATGTGCTGTCTCTTGCCAGCCGTTGGGGTGGAGATCTGCTGCAAGGGCCGGCAAGGCGCTATTTGCAAACCTTTTATCGTCAATTCGATTGCGTGCTGGTGCCCAGCCGGTATGTGCTGGAGCGGCTGGAGGCGGTGGGGATCCCGCGCCTCCAGCCCCAGGGCCTGGGGGTGGATTGTGAGCGCTTTCATCCCCGCTTTGCCGATGCGGTTGCCCTCAAGGCCCGCTTGGGGTTGTCGGTGCAGACCAGGCTCGCGCTGTTCGTGGGCCGCGCCGCGTCGGAGAAGAATCTGCCCACCTTGATCGAGGCGTTTCGTCGCTTGGGGCCGGCCTACCATTTGTTGCTGGTCGGTCCCGGGATGCCGCAGGTGCGGCAGGCCAATGTGACGGTGCGCTCCCGCTACGTGCGGGGACCGGCGCTGTCGCGCTTGATGGCCAGTGCCGATGTCTTCGTCCATGCTGGGGATTGCGAGACCTTCGGACTGGTGGTGCTGGAGGCCATGGCGAGCGGTGTCCCCGTGGTCGCCAGTCGGCGGGGCGCCTTGCCCGAATTGATTCCCGCGCAAGCGGGTGTGTTGGCGAACGCGCCGGAGCCTGCGGCGCTGGCGGAGGCGGTGCGCACGCTGTTCACACAGGATGCCCCGGCGATGGGGCAATGGGCCCGACACTGGGTACAAACCCGGTGGACTTGGGGCGCACAATTGGATCCACTCAGGCTGACCTATGAAACCCTTGCAAAATCTGCTGTTCCCGCCCGTCCGGACGCCCCGGATTCGACGCCGGAGCCCGCTGATGGTGGTGCTGCATGATGTGGCGCCGCAAACCTGGCATCGTTACGCCGCGCTGATCGAGGAACTGGATCGCCGGCGGATTCCCTGTTCCTTGCTGGTGGTGCCCGATTACCATGGGATGGGCGAGCTGCGCGCCCATCTGGACTTTGTCGGCGCCTTGCAGATCCGCCAGGCGCAAGGCGACGAAATCGTCCTCCATGGCTTTCTGCACCAGGACCGCGAACCGCTGGGGCTTTCCCCGCTGCAATGGCTGGTGCGGCGGATCTATACCGCCGGCGAAGGGGAGTTTGCCGCATTGAGTGCGCCGCGCGCCCTGGCTCGGGTGGCCCAGGGGCTGCGGCAATTGTCCGAGGTGGGTCTGACGACGCAGGGTTTCGTGGCGCCAGCGTGGTTGATGAGCCGGGGCACGCGCCGGGCATTGCCTATGCTGCCGGTGCGCTATGCTGCAGGACGGCGCTGTTTGTATCGTCTGCCGGACTGGCGGGCGGAGCGCCAGGTCAGCCTGGTGTGGAGCGTCCGCAGTCGCAGTCGCCGCCTCTTGTCGCGGTTGCGCAATGATTGGGCGCTGTGGCGCGCCAGGGACAGCGCCGTGATCCGATTGGATATTCATCCAGCCGATCTGGGGTATCCGCGTGTCGCGCGCTGGTGGCTCGACACCTTGAACCGCTTGGCCAGGGAACGGGAAACCCTCACCAAAGGCGCCTGGGTGGCGCGTTGGGAATAAGGCGGGGAGTCATCGTTGAGACGTCATCCATGGATTTTGCTGGGGCTGGCCTTGCTGGCCGGGCTGGCGGTGCCGCTGTGGCATGGCGGTAGCGCGGGCCTGAGTCTGTTGGGGCAGGTGCCCTGGCCGCTGTTCGTGCTGGGGCCCCTTCTGGCCGTAATCGCCTGGAATTTCAGCGCGCTGCGACTGCGCTTGATGGCCCGGGGTCACACGCATCTGGGTCAGCGGGAGGCGCTGGCCACCGTCATGGCCACCGAATGCATGGTGAATGCCACGCCCATGGGATTGGCGGGGCCGGTTGCCTACGCCACGCTGCTGGGCCGCCATGGCCTGCGCAGCGCCGATGGCGCGGCGATTTATACCATGGATCAACTTGTCGACCTCACCTTCTTCATCCTGTTGATTCCGGTGGTGGTGTGGTGGTGCCCGTTGTGGCCGCCGGGCTTGGAGGCGGGGGCCACAGTGACGGCGGGTTTGTTGCTGATCCTGGTGTTGATGGCTACCGCCGTGTTGCTGCGCTTCCGAGGCATCCTGCTCTGGAGTAACGCGGTGGGGGGCAAGGCCGGGATCACCCCACGGGCACGGCGGCGCATTGGCCGCTTCGCGCTGCAGTTTCGCCGCCGTATCCACGAAATGCTGGCGATCCCGATCCCTCGCCTGTTGGCAATCTATGGGCTTTGCGCGCTGCAGTGGATTACTCGCTACAGCGTGCTGTATTTCATTTTGTGGGGACTGAATGTGCCGATGGCCTGGGCCACCGTGTTTCTGGTACAGATGGTGGCACTGAGTGCCGGACAGGTTGGTATGATGCCCGGCGGCGCCGGCGTGGCGGAACTGGGATCGACCGCCCTCTTGGCGCCCTATGTGGCCGCACCCCAGTTGGCCATTGCCATTTTGCTATGGCGCTTTGCCACCTGTTATTGGCATATTTTGGCCGGCGCGCCGGTATTACTGGTCCTGATCGGCCGCCGTGGGGTGCAAAAATTGCAGCGGCAGGTAAGCGAAGGACCG
>JBARUT010000198.1:0-27011 GCA_049645885.1 Candidatus Macondimonas sp.
CGGCGCAAGACAGGCGATTGAGGCTGCGTCATGGGGCGATCTCCGTGCCAATGGTCTCCGCCAGGGCGGACACCAGCGCGCGCACCGGCGCATGCTTGGTTTTCCAGGAAGCCGGGTTGACCACCAGTCGGGCGCTGATCTCGGCCAGCGTTTCCAGAGGCACCAGGCCATTGGCGCGCAGGGTGTTGCCGGTATCCACAAGATCCACGATCCAGTCGGCCAAATCGACGAGGGGCGCCAATTCCATGGACCCATAGAGCTTGATGACATCCACCTGCTGGCCGCGCGCTGCAAAGAACGCGCGGGTGGTGGCCACATATTTGGTCGCCACCCGGGGCTGCGCGCGATCGGGCTCACGGCCTTCGCGACCGGCCAACACCAGCCGGCAATGGCCAATCCTGAGATCCAGGGGCTCGTAAAGGATGCCGCCTGCCTGTTCCATCAAGACATCCTTGCCGGTGACCCCCAAGTCGGCCCCACCATGGAGCACATAGGTTGGCACATCGGTCGGTCGCACGATGAGCAAACGGATATGCGGCTGGGATGTGCTCAGGATCAGGCGCCGACTGCGCGCCGGATCCTCATCGGGAACGATGCCGACCCTTGCCAGCAAGGGCAAGGTCTCTTCCAGAATGCGCCCCTTCGACAGGGCCAGCGTCAGCTGCGCTTCAGGCATGGTCTGCCATCGCTCCGATGAATTTCCACTCTCCACTCATTGTGGAATACGCCGGATGCAGGCGCCGAGCTGGCCCAGCTTCTCCTCGATGCATTCATAGCCTCGGTCGATGTGATAGATGCGGTCCACCTCGGTTTCCCCCTCGGCCACCAAAGCGCCCAGCACCAGCCCGGCCGATGCGCGCAGATCGGTGGCCATGACGGGCGCACCGGTGAGCCGCTCAACCCCGTGCACCACCGCCACATTGCCCTGGACCCGGATATCGGCGCCCATGCGCTCCATTTCCTGCACGTGCATGTAACGGTTCTCGAACACCGTCTCGACCATGGTGGCAGTGCCTTCGGCAATGGCATTCAGGGCCATGAACTGGGCCTGCATGTCGGTGGGAAAGGCGGGATATGGCGCCGTGCGCACATCCACCGCCCGGGGCCGGCGACCGCGCATGTCGAGGGTGATCATGTTGTCGGCGCAGCGAATCTGGGCGCCGGCTTCCTGCAGCTTGGCCAACACTGCATCCAGAGTCCCCTGACGGATGTTCTTCAGGGTGATCAAGCCGCCCGTGATGGCGCCGGCGATGAGATAGGTGCCCGTCTCGATGCGATCGGGCATGACCTCGTATTCGGTCCCGTGCAGCCGCTTGACCCCCTCGATCACCAGGGTGTCCGTGCCGGCACCTTGCACCCGAGCGCCCATGCGATTGAGAAAGCAGGCGAGATCCACCACTTCGGGCTCGCGGGCGGCGTTCTCGATCACCGTCGTGCCCTCGGCCAGGGTGGCCGCCATCATCAGATTTTCCGTGCCCGTCACGGTGACGGTTTCCAGCACGATGCGCGCGCCTTTCAGGCGCCCGGCACTGGCGCGGATGTATCCATTCTCCACCCGGATATCGGCGCCCATCGCCGCCAGGCCATCAATATGCAGATTCACAGGCCGCGAGCCGATGGCGCAGCCCCCGGGAAGGGAGACATCGGCACGGCCAAAGCGGGTCACCAGCGGCCCCAACACCAGAATGGAAGCCCGCATGGTCTTGACCAGATCGTAGGGCGCATGGACGTTATCCACCGCGCTGGCGTCCACCTCCAGCCCCATGCCGTCAGCCAGGGTCACGCGCACGCCCATGCCGGACAGCAGTTCGATACTGGTCGTCACATCGTGCAAGTGGGGGACATTGCGTACCAGGCTCGGTCCCTCAGCCAACAAACACGCCGCCAGGATGGGCAAGGTGGCATTCTTGGCGCCGGAGATACGCGTCTCTCCTTCCAAGGCTTTGCCGCCCACGATGACCAGTTTGTCCATGATTTCGAGCTCCGGACTGCGGTCAGCGCATGGGCGTTCGGGCCGCCCATTCCTCGGGGGTCAGCGTTTCCAGGGCAAGGGCATGAATGGCGCCGCCCACCAAGCCCTCCAGTGCGCCATAGACGCGCTGATGGCGCTGAACGGGTCGCAGGCCACTGAATGCAGGTGAAACCACCAAGGCGGCAAAATGGACGCCGTCATCCCCTTCAACCCGGATCGGGTCGGCTTCGGGCATGCGGGCAGCTATAACAGCGGCGATTTCATCAGCGGTCATCTGGAGTCAACACCATAAAGGCAACAGGAAATTGGAGGGGGGCGGCCGGCTCGAGTCAGAGGCGTCTCAAGGTCGATCAACTTGCCGACAATCGCCAATGATATCGGAAAACCGTGCCCGGGGCATGATCGAGCAGCCCACCCTCCATGCCCGATCATTGCTCTGTCGTCCCTGTCTCGTTAAAATACTAGGTTTTCGAGAATGGGCCACCCGGCCCCGTACTGAGGTCATTGCCGCCATGCGCCCCGATATTCATCCCGCTTACCAAGCGGTAACGGTCACCTGCAGCTGCGGAAACCGTTTTGAAACCCGTTCCACCCTCGGTCATGAACTGCAGGTTGAGGTGTGCTCCAGTTGCCACCCGTTCTATACCGGCAAGCAGAAGATCGTTGATACCGGCGGTCGCGTCGACAAGTTCCGCCGTCGTTACGGTGCGAAGGATACCGCCGCAACGCCTTGATTCGGTTCTGGTGTGCATGCGGGCAGGGCCGACGCCATCACGGTAGCCCCGCCCTTATGCTTCTCCCTCAAGCGTTTCCCCACCCCGGCAGCCCGCCCCCATGATGACGGAAGACGAACTGACTCAAGCGGCACTGGACTACCATGCCAAGCCCAAACCGGGCAAGCTGGCCATTGCCGTCACTAAGCCCTTCACCACCTACAACGAGTTGGCGCTGGCCTACAGCCCGGGGGTGGCGGCACCGGTGCGCGCCATCGTGGCCAACCCCGACGACGCCTTCCGGTACACTTCCAAAGGCAATCTGGTTGCCGTCATCACCGATGGGACGGCCGTGCTCGGTCTGGGCAACACCGGCGCCCTGGCCAGCAAACCGGTCATGGAGGGCAAGGCGGTCCTGTTCAAGAAGTTTGCCGATGTCGACGTCTTCGACATCGAGGTGGACGCGGAAAGTCCGCAGGCCTTCATCGACACCGTGGCCCGCATCGCGCCCACCTTCGGCGGCATCAACCTGGAAGACATCGCCGCGCCCCATTGTTTCGAAATCGAGCGGGCACTGGTCGAGCGGCTGGACATCCCGGTTTTCCATGATGACCAGCATGGCACCGCCATCATCGTCGCGGCCGGTCTGCTCAATGCGCTGGAACTGCAGGACAAGCGCCTGGAGACCGCGCGCATCGTCTGCCTGGGCGCTGGTGCGGCCGGCATCGCCTCGATGAATCTGCTGCTGGCGCTGGGCGCCCGACGCGAAAACCTGATGCTGGTGGACCGGCGTGGCGTGATCCACAGCGGGCGCGAAGGGCTCGATCCCACCAAGGCGGCTTTCACCATTGACACGTCCTGCCGCACGCTAGCCGACGCCATGGTGGATGCGGACGTCTTCATCGGTGTCTCCGGGCCCAATCTGGTGACCACCGACATGCTCAAGGCCATGGCCCCGCGCCCGGTGGTCTTCGCCCTGTCCAACCCCGACCCCGAGATTCGCCCCGAGATCGCCCTGCGCAGCCGCAATGATCTGATCATGGCCACGGGGCGCAGCGATTATCCCAACCAGGTCAACAATGTCCTGGGTTTCCCCTACATCTTCCGGGGCGCGCTCGATGTGCGCGCCAAACGCATCAACCGGGAAATGCACATCGCCGCCGTTCAGGCCCTGAGGGCGCTGGCACATCAACCTGTCCCGGATGAGGTGCTCCGGGCCTATGGCCGCACCGAACTGGCGTTCGGCCCCAACTACATCATCCCGACCCCGCTGGACCCGCGCCTGATCGACACCGTCCCATCCGCCGTGGCCCGCGCCGCTGTGGATTCGGGAGTCGCCCGCGCCGCCTATCCGTCCCACTATCCCCAACCGCCGGTGGAGCTTCACGCCCCTATTTGTTGAGCCCACCCTGCAGGAGTCTTGTCGATGAGCGAACAGAAACTGATCCTGTCCGATCCCGCCACCGGCAAACAGAGTGAGTTGCCCGTCCGCAAAGGCACCCATGGACCGGCAGTGGCCGATATCGGCACCTTGTACCGCGACCACGGTATGTTCACTTATGATCCCGGCTTCGTCTCCACGGCCAGTTGCCGCAGCGACATCACCTACATCGACGGCAACCAGGGCGTGCTGCTCTACCGCGGCTACCCCATCGAACAGCTGGCGGAAAAAAGCAGCTTCATTGAAGTGGCCTATCTACTGCTGTACGGGGAACTGCCCACACAGATCCAGCTCGACACCTTCAGCCATTCGATCCGCTACCACACCATGATCCATGAGTCGCTGCGGGACTTTTTCCGGGGCTTCCATTACGACGCTCATCCCATGGCCATGCTGACCGGCGTGGTTGGCTCCCTGTCGGCGTTCTACGGCGTTTCGCGCGATACGCGCGATAAGAACGACCAAGAAATCTTTGCACACCGCATGATCGCCAAGATCCCCACGATCGCCGCCTGCGCCTACAAGCATTCCATCGGCCAGCCCTTCGTCTATCCGCGCAACGACATGGACTATTGCAGCAACCTGCTGCACATGCTGTTCGCGGTCCCGGCCGAGTCCTATGAAGTCGATCCGATGGCTGCCCAGGCGCTGGACATGCTGTTCATCCTTCATGCAGACCATGAGCAGAACGCCAGCACCTCCACAGTGCGGCTGGCCGGCAGCTCCGGAACCAACCCCTATGCGGCAATTTCGGCCGGCGTGGCCTGTCTGTGGGGGCCAGCTCATGGCGGTGCCAATGAAGCGGTGCTGACCATGCTGGAGGAAATTGGCGATGTGAAAAACATTCCCAAGTTCATCACCAAGGCGAAGGACAAGAACGATCCATTCCGGTTGATGGGCTTTGGCCACCGCGTCTACAAGAACTACGATCCGCGCGCCACTGTGATCCGCGGTATGTGCCACAAGATCCTGAAGCGCCTCGGCAAGGAAAACGATCCCCTGTTCGAGTTGGCGCTGGAGCTGGAGCAGCTCGCCCTGAACGATGATTACTTCAAGGAAAAGAAGCTCTACCCCAATGTCGACTTCTATTCCGGAATCATCTACAAGGCCTTGGGCCTGCAGACCAACATGTTCACCGTGATGTTCGCCATCGCCCGCACCGTGGGCTGGGTGGCGCACTGGATCGAGATGACCAATGATCCCGAGCAGCGCATTGGCCGGCCACGGCAGATCTATACCGGCGCGGCGCAACGCGACTACATCGAGACCAGCCAGCGCGGCTGACCTCCGTCACGACCCGCGAGCACATCAAGATCAAGGCGGCCGTGTGCCGCCTTGTTTCATTGCAACAGCCGCATCCTCACACCGCCATGGTCTCGGTCAGCAGGGCCTTCACCTTGGGCAGACTGGCCCGGACCATCGGGCGGCCAGTGGTCGTGCTCAGGGGCGCCTGACGGAGTCCATCGACGTCGAACACCACCGCAGCAACCCACACCCCATCGACCTGGAAGCGGTACTGCGGATAAGCCACCTGCGCGCCGGGAGTCATGCGCAATCGACGCTCCTCCAGCCGATAGGGCATGCCCTTGTCCAACAGGTACAAGCCGACCTGCTCGGCCGACTCAGCGAACAGGTGCAGTGTCACCTCGGAATGGGTATCGGCATGACCGCTGAGCACGGAACCCACCAGGCGTGGCTGGAACGACTGAAAAAACGCCATGGCCTCACAGGCGATCTCGCGTAGCCGGCGCAACTGCCGGGGCTGGGAATCGCTGCGGAACAGGCGCTGATAAGCGCCCAGAGCCGCCTCGATTTCCTGGTTGCGGGGCAGATTGGGGCTGTTGCGGGCAATTCCGAGACGGTCGGCGGCTTTCTGCTTGGCCAGAAAGTAATCCCGTACCCCCTCCTCCGCCATGATCCGGGCCGCGGTCTGGATGAGCCGTTCCCGCTGTTGCCAACATTTGGCGCCATTGCCGTGCCCCATACTAGCCTCCTTGGAAGAATTGAGCCCCACGCAGTCATTGACTCCTTCTCGCAGAGTTAAAACAAATCGCGAAGTTCCTCCTGTCGGATGGGGGAGGCGGTCGATCCATATTCCTCGCTGGGATCTTCCTTGACCACTTCGGAGGGAAGCATATCGGCACGGAAATATTCATAATGCCCAGCCGGATCGTCCAGGCTGGTACGTGCGCCGGTCGCTGCAGAGACCCAGACTGCCACCACGCCAGGCGGCAGATCAATGGTGCGAGGGGGGACTTCCTTAAGTGCCTGCGACATATAACTTGTCCAGATCGGAGTGGCTGTCACGCTCCCGGATTCGCCACGCCCCAGCGAGCGCGCCAGGTCAAATCCAACCCATGTCACGGCCACCAGATCAGGCGTATAGCCCGCGAACCAGGCATCCCGCAGCTCATTGGTGGTCCCGGTCTTGCCCGCCACATCCGGGCGATTCAGACGCGACGCGTATCGTCCCGTTCCGCGACGAATCACATCCTGCATCAGGTTGGTCATCAGATACGCGGTGCGCCCATCCATCACCCGGGGTGCACTCCGCACCGGCTCGGGGACAAAATCAGCGCCCCCCAACGCAATTGGCGGGTGATCGACCAACCAATCGGGTCCTTGCGCCGGTTGCAACTGTGATGCGGCATTCCCACAATCCTCACAGGCCAACTCCGGCGTGCGCGCGTAGAGCAGGCGCCCGTCATGGTCCTCCACCCGGGCAATCAGGTAGGGCGTCAGCAGATAACCACCACTGGCAAAGACGCCATAGCCGCGGGCCATTTCCAACGGCGTCAACTCCGCCGTACCCAGGGAGAGCGATAGATCGGGCGGCACATGCTGCATGGGAAAGCCGAAGCGTTCCACATAGCGCACCCCATAACCCACACTCATTTCCTGCAATAACCGCACCGAGACCAGGTTGCGGGAATGAACCAATCCCTCGCGCAAGGGCGTGGGGCCGTAGAACCGGCCCGAATAATTTTCGGGGCGCCAGACCTCGCCATTGACCCCCTGCGTATATTCCACTGGCGCATCGTTGATGATCGAGGCCGGGGTATAGCCCTTGTCGAAGGCCGCCGCATACAGGAAGGGCTTGAAACTCGAACCAGGCTGGCGGCGCGCCTGAGTGGCCCGGTTGAAGGGGCTCTGGACGAAATCGAAGCCACCCGCAAGGGAAAGGATACGACCATCCCGGGGACTGATGCTGACCAAAGCACCCTGGACCTGCGGCACCTGCGACAGGATCCAGCGATCGCCCTGTTGCCGCACTCGAATCACATCGCCCGGCTTGAGCCCACCATTCGCACGTGTCGACGACCCCTGTCGCGCCCAGCGCATCCCTTCCCAGTCCAGGTCAACGGGTCCCACACCCGCCACTTGAATTCGGGCATTGCGCGCCTCGACTGCCAGCACCACAGCCGGTTGCAAACCACCCACCCGCGGGACTTCACTCAAGCGCCTTGTCAACCCGTCGCCACCCTCACCGATGGACCAATGGGCCTCCGGACCGCGATAACCGTGGCGACGGTCGTAGTCCAGCAGTCCATCACGCAATGAGGCATCCGCCGCCGCCTGCAGGCGGCTATCAATGGTGGTGTAGACCGTCAGACCCGCCCGATAAATCTCGCCGCCCAGGCGCGCCTGCAGATCCTGACGCACCATTTCGGCCAGATAAGGTGCATTCAGACCAATCGCAGGGCCATGCAGCGTCGCGGTATTCGGTTCGGACAAGCCTGCCTCGAGCTGTTCCGTAGAAATCCAGCCCAGGTGGTGCATGCGACGCAGCACATAGTCCCGGCGCGTCAGAGCAGCAGCGGGATTGGCGACGGGGTTGATCTTCGAGGGCGCCTTGGGCAGGCCGGCCAGGGTTGCCCATTCGGGCAACGACAGCTCCCAGACGCTCTTGCCGTAATACACGCGCGAGGCGGCTTCCATGCCATAAGCACGCTGGCCGAGATAAATCTTGTTGAGGTACAGGGCCAGGATGTCTTCCTTGCCCAGTTCGTGCTCGATCCGGAACGCCAGCAGGATTTCGGTAAGTTTGCGCTGGTAGGTCTTCTCGGGGCTCAGGAAAAAGTTGCGCGCCACCTGCATGGTGATGGTGCTGCCGCCCTGCTCTTTTTCACCGGTCAGTACCAGCCGCGCCACAGCCCGCAACAAGCCTTGGTAGTCCACGCCGGGATGCTCGAAGAATCGATCATCTTCGGCGGCCAGCACCGCCTTGATGAGTAGCGGCGGAAATTGGTCAAACGTAATTGGTTCCCGGCGCTGATCTCCGAATTCACCCATCAGTACCCGATCCTGGGTGTAGATGCGCAAGGGGACCTCGAATTGAAAATCGCGCAGGGTCTGAACGGAGGGAAGCTGGGGTTCGAGATGCAGGTAGAGCGCCAGCACGATCGCAACCAAAACTGTCACTGCAGCCAGCATGGCTCCCGCCAGCAAGCCGAAAAGCCTGATCCATAAAGGCATGGTTCACACAGCCGATAAAACCAGCGGGCGGATCGCCGGGGGGCATTATACGCGGCCCATCGTCGAACCTGACAAGCCATCGCGCGTCAAGTTGACGCGCCAACGGCCGATCTGGATTACCGACGGAGAAAGCAAACCGGACCGGTTTCCGTTTTCCAGCCGGAAAACAGTGCTTCCATCCGCAAGATTCATCACAGCCAGGGCTGGGGAAGGAATAACGTGTTGTTCAAGCGTCGCATCAAGCCCCTGCTGGGACTGGACATCAGCTCCACTGCGGTCAAGTTGATCGAATTGGGCGGGGACCGCCAGCACCCACAGGTGATCAGCTATGCCGCTGTGGGGCTATCACCCGATTCGGTAACTGATAAACAGGTCACCGATCCGGAGGCCGTGGGTCAAGCCATCCGCAAGGCCATCAAACAATCGGGGACTCGCACGCGTGAGGTTGTGGTGGCGGTGGGCGGCGCGACCGTCATCTCCAAAACCATTGCCATGCCGGCGGATCTCTCCGAACGCGAGCTGGAACAGCAAATTCGCCTGGAAGCCGATCAATACATCCCCTACCCCCTGGACGAAGTGGGCATGGATTTCGAGGTGCTCGGCCCCTCCGCGGAAGAAGACCACGCTGTCTCGATACTGCTGGCCGCCTGCCGCAACGAAACCATCGACAATCGCGTGGCTGCGGTCCATCTCGCGGGGCTCACCTGCAAAATCGTCGACATTGAATCCAATGCCCTCGAAAACGCCTGTGTCCTCATCGGCGAACAATTCAAACTCAAGAATCCCGAGCAGGGAGTGGCCGTGGTCGATATTGGCGCCACCACCACCACCCTCAACATCATGCAGGGCGGCAACATCGTCTACACGCGTGATCAGGCCTTCGGGGGCAAGCAGCTGACCGAGGAAATCATGGCCCATTACGGCCTGTCCTATGAGGAAGCCGGCAAAGCCAAACGCCGCGGCGGACTGCCGGACAGTTACGGCGACGAAGTGCTCAAGCCCTTCATGCAGGATGTGATCAGCCATGTGGAACGTGCCCTGCAGTTCTTTTTTTCCTCCAACAGCCGCATTGAGAAGATCGGACAGATTGTTCTGGCAGGTGGATGCGCCAGCATTCCGGGTCTTGACCAGGCGGTGGAAGAACACCTGGAAGTTGCCACCCGCATCGCCGACCCTTTCGCGGGTATGAAAATCCTGCCCCGGGCCCGCCCCCGGCAACTCAAGCTGGATGCCCCGGCCCTGATGACGGCATGCGGGCTGGCTATGCGGAGTTTCGACTGATGACCCACCACATCAATCTTCTCCCCTGGCGGGAGCAGCAGCGCAAGGAACAGCAGCGTCAGTTCCTGATCAGCCTGATTGGCGCAGCGATCGTCGCCCTCGGTGGGGTGTTCCTGGCGAATTCCTATGTGCAGACCCACATCGATCGCCAGAATGCCCGCAACAGTCGCATTGAACAAGAAAACAAGGCGCTCGACATCCAGATCGCTGAAATCCGGGATTTACAGAAAACCCGGCAAAACCTGATCGAGCGGATGCGGGTCATCGAACAACTGCAGGATCAGCGCACCACCAGCGTTCATCTGTTTGATGAACTGATCAGCACCCTGCCTGACGGCGTGACGGTCACCGCGATGCGTCAGGAGGCCGCGCAGATCACCCTGGACGGACAGGCCCAGTCCAACGCGCGCGTTTCCAGCTACATGAAAAACCTCGACGCATCGTCCTGGTTCCAGGATCCCCAGCTGGTGGTGATCGAAACCAAAGAGGGCAAGAACGGACGTTTTGCCCAATTTTCACTGCGGGTCCAGCTCACCCGCCCAAACGCGGAGGCGGAGGTCAAATCATGAAACTCGACATGTCCGCCTTGTCCAGGCTACAGGCCGATCTGCGCAATCTCGATCCGAACAATCCGGGCAGCTGGCCCGTATCGATCCGCAATCTGGCCTTGGTGCTGCTGATGCTGCTGCTGGGTGGGCTGGGGTATTGGTTCCAGATCCAGCCCCAGATCACCGCGCTGAAAGCCGCTCAAAACCGCGAACCCGAATTGCGCCTGAGCTTTGAAGCCAAGCAGCGCCAAGTGGCCAATCTCGACGCCTACAAAACCCAGTTGCGGGAGATGCAAGAGCGCTTCGCCACCATGCTGCGGCAACTGCCCAGCCAGACGGAAATGGCCAACCTGCTGCAGGACATCTCCCAGACACGAGTCGGCACGGGGCTGGAAGAACAAATCTTCAAGCCTGAGGCAGAACGGCCCCTGGAATTCTATGCCGAAGCGCCGATTCGCATTCGCCTGACCGGCACCTATCACCAGATGGGCGATTTCGCCAGTGGATTGGCCGCCCTGCCACGCATCGTCACTCTCAGCAACATCAGTCTGAGTAACGCCAAGACGGGAGCGGATCAACTGGTGATGGACGCCACGGCCATGACCTACCGTTACCTGGAAGAACCCCAGGTCCAGGGATCCGTCGTGGGCGCCAAACCGGGAGCCACCCCATGAGCCATCACACAGTCGAGGGACGCCTCTGTGCCCAGGGAACGCGTACCGCCCGGCGTGGCCGCTGGATCGGCATGGTCCTGCTCGCCGCCCTGGCTGGCTGCAGCAAGGACAACTCGGACCTGGACAGTTATTTCGCCGAAGTCAAGGCTCGCAAATCCACGGATATCGAGATGGTTCCCCAGATGCGCCCCTACGAACGCTTTACCTATTTGGACTCAGGGCGCCGTAGCCCCTTTGACAATGCCGAAACGGAAATCGCGCGCCTGAAACCCAACAATGGCCTTGCCCCGGACCTGCAACGCAGGCGGGAGCCGCTGGAAGAATTTCCCCTGGACGCCCTCAACCTGCTGGGCGTGCTCGGCTATGGCGAGAAACGCTGGGCCTTGGTGCGGTCCGCCGATGGCATTGTCCACCGCGTCGCGGTAGGGCAGCACCTGGGCCGCAATAGTGGACGTGTGACCGCCATTTCCGAGCGCAAAGTGGACCTGAAGGAAATCGTCCCGGATGGCCTGGGCGGCTGGATGCAACGGGACGCCTGGATCGCCCAGAGCGAATAAAAAATCGGACCCTGCCTTATTTGGCAGTCTATATGCCCTGCAAGGGCCCCGGAGACCATGACCATGAAAGCCTCTGCATCACTGACCCATGGGCTTAAAATGCTGTTCTTTTGCCTGCTGTGGGTCGCCCTCGCCACACCGGCCCAGGCCGAACTGGCGCTGGAGCGCGTCGAATCCAGCCGGCGCGGCGCAGATCAACTCGAGATCGCCCTGACCCTGTCCGGGCCAGCGCCCCAGCCGGGGGTTTTCACCACCCGCACCCCCAGCCGGATTGCGCTGGACCTGCCGCAGGTTACCAATCGCACTGCGCGGCGCAGCCATCCCGTGGGGATCGGCCTGACGCAGGCCGTGCAAGTGGTCGAGGCGGGCGGGCGCACCCGCGTGGTCATTGAACTGACCGACCTGCCGCAATACCAGCTCAGGGTGGACGGCAACCGGATCCTGGTCACCCTGGACAATCGCGTGATGCCCGGCGCCATGGCCGCTCTACCCCCCTCACCACAGGGAGATGCGACTGTCTCATCAACGGCTCCGGGCATCCAAAGTCTGGACTTTCGACGCGGCGAGCAAGGGGAAGGCCGCATCATGATCCAGTTGAATGATCCCAAGACCGCCATGGACATGACCCAGCGCGGTGAAGACACCCTGGTCACGCTCAGCCGCGCGCGACTGCCGGAATCCCTGCGTCAACGCCTGGATGTGAAAGACTTCGCCACCCCGGTCCATACTATCGAGGCGCGCCAGGTGGGCAACGATGCCGTGCTCACCATCCGCGCCGCGCAGGATGCCGAGGCCATGGCCTATCAGACCGATGGCCTGCTAACCGTCGCCTTTCGAACACCTGCTCGCCGGGATCAACCGGGAAGCGCAATTGGCCGCTTCGGCGGCGGACAGCCAGTGAGCCTCAATTTTCAGAACGTGGAAACCCGAGCGCTCCTGCAGATCCTGGCGGATGTTTCCGGCAAGAACATGGTGCTGTCTGACAGCATCAGCGGCACCATGGCCCTGCGTCTGCAAAATGTGCCTTGGGACCAGGCACTGGAGATCATCATGCAAAGCCGGGGCTTAGCACTACGTGAAATCGGCGACACGCTGATGGTGGCGCCGGCGACTGAAATCGCCGCCTTCCAGGATCAGCAACGCAAGACCGAACAGGCCGCGCCGATGCGCTCGGAGTTCATCCAGATCAATTACGCCAAGGCCAAGGACCTCGCTGCCCTGCTCAAGAGCGAGGGGCGCAACCTACTGTCCCCCCAGGGCCAGGTCTCGGTGGATGAACGCACCAACACCCTGCTGGTGATGGAAACCGGCAGTCGCCTCGCCGAAATCCGGGCGCTGGTCGCCAAGCTCGATGTGGCGGTCACCCAGGTGTTGATCGAGGCACGCATCGTGGTCGCGAGCGATGATTTCAGCCGTGATCTGGGCGCACGCTTCGGTTTCACGGGAATCGATTCTTTCGACAAGCAACGCGGCCTGAATGTAATGAGCGGAACCCTGGGCGGCACCGACACCAGCGTCGCCGGATCCCTGGACAGCCGGATCGACAATGGCACGGTCTTTCCGACCGAGATACCCACCGGTGAGGGCGGCTTCCCGCAACGGCTCAACGTCAACCTGCCTGCCTTGCCCGCCGGCGGTCTCCCGGCCTCCATCGCGCTCGCCATCCTGGGTGAGGATTTCCTGGTTGATCTGGAACTCTCCGCCCTGCAGGCGGAAGGCAAGGGGGAGATCCTGTCCAATCCACGCGTACTCACGGCGAACCAAAAGACCGCCTCCATCCGCCAGGGCGTGGAGATTCCCTACCAGCAATCCGCCGGCGGCTCTTCGGGCGGTACCTCCATCGCCTTCAAGGAAGCCGTACTGTCCCTGGAAGTGACGCCCCAGATCACACCGGATAACCGGGTGATCATGGATCTCAAGGTGACGCGGGATAACGTGGGGCAATTGGTGCCCACCGGCTCCGGGGGCTTCGTGCCCAGCATCGACAAGCGTGAACTCAACACCCAGGTGCTGGTCAGCAATGGCGAAACCATTGTCCTGGGTGGCGTGTATGAGCAGGAAAGCAGTGACACGGTGAACAAGGTCCCTTTGCTGGGCGATATCCCGCTGCTCGGCGCCCTGTTCCGGCAAAACAGCAAATCGAGCACCAAGCGTGAACTGTTGATCTTCATCACCCCCAAGATCGTGCAGGAAGGTCTGGCCCTGACGCCCTGAAACCGTCGGGGCGACGGAGGCCGGGCTGACTGCCCTCCCATCCCCTGGGTATACTGGCGCCCATGGACGGTTTGCCCGAGCGTATCTTTCTCATTGGGCCCATGGGAGCAGGCAAGACCACAGTGGGTCAGCGCCTTGCGCATCTGCTGGGCTACCACTTCGTCGACACCGATCACGAAGTCGAGGCCCGCACTGGCGTCGACATCGCCTACATCTTCGAACGCGAAGGCGAAGCCGGTTTCCGGCGCCGGGAAGCGGCCGTGGTGGCGGACCTCACCAAAACGCCGCGCGTGGTCTTGGCCACGGGCGGCGGGGCTGTCCTGCTCGCAGAGAACCGCCAGGCCCTACAGCAACGCGGGCTGGTCATCTACCTCGCCACTTCCGTGCCCGAACAATTGCGCCGCACCCGCCACAGCCACCATCGTCCCCTGCTGAAGACCCCGGATCGGGAAGCGCGCCTGCACGCCCTGCTCGCTGTGCGCGACCCGCTGTATCGGGAAATCGCCGACTGGGTGGTGGACACGGACGGCCAGCAGCCGCGCCATGTGGCCAGTCGGCTGGCCGAACGCCTGCGCCCGCCTGCCGAGCCTGCGGCGAACGCAGAAACCGCCTGAAACCGCCCCACCGTAACGAGCCACCATGCAAACCGTCACCGTTGACCTGGGCCCCCGCAGCTACCCCATCCACATCGGTTCCGGGCTGCTCGCCGAATCCAGTCTGTGGACGCCTCATCTGGGCAACGGCCAGGTCATGCTGGTCACCAACACCATGCTGGCGCCGCGCTATCTCGCGCCCCTGCACGCCGCCCTCGGGGATCGGCGAGCGGACACACTGATCCTGCCCGATGGCGAAACCACCAAGACCCTGGCCACCGCCGAACGGATCTGGGACGCGCTGCTCGCCGCGCGCTGTGGACGGGATGCCACCCTCATCGCCCTGGGGGGCGGCGTGATTGGCGACCTCACGGGTTTTGCCGCCGCCTGTTATCAACGCGGCATTGATTTCATCCAGATGCCCACCACCCTGCTGGCCCAGGTGGATTCCTCGGTGGGCGGCAAGACCGGCGTCAACCACCTGCGCGGCAAGAACATGATCGGTGCCTTCCATCAGCCGCGCTGCGTAATTGCAGACCTGGACACCCTGCGCACCCTGCCCGAGCGGGAATTGCGGGCGGGGCTGGCAGAGGTAATCAAATACGGGCTGATCGCCGATGCGCCGTTTTTCGACTGGTTGGAAACGAACCTGGACGCCTTGCTGAACCGTGACCCGCGCGCCTTGACCCACGCCATCGCCGTATCCTGTCGCACCAAGGCCGCCATCGTCGCGGCCGATGAACGGGAAAGCGGGGTGCGCGCCCTGCTCAACCTGGGCCATACCTTTGGCCACGCCATCGAGACCGGCATGGGCTATGGCGCCTGGCTGCATGGCGAGGCAGTGGCCACCGGCATGCTCATGGCGGCCGACCTGTCCGCTCGCCTGGGCCAACTGGCGCCTGGGGAAGTCGATCGCGTCCAGACCTTGCTCACGCGCGCCGGCCTGCCGGTGCAGGCCCCGGCCAGCCTGAATGCGGGCCGGTTCCTGGAACTGATGGCGGTCGACAAGAAGGTGCAGGCGGGTCAACTGCGCCTGGTGCTGCTGCGCGGCATCGGCCAGGGGGAGCTGCGCGCCGATGTCGACTCGCGTCCGCTGCGCGCCCTGCTGGAGCAGTTTCCCCGTGGCCCTTGAGCCCTATCCCTTCGATCCGGAAGCCAACCTGGCTCCCTACGCGGCACACAGCCGCAACAGCCGGGGACGCCAGCACCCGGAACCGGCGCCGCTCTATCGCACCGAATTCCAGCGTGATCGCGACCGCATCGTCCATTGTGGTGCGTTCCGTCGACTGGAATACAAGACCCAGGTATTCGTCAACCATGTCGGCGACATGTACCGCACCCGCCTCACCCACACCCTGGAAGTGGCCCAGATTGCCCGCAGCATCGCCCGCGCCCTGCGCCTCAACGAGGACCTGGCGGAAGCCATCGCGCTCGCCCACGATCTCGGCCACACCCCCTTCGGCCATGCCGGACAGGATGCGCTCAACGCCTGCATGCGCCCCTATGGCGGCTTCGAGCACAACCGCCAGTCGCTGCGGGTCGTGGACACACTGGAAACCCGGTATGCCGAATTCGACGGTCTCAACCTGTGCTTCGAGACCCGCGAGGGCATCCTCAAGCATTGCGCCATCGCCCATGCGCGAGAACTGGGTTCCGTCGCGGCGCGCTTCCTGAACAACCAGCAACCGAGCCTGGAAGCCCAGCTGACCAACCTGGCCGACGAAATCGCTTACAACAACCATGACGTGGACGACGGGCTGCGGGCGGGCCTGATCAGTGTCGATCAGCTCCAGCAGCTTGACTTGTTCGCCGCGCCCTATCGCGCCGTGACGGCGCACTATGGCGCGCTGCCGCCGCGCCGACACATCGCCGAAACCGTACGGCGCATGATCAACGCCCAAGTCTGCGATCTGATCGAAACCAGCGCCGCTCGACTGGCGAGCGTCGCGACCGCCGACCTCGACGCCGTGCGCGCCCAGCCCGCACCCATGATCGCCTACAGCGAGGCCATGGCTGCGCAGAACCTCGCCCTCAAGCGTTTCCTCTATCGCGCGCTGTACCGCCACCCCCAGGTGGATGCCATGACCGATGAGGCGCGCCGCTTCATTCAGGCTTTGTTCACCCATTTCATGGCCCATCCCGAAGCCCTTCCTGCCGAGACAGCGAAAAAGGCGCAAAACTTGCTTTCTCAACAGGGAATCAGCGGTCAGGCGCGCACCGTAGCCGACCATATTGCCGGCATGACCGACCGCTACGCCGTCGCCGAATGCCGCCGGCTCGGGCTTGTGCAACCGGGTGCCGGCTCGCCGGCACCCGGCAATGACTTCGGCACGCGTTGAACCACCTGAAAGCTGCGGGATATACTGACTGGCCGTCCTGCGCTCATGGCGCGCGGCCGCTGATTGCGGGCCACCTTGCCTGGAGCCGAACGCCGCGGAAGGCTTGGCCTTTTCCCCATTGATCACCACCTGTCATCGCGAAGCCACCTCGGCTTCGCCTTCAGCCAGCAGAGCACGCCATGCATGAGACACACGACGGCCTGTATCGCCCCGAATTCGAAAAGGGAAGCTGCGGATTCGGTCTGATCGCCCATATGGACGACCAGCCCAGCCATTGGCTGGTGCGCACCGCCATCACCGCGCTGGAACGGCTGACCCATCGTGGCGCCGTGGCCGCCGATGGCAAGACCGGTGATGGCTGTGGCCTGCTGCTGAAAAAGCCCGATGCCTTCCTGCGCGCCATAGCCCACGAAGCGGGATTGATCCTGGCGGACGAGTATGCCAGCGGTCTGGTGTTCCTCGCCCCGGAAGAGATGCTCCGGGAACGCGCGCGCCAGGCCCTCGCCGATGCGCTCGCCGCCCAAGGGCTCGATCTGGCCGGCTGGCGTCTGGTGCCCACCGACCCGTCCGCCTGCGGCAACGAGGCGCTCAAGACCCTGCCCCACATCGAACAGGTCTTCGTCAATGCGCCCGCCGGCATGGAACGGGGAGAATTCCAGCGGCGCTTGTTCCTGGCCCGTCGCCAGGCCGAAAAGGCGCTGGAGTCTCAGGATCCCCATTTTTACATGCCCAGCCTGGCGGTCGACGTCATTGCCTACAAGGGTCTGGTGATGCCGGCCAACCTGCCGGTGTTCTTCCGCGATCTGGATGACGCGCGCATGGAATCCTCGCTGGCGGTATTTCACCAGCGCTTTTCCACCAACACCTGGCCGCAGTGGCGCCTTGCCCAGCCGTTCCGCTATCTCGCCCATAATGGCGAAATCAACACGGTGCAAGGCAACCGCAACTGGGCGCTGGCGCGCGCCAAGCTGTTCCGCACGCCGCTCTTGCCAGACATCGAGGCGATCCAGCCCATCGTGTCCCTGACCGGATCGGACTCACAAAGCCTGGACAACATGCTGGAAGTGCTGTTGGCCGGCGGCATGGACATGTTCCGCGCCATGCGGCTGTTGATGCCGCCGGCCTGGCAGAACCTGGATACCTTGGACCCCGATCTGCGCGCGTTCTACGAATTCAACTCCATGCACATGGAGCCCTGGGATGGTCCTGCGGGCATCGTGCTCACCGATGGCCGCTATGCCGCCTGCGCCATGGATCGCAACGGCCTGCGCCCGGCGCGCTATGTGATCACCCGCGACCGCCACATCACATTGGCATCCGAGGTGGGGGTCTACGACTACGCCCCGGAAGACGTCCTTATCAAGGGCCGCCTGAAGCCGGGCCAGATGATCGCCGCCGATACTGCCACCGGCCAGATTCTCTATCCCGCCGATATCGACAACCTGCTGAAATCGCGCCACCCCTACAAGCAGTGGCTGAAGGATCAGGTGCGCCATATCGAGTCCAAGCTGCATTACCGGCGACTGACTTCGGCGCCCCTGTCTGCCGACCAACTCCAGGTCTTCCAGAAGCTGTTCGGTGTGTCCTTCGAAGAGCGCGATCAGATCCTGCGCGTCCTGGGAGAGGCGGGCCAGGAGGCGGTGGGCTCCATGGGAGACGACACCCCCTTTGCCATCCTGTCCCAGCGCAACCGCTCGCTGTATGACTTTTTCCGCCAGCAGTTCGCCCAGGTGACCAATCCGCCCATCGACCCCCTGCGCGAGCAGGTGGTGATGTCCCTGAAGACCTGTCTGGGGCCCGAACGCAACGTGTTCGAGGAAACCCCGGAGCATGCCAACCGGCTCATGCTCGATTCCCCGGTCCTCACCGAGGGCAAATACCAGAACCTCATGGATCTGGTGCGCGCCGGATTCGACCACCAGCGTCTCGATCTCAACTATCCGACCGACATCCCGCTGGAAGCTGCGCTGATCGACCTGTGCGAGCGTGCCGAAGCGGCGGTCACCGCAGGCAAGGTCTTCCTGATCCTGGACGACCGCTCGATAGCCCGCGACACCTATCCCGTGCATGCCCTGCTGGCCACGGGCGCCGTGCATCACCATCTGGCGGTCAAGGGACTGCGCTGCAGCGCCAACCTGATCGTGGCCACCGCCACCGCGCGCGACCCGCACCATTTCGCGGTGCTGCTGGGCTATGGCGCCACCGCCATCTATCCCTACCTGGCCTACGAAATCCTCCATCAGATGGCGCAAAGCGGCGAGATTCCAGCCGCTGCGCAACCCGATCTGGTGCAGAATTACCGCAAGGGCATCAACAAGGGTCTGTACAAGATCATTTCCAAGATGGGGATCTCGACCATCGCCAGCTACCGCGGCGCCCAATTGTTCGAGATCGTCGGCCTGCATGAGGAAGTGGTCACCCGCTGCTTCAAGGGCACGGTGTCGCGCATTCAGGGCGCTCGCTTCGCGCATCTGGACGCAAGCATCCGCCAACTGGCCTGGCGCGCGTGGAATCCGCGCAAGCTGATGGAGCACGGCGGCCTGCTCAAATATGTCCATGGCGGCGAATATCACGCCTTCAATCCGGATGTGATCGCCGCCCTGCAACAGGCGGTGAGCAGCGGCGACTACAGCCACTACAAGGCCTTCGCCGCTTTGGTGGAACAGCGCCCCACCGCCACCCTGCGCGACCTGCTGGCGGTGCGCGAGGATCTGTCAGCCATTCCCGTGGAGCAGGTTGAACCGATCGAGGCCATCCTGCCGCGCTTTGACTCGGCGGGCATGTCGCTGGGCGCCCTGTCGCCGGAAGCGCATGAAGGCCTGGCGATTGCCATGAACCGGCTGGGCGGACGCTCCAATTCCGGCGAAGGCGGCGAGGACCCGGCGCGCTACGGCACCGAGAAGATGTCCAAGATCAAGCAGGTCGCCTCGGGCCGCTTCGGGGTCACACCGCATTATCTGGTCAATGCCGAGGTGTTGCAGATCAAGGTCGCCCAGGGCGCCAAACCCGGCGAAGGGGGTCAGTTGCCCGGTGACAAGGTCAACGCGATGATTGCCCGCCTGCGCTATTCCAAGCCTGGCGTCGCCCTGATCTCCCCCCCGCCGCACCACGACATCTATTCCATCGAGGATCTGGCTCAGCTCATCTTCGACCTGAAACAGGTGAATCCAAAGGCCCTGGTGTCGGTCAAGCTGGTGGCCGAGCCCGGCGTGGGCACCATCGCCGCCGGCGTGGCCAAGGCCTATGCCGACCTCATCACCATTTCCGGCTATGACGGCGGCACCGGCGCCAGCCCGCTCACCTCGGTGAAATACGCCGGCTCCCCGTGGGAGCTGGGGCTGGCCGAAACCCACCAGACCCTGCGCGCCAACGACCTGCGCGACAAGGTGCGGCTGCAGACCGATGGCGGCCTCAAGACCGGCCTGGATGTCATCAAGGCCGCCATCCTGGGCGCCGAAAGCTTCGGCTTCGGCACCGCGCCAATGGTAGCGCTGGGCTGCATCTATCTGCGTGTCTGCCATCTCAACAACTGCGCCACCGGGGTCGCCACCCAGAACAACGTGCTGCGGCACAAGCATTTCAGCGGCACACCCGAAAAGGTGATGAACTACTTCCGCTTCGTGGCCCAGGATACCCGGGAGTGGCTGGCGCGCCTGGGGGTGCGTTCGCTGGCCGAATTGATCGGCCGTACCGACCTGTTGCAGATCCTGCCGGGTGAAACCGATGCCATGGCCAGTCTGGACCTCACACCCCTGTTGTCCGATTTCGGCCTGAAGGACAACAAGCCCCAGTATTGTCTCGAACCCCACAATGCCCCCTTCGACAAGGGCGAACTGGCGGAAACAATGGTCGCCGACATGTTGCCCGCCATCGAGGCCGGCGGCGGCGGGGATTTCCACTACGAGACCCGCAACAACCACCGTTCCATCGGCGCCCGCATCTCCGGCGAAATCGCGCGCCGTTACGGCAACAAGGGCCTTGAAGATCATCCCCTCAAGGTCCATCTCAAGGGCACGGTCGGCCAGAGCTTCGGCGTGTGGAATGCAGGCGGCCTGCACATGTTCCTGGAAGGTGATGCCAACGACTATGTCGGGAAGGGCATGGCCGGCGGCAAGCTGGTGCTGCGCCCCTCGGCGCAAACCGCCTTTGTCGGGCGCGAAGCTGTCATCATGGGCAATACCTGCCTGTACGGCGCCACCGGCGGCAAGTTGTTCGCGGCCGGCCAGGCCGGCGAACGTTTCGCGGTGCGGAACTCCGGCGCCACGGCGGTAGTGGAAGGCGTTGGCGATCACGGTTGCGAATACATGACCGGCGGCGTGGTCACCGTGCTGGGCCCCACCGGCATCAACTTCGGCGCCGGCATGACCGGCGGATTTGCTTATGTGCTCGACCTGGAACGCAATTTCGTGGACCGTCACAACCACGAGCTGATCGACATCCATCGCGTCAGCCCGGAACACATGGAAGCCCAGCGCACCTACCTCAAAGACCTGATCCGCGAACATGCCCAGGAAACCGGGAGCCCCTGGGCTCAGGAAATCCTCGACAACTTCGCGGACTACGTGGGCCATTTCTGGCTGATCAAGCCCAAGGCCATGGATCTTGCCGACTTGCTCGGCTCGCTACGCACCGCCGCCTGACGCTGCCCCATTCAAGGACACCCATTGTCATGAGCGATCCCCTGCACTTTCTGGAGGTTCCCCGTCAGGATCCGCCCAAGCTCACTGCTGAAATCCGCATCCGGCGGTGGAACGAGATCTACGGCCAGTTCGATCCGGAGGCAGCCGCATCCCAGGCCAGCCGCTGCATTTCCTGCGGCAATCCCTATTGCGAGTGGAAATGTCCGGTCCACAATTACATCCCCAACTGGCTCAAGCTGGTGCGGGAAGATCGGCTGTTCGAGGCCGCCGAATTGTCGCACCAGACCAATTCCCTGCCGGAAATCTGCGGCCGGGTGTGCCCCCAGGACCGGCTCTGCGAAGGCGCCTGCACCATGAACACCGGCTTCGGGGCAGTGTCCATCGGTTCCATCGAGAAATACATCACCGATGAGGCCGTCAAGCAGGGCTGGCGGCCGGACCTGTCCAAGGTGGCGGCCACCGGCAAGCGCGTCGCCGTGATCGGGGCCGGCCCCGCCGGGCTGGGCTGCGCCGACGTGCTGGCGCGCAATGGCGTCACCCCCGTGGTTTATGATCGCTATCCCGAAATCGGCGGCCTGCTCACGTTCGGCATTCCGCCCTTCAAGCTGGAAAAATCCGTGGTGCGTACGCGCCGGATGCTGATGGAAGGCATGGGCGTGCAATTCGTCCTCAACACCGAAATCGGCCGCGACCTGCCCTTCGAGAAGCTACTCGCGGACTACGATGCCGTGTTCCTCGGCATGGGCACCTACAGCGCCATGCGCGGTGGTTTCCCCGGCGAAGAGCTTGACGGTGTGCACGAGGCCCTACCGTACCTGATTGCCAATGTGCGCCGCGTGCTCGACCTGCCCAGCGAAACGGCGGGGCCGATGCTGGACATGCGGGATCAGCGCGTGCTCGTGCTGGGTGGCGGCGATACCGCCATGGATTGCAACCGCACCGCCATTCGTCAGGGTGCGACGCGTGTGACCTGCGCCTACCGCCGTGATGAAGCCAATATGCCTGGCTCGCGCCGCGAATACCGCAATGCGCTGGAGGAAGGCGTCCGCTTCCTGTTCAACCGCCAACCGGTGGAAATCGTCGGCAACGTCCGCGTGGAAGGCGTCAAGTTCGTCACCACCGAACTGGGCGCCCCCGATGCCCGCGGCCGGCGCCGGCCGGAGGTCGTCCCCGGCTCCGAGGAAGTGGTTCCCGCTGATCAGGTGATCCTGGCCTTCGGCTTCCGCCCCAGCCCCGCCCCCTGGATGGGCGCGTTCGACATCACCCTGGAAACGGACGGCCGCGTGCGCACCACGGGTCAAGCCCACACCGGCCAGACCAGCAATCCCAAGATCTTCGCCGGCGGCGACATGGTGCGTGGCTCGGATCTGGTGGTGACCGCCGTGTTCGAAGGTCGCGAGGCGGCCCAGGGGATCCTGGATTATCTGGATGTCTGAGATTTCCATGACCCACAGCTCGCGCAACGGCATTCCGGTCGAGGAACGCCTGATTTTCGCCCTGGATGTGCCGACCGTGGCCCAGGCCCGGCGGCTTATCGAGCGGCTCGAAGATCAGGTGCGTTTCTTCAAGCTGGGCCTGGAGCTGTTCATGACCGGCAGTGCGTTTGGGCTGGTCGATGAACTGCTCGCCCGGGATGCCCGCGTGTTCGTCGATCTCAAGTTTTTCGACGTGCCGGCCACGGTCAGCCGAGCGGTCGCTCGCCTCGCGGAGCGGGGGGCCACCTTCGCCACCATCCATGGCAACCAGGCCATGATGGAAGCCGCCGCCGAGGCCAAGGGAACCCTCAAGATCCTCGCGGTCACCGCGCTCACGAGCTTGGATCGGGGCGATCTGGATGACCTGGGCTTCGCCTGCGATCTGGACGCGCTGGTGCTCTCCCGCGCCCGCCGCGCCTTGGAGGCGGGTTGCGACGGCGTGGTGTCCTCGGGGCTGGAAGTGGCGCGGCTGCGCCAAGAGATCGATGGCCGGCTGGTGGTGGTGACCCCCGGCATCCGCCCCGTCGATAATCGCGAAGTGGATGACCAGAAACGCGTCGTCACCCCCACGGCAGCCCTGCAGCAGGGCGCCGATTACCTGGTGGTCGGTCGTCCCATCCGGGATGCTGCCGATCCGGCGGCGGCGGCCGCGGCCATCCAGGCCGAGATTCGCCAGGCCGTGACGGCAGCATCCGCCTCATGAGCGACACACGCCCGATCAATGACCGCTTTCTGCGCGCGCTGGCCCGCGAGCCGGTGGATCGCACCCCGGTGTGGATGATGCGCCAGGCGGGTCGTTACCTGCCGGAATACCGCGCAATGCGGGAACGCGCCGGCGATTTCATGACCCTCTGCCGCACCCCCGAGCTGGCCTGCGAGGTCACGTTGCAGCCTTTGCGACGCTTTGCGTTGGATGCGGCCATCCTGTTCTCCGACATCCTCACCATCCCCGATGCGCTGGGGCTGGGCCTGCATTTTGTGGAAGGCGAGGGCCCGCGTTTCGAGCGTCCCCTGCGCACACCGCAGGCCATTTACGATCTGCCACCGCTGGAGATGGAGACGGATCTCGCTTATGTCATGGATGCCGTGCGCCTGATCCGCCGTGAGCTGGACGGCCAGGTGCCTCTGATCGGATTTTCCGGCAGCCCCTGGACGCTGGCCTGCTACATGGTGGAAGGCGGTAGTCCGGGGGATTTTGCGCGCATCAAGACACTGATTTATGACGCGCCGGAACTGGCCCATCTGCTGCTTGGGCGGCTCAGCACTGCCGTCACCGCCTATCTCAACGCGCAAATCCGCGCCGGCGCCCAGGCCGTGCAGATTTTCGACACCTGGGGCGGCGTGTTGAGTGGACCGGCTTTCGAGGCGTTTTCCCGCAGCTATCTTCACCGCATCGTGGCAGGACTGATCCGTCACCACGCAGGCCGCAAAGTACCCGTGATCGTCTTCACCAAAGGGGGCGGACTGTGGCTGGACGCGCTGGCCGACACCGGCGCCGATGCGTTGGGGCTGGACTGGACGGTGGACTTGGGCGCGGCGCGGCGCCAGGTGGGCGCGCGGGTCGCGCTACAGGGCAATCTCGACCCGGCCATATTGCGTGCGCGGCCGACGGTGATCCGCGAAGAAGTGAGCCAACTGCTAGCCGCCTACGGCGCAGGCAGTGGCCACGTTTTCAATTTGGGACACGGCATCACGCCGGACGTTGCGGTCGAGCATGCCCAGGCCTTCATCGAGGCGGTGGGAGACCTGAGCCCGGCTTATCACCGCTGAAGGTGCCGAGCGCTTAGCCTTCAATCCGCGCCGGGAAACTCCCCGCGTTCCTCACCTGAAAACGAGTCGTCCGGCGGCAGAGGATCGAGATTTTCGCCATTCGGATCGCATTTCTGGTGGCGCACGTCCTCACCGGACACCAGATAAACCACATACTCGCCCACATGGCGAGCATAATCGCCGATACGCTCCAAGGCCTTGATGACCTGAGTCAGCGTAATCACCTGACCGACGTTGCGGGCGTCTTCCATGACATAGGTCGTGAGGCGACGCAGGCCCGCCTGGAACTCGGCATCCAGTTCCCGCCGACTGGCGGCCACGGCCTGTGCCTGATCCAGATCCAGCCGATCCAGCGCATCCAGCGCGCGTTGCAGCAATTCCACCACCCGCCGGCCCATGGCCTGGACATCCCACATCAGGGTGTCGCCGGGATCGGCGCGAAAGCCATCGAACAGCAGCAAGGCCAGACGCGCCACCTTGTTGGCCTCATCCCCCACCCGCTCCAGTTCATTGACGGTCTTGGCGAAGGCCATGACGATGCGCAGATCCCGCGCCACCGGCGCCCGCCGCGCGATGACCGAGATGATCTCATCGTCGATGCTCACATCGAGCCGGTTGACTTCCCATTCGCGGTGGATCACCGAGCGGGCGACGTGGGCATCGCGGTCCTGCAGGGCGGCCAGCGCGTTGCGGGTCTGGTGAAGCGCGAGCCCCCCCAGTTCCAGCACCCGCAGGTGAAGATGGTTGAGCTCGCCGTCGTAACGCCGGACGGTATGACCTTCGAGGCTGGGGCTCATGGCCAGTTCCCTCCTGAGGCAACGGATTCCTGACCCATCGCGATCATTGCACTCAGCCGAAGCGGCCGGTGATGTAGTCTTCGGTGAGTTTATGCTGGGGATTGGTGAAGATCTGCTCGGTGGCACCCACTTCGATCAAATCACCCAGATGGAAGTAGGCCGTGCGCTGGGACACGCGGGCGGCCTGCTGCATGGAATGGGTCACGATGCAGATCGAGAATTGCTGACGCAGTTCGTCGATCAGCTCCTCGATCTTGGCGGTGGAGATGGGATCCAGCGCCGAACAGGGCTCATCCATCAGGATCACTTCAGGCTGGACGGCGATGGTGCGAGCGATGCACAGGCGCTGTTGTTGGCCACCCGACAGGCCAGTGCCCGGCTTGTCCAGGCGATCCTTCACCTCATCCCACAGGCCGGCGCGGCGCAGGCTGGACTCCACCACTTCATCGAGTTGGGCGCGGCTACGGGCCAGGCCATGGATGCGCGGGCCAAAAGCCACGTTTTCCCAGATTGACTTGGGGAAAGGATTGGGCTTCTGGAACACCATGCCCACCTGGGCCCGCAAGGGCACCACGTCGATTTCACGGGCATTGATGTTGCGCTCATCCAACAGGATGTCGCCAGTCACGCGGCAGCCGTCGATGGTGTCGTTCATCCGGTTCAGGCAACGCAGGAAGGTACTCTTGCCGCAGCCGGACGGGCCGATCATGGCCAGCACCTCGTTGCGTCCCACATCCAGGTTGACATTCTTGATGGCCTGAGCAGTGCCATAGTAGACGTTGATGTCATTGCAGCGAATGCGGGGATCGGCGACCCGCGCCTCACCCACGGTGCGTCGCACTTCCCGGTCCACTGTCGCCGTCGCCTGGTGATCGCCCCGATCGGGCGCCCGGAAAACAGTTTCCTTGGCCTGTTGCTGCGTTTCGTTCATGGAAGTTTCCATCACATCACTCTCCCGAGGGGGCGTAAGTCTATCACCAGCGACGCTCGAACCGCCGCCGCAGAATTACGGCCAACGCATTCATGCTGAGCAAAAAAACCAGCAGCACCATAATGGCCGCCGAGGTGCGCTCGGCGAAACCCAGTTCAGGGCTGTCGGCCCATAAGAAAATCTGTACCGGCAGAGCAGTGGCAGGATCGTAGATGCTATCGGGCACATCGACGATGAAGGCCACCATGCCGATCATCAGTAGGGGCGCGGTCTCCCCCAGGGCGCGTGCCATGCCGATGATCATGCCGGTCAGGATGCCCGGCATGGCCAGCGGCAACACATGGTTGGTCACGGTCTGCAAGGGCGAGGCGCCCACACCAAGTGCCGCTTCCCGGATGGACGGCGGCACGGATTTCAGCGCCGCCCGGCCCGCAATGATGATCGTCGGCAAGGTCAACAAGGTCAGTACTAAGCCCCCCACCAAGGGAGCAGAGCGCGGCAAGCCAAAAATGTTGATGAATACCGCGAGCCCCAGCAGACCAAACACGATGGAGGGCACGGCAGCGAGGTTGTTGATGTTGACCTCGATG
>JBARUT010000199.1:0-1963 GCA_049645885.1 Candidatus Macondimonas sp.
GGCGCAGATGGCGGATGGACGAATCGCATGCCCGGCATGGCGACTCCGCGCGGCCGTAGACACGCAGTTGTTGTGCGAAATAACCGGGGCGACCATCGCTGCCGACGAAATCCCGCACGGTCGTACCGCCGGCGGTAATCGCCTCATTCAGCACCTGCCGGACCGCGCCCACCAGTCGCCCATATCGAGCCAGCGCGATGTGCCCAGCCGCGCGGGCGGGGTGGATGCCGGCCATGAACAGCGCCTCATTCGCATAGATATTACCCACCCCCACTACCACATGGGCATCCATCAGCAGGTACTTGATGGCCACGCGGCGATTGCGCGCCCTGGCATGGAGATAAACGGAGGAAAACGCCTCGGACAAGGGTTCCGGTCCCAGGTCTTTCAGCAAGGGATGCTGGCCCACGGGCCCGGCCGTCCACAGCACGGCGCCGAAGCGGCGGGGATCATTGAGCCGCAGGGCCTGGCCATCGTCCAGCAGCCAGTCCACATGATCGTGCGTCAAGGGCGCCAGCGTGCCGGGAACCAGACGCAGGTTGCCGGACATGCCCAGATGCACCAGCAGGGTGCCGTGGTCGAAACCCAGCAGCAGGTATTTTCCGCGCCGCCCCACCTCCCGGATCACCTGACCGGCCAGCGTCTCTGGCAGATCGGGCGCAACCGGCCAGCGCAGGGCAGCCTGGCGCACGCACACCTGCGTCACGCGATGACCGATGACATGGGCCGCAATTCCGCGCCGAGTGGTCTCCACTTCAGGCAATTCCGGCATCCGCCCCCCTTTGCGCATGAAAAAGCCCGCTGGGAGCGGGCTCGTTCAGACTCTAAGCCGTATAGTCCGTCAGGACAGCCGGATCACTTGATCTTGGCTTCCTTGTACATCACATGCTGGCGCACGACGGGATCGAATTTTTTCATCTCCATCTTCTCAGGCTTGGTGCGCTTGTTCTTGGTGGTGGTATAAAAGTGGCCGGTGCCTGCCGTGGAAAGCAACTTGATTTTGTCACGCATGAGAGGAACTCCTTAGACCTTTTCGCCGCGCTTGCGCATATCGGCCAGAACGGCATCGATGCCCAGCTTGTCGATGGTGCGAATCCCATTCGTGGAGACGCGCAGGCGCACGAAGCGCTTCTCGCTGTCGACCCAGAACCGCTGCTCATGCAAATTGGGGAGAAACCGGCGGCGGGTCCGGTTGTTGGCATGGGAAACGTTGTTCCCGCTCATGGGACGCTTCCCGGTAACCTGGCAAACTCGGGACATGGGATCCAATCCTTATCAAATCGAGACAATGCCCCCAGTTCGGGGGATGCGCTAAACGCACTTTTTAACATGTACGGGCGCTCTCCCGCAAGGCTTGGGTGGCAATCAGCCCATCAAGGCAAGGCGCCGGCTGCACGCCCAATCCGCATTCAGGCCTGAATGCATCAATGCCCATTTACCAGCGCGACAGATGTCTCCTGAAAAACAATCGTTACGCTCATCTCGCGGACCGCCCACGAATCCGTGATCTTCAAAGCAATCCCCGCTCGGCCAGGGAAACGCATGGCCCGTCGCCGACAATCAGGTGGTCCAACACGCGCACGTCAATCAGGGCCAGCGCCTCGCGCAAGCGTCGGGTGATGGCCTCATCGGCCCGGCTGGGCTCGGCCACGCCGGAAGGGTGGTTGTGGCAGAAGATCACGGCGGCGGCATTGTGGTTCAGGGCGCCGCGCACTACCTCGCGGGGATGGACGCTGGCCCCGTCGATGGTGCCGCGAAACAGCTCGCAGAATTCGATCACCCGATGCCGGTTGTCCAGGTACAGACAGGCAAAGACTTCATACGGGTAATCCCGCCGGCGGCTCTGGAGAAAGCGGCCCACCGCGTCGGGCTGAGTCAGGGCATCGCCGCGCTTCAGGGTCTCCCCCAGATGGCGGCGCGCCATTTCGAGGACGGCCTGGAGCTGGGCGTACTTGGCCATGCC
>JBARUT010000200.1:0-6749 GCA_049645885.1 Candidatus Macondimonas sp.
GATGAGCGGTGAGCAGCAGATCCCCCGGCGCCAAGCACGTCGCCAGGGCTGCGTAACGCGCATCACGCGCCCAGGCCTCCAGGCTCTCCCCCGCCGGGGGCTTGCCATCAAGCGCCAGGGCCGTGAAATCGAGGCCGCGCGCCGCGCACCAGGTCGCGCAATGCGCAGCCCAGTTGCCGCTGTCCGGCTGAAGTCCGTGGTCGACGTAGAGGGCATGCAGCGGCGGCAGTTCCTGTCGACAGCGCAGCGCCAGATCGACCAGGACCGTGGAATCGAGTCCGCCGCTGAAGGCCAGGTGACACCGGCCCGCGGCGGGCCATTGCCGCAGCGCGCGGCGGAAGGCCTCCAGCACCGGCTCCGTCGTGGTCACGGCCCCGGTCAGGTCTCGCGGAAGGGACCGTAGGCCATCAGGCGCTCCTGCCGATGCCGGATGAGGTGGTCGGCATCCAGGGTCTGCAATTCATCCAGGCTGCGGATCAGAAAGGCCTTGAGCCGCTCGGCCATGAGTTCCGGATCGCGATGGGCGCCACCCAAGGGTTCTTCGATTACCGTATCGATCAGGCCCAGCTCCAGGACCCGCTCGGAGGTGATGCCCATGGCGGCTGCTGCCTCCTCGGCACGGGCGGCGTCCTTCCACAGGATGGAGGCGCAACCTTCCGGCGAGATCACTGAATAAATGGCGTATTGCAGCATGGCCACACGGTCGCCTACGCCGATGGCCAGTGCCCCGCCGGAGCCACCCTCGCCAACGACGGTACAGATGATGGGGGTCGCAAGCCGGGCCATGACGAACAGGTTGCGGGCGATGGCCTCGCTCTGGCCGCGCTCTTCGGCGTCGATGCCGGGATAGGCGCCGGGGGTGTCGATCAGGGTCAGCACCGGCAAGTGAAAGCGCTCGGCCATCTCCATCAGGCGCAGCGCCTTGCGGTAGCCCTCCGGCCGCGGCATGCCGAAATTGCGGCGGATCTTTTCCTTGGTGTCGCGACCTTTCTGCTGGCCAATCACCATCACCGGCCGGCCGTCCAAGCGGGCCACGCCGCCCACGATGGCGGCATCGTCGGCGAAGGCCCGATCGCCGTGCAGCTCCTCGAAATCGGTGAAGATCGCTGCGATGTAATCCAGCGCGTAGGGACGACGGGCATGGCGGGCGATCTGGGACACCTGCCAAGGCGTGAGTTTGGCAAAAATCGTGGCCGTCAGGGCCTGGCTCTTGGCTTCGAGGCGCTGGATCTCCTCGCTGATATTGACCGCGGAATCGTCCCCGACATGGCGGAGTTCCTCGATCTTGGCTTCCAGTTCGGCGATGGGTTTCTCGAATTCAAGGAAATTAAGCTGCATGAGCGGCACGTCGTCCAGTTCCGGCAAGGGCCACATTCCACCAGAAAACCTCCCCGCTGTCCAAGTTATCTCTGCGACGCCAGTCCGAACCTCTCCCGGTTCATTTAGCGCCACTCAGGCAGCGCATTCCAATGCCGATATAAAAAAAACAGGCCTGGCATGTGAACCGGTGACTTTGTAGACGACAAGGGAGAAAAAACGTCATGAATACCTTCAAGCACCCTGCCATTTTTGTTGCCGTCACTGCCCTGGCACCGCTGGCGGCGCAGGCCGAGATGGTCGAACTGTCCGACGCCGAGCTGCGCGCCGTCCAAGGTCAAGGCCCGATCTCCGGACTGAGAGAAGCGCTTCAGAACTATCGGAGTGGGCTGGAACCGCTATGGACTGAACTGACCACCGTACAGGGGCTCAGCCCGCCGCTGCATTTTGCTGGCTGGAGCGCCGTGCTGGCGGGATACGCAATCAGTGGCCCTGCCGGCGCGGCTCTGATGGCGATTGAAGACGCTCCATTCCCGGTCAATCGACTCGGCGTGGTGGCTCAACCAGTGGCACGCGTCGGAAGCAGTCTCAGCCTCACCGGCGTTTATCTGCTCTACTTGAATGGTGAATATATCCCGGGGCGCTGAGTGGGTTTCGCATGCGGTTCGCCGTTGCCAGCAGCTATCCCCACCCAAGAGCGTGGGGACACCAGGACCCAGATAGCTTTCACGGCTGGTCGTTGAGACGCACGCCTCTCGTCCCGGACAGCATGTCTCCGGAGGGAAAGGAGTCCGCCATGACAGCATTAGGGAGCCGCAACAGCATCCGCGCACTCGGCATTGGTCTGGCTGCCTATTTCGCCACCATGGTGATCGTGAGCGTGACCCTGTCGGGCCTGATCCGTCTTTATTTTGGGCTGAGCGGGTGGGACGAAACCGAAATCCGTGCTTTTTTCGCCCGCCAGTTTCAGGCTTTCCCCCAGGTCCTTCTGGCCGGTTTGCCCGGGATTCTGGCCTCGGCGGCTGCAGGTTACGCCACGGCCCGCACGGTCATCGAGCTGGAATATTGGCATGCCCTGGGGGCCGCCCTGCTGGCCGCGCTGATCTTCACTGGCCCGGTGATCGGCCGGCTACCGGTCTGGTACACCAGTTTGAGCCTGGGTCTCGGCCTCGCTGCCGCTCTGCTGGCTGCTTCCTTTCCGAAAGCGCACAAGACGCTGCGCTCGCCCGCTCCATAGGAGCTTGCCGTTGGAGTCCGAGCGCGGCGCGGGATCTTGGGTTTCGGGTCGCCTGCCAGCACGGATTCAACGGCAATACCGTTCAGTCTTCTGCAAAGACGCTCCGGGAAGTGCGTTTGCCGGGACTGGGGGATGGACGGGCATATTCCAGGCTGACGGCCGTCGTGCCCAGCCAGTCCCGCAGGCGCTGCAACAGATCCCCGGACGGCCGCACCCGCCAGGATTCGCCAAGGGCGAGCACAGCCTCGGCGGCCTGGGCGCGGTAGATGATGCGCACCGGGCAGGAGCCATCACGAAAGGGCTCCAGGCAGTGAATCAGCTGTTCGACAGCGCCTTCACCGCCCTGTCCATCGAGGGCCAGCGTGAGCCGGCGCCCGTAGCGCAGCCGCATCTGTTCCAGATCCAACAATTCGCGCGGCGTCAGGCGCTGGTTGCCTGAGTAATCATCCAGGCCGATGCTGCCCACCACCACCAGCAATTGATCCTTGACGATCAGATGTTGGAAGCGCTGGTACTGATCCTCGAATACGGCCACTTCCATGCGCGCGCTGCGATCATCCAGCGTCAGGAAGGCACGCTTGCCAGCCTGGCGACGGATGGCGACGACCAGTCCAGCGACCACCACGTCGCGCCGGGTACCGGGATCAGACGCGCTGCCCAGCAGGTCGCTGAGGCGGCTCGACACGAACTGGCGCAGATCATCCTCGAACTGCGTGATGGGGTGACCGGTGAGGTAGAGCCCCAAGGTTTCCTTTTCTTCCTGCAGGCGCTGGGCCTCGGGCCATTCGGGGACCGGCGTCAGGGCCGCCTGCTGCGGCAGATCCGGCGTATGGGCCAGCCCAAACAGGTCTTCCTGCCCGGTGGCAGCGGCCTGTCCCTGTTGATCAGCCAGCCGCAAGGCCTCGTCCAGACCCTGCATCATTCCGGCCCGTGAATTGCCCAGACTGTCGAGCGCGCCGGCACGAATCATGGCCTCTAGTGCACGTCGGTTGACACGCCGCCCATCCATCCGACAACACAAATCAACCAGATCCCGGAACGGTCCGCCGCTGACGCGCTCCTGCACGATCGCCTCGATAGCGTTGTAGCCCACGCCCTTGATGGCCCCCAGGCCATATTGCAGTCCGGCCGGATCGGTGGCGGTAAAGCGGTAGTCGGAGCGGTTCACATCCGGCGGTTGCACGACCAGCCCCATGGTCCGGCACTCATCGATCAGGGTCACCACCTTGTCGGTGTGATCCATGTCGGCGGAAAGCACGGCGGCCATGAATGAAGCGGGCGCATGGGTCTTGAGGTAGGCCGTCTGGTAGGAGAGCAGGGCGTAGGCGGCGGAGTGGGACTTGTTGAAGCCGTAGCCGGCGAACTTCTCCATAAGGTCGAAGATGTGCGTGGCGATGGCGCCATCCACCCCCTTATTCCCGGCACCGCTGACGAAGATTTCGCGCTGCTTGGCCATCTCCTCGGCTTTTTTCTTGCCCATGGCGCGGCGCAGCAAGTCGGCACCGCCCAAGGTGAAGCCGGCCAGCACCTGGGCGATCTGCATCACCTGTTCCTGGTACAGGATGACGCCGTAGGTGGGCTTGAGGATGGGTTCCAGTGCCGGGTGGGGATAGTCCACCTTGGCGCGGCCGTGCTTGCGGTTGATGAAATCGTCAACCATGCCCGACTGCAAGGGGCCGGGCCGGAACAGGGCCACCAGGGCAATGATGTCCTCGAAGCAGTCTGGCTGCAGGCGTTTGATCAGATCCTTCATGCCGCGGGATTCGAGCTGGAATACGGCGGTGGTTTCGCAACGCTTGAGCAGGGCGAAGGTGGCCGCATCGTCCAGCGGCAGGGCGTCGAGATCCAGCGCTGCCTCGTTTCGCCCGGCCCGCTCATGGTTGATTGCTGCCACCGCCCAATCCAGGATGGTGAGCGTGCGCAGTCCGAGGAAGTCGAATTTCACCAGCCCGGCGGCTTCGACATCGTCCTTGTCGAACTGGGTGACCAGATTCTCGCCGCTGGCTTCGCAGTAAAGTGGCGTGAAATCTGTCAGTTCGGACGGCGCGATGACCACCCCGCCCGCATGCTTGCCGGCATTGCGGGCCAGGCCTTCCAGTGCGCGCGCCAGATCCATCAGCGTCTGGACCGCCTCATCCTCGCGGTAGAGCCGCCCCAATTCGGGTTCCTGCTCCAGGGCCTTGTCCAGGGTGATGCCCAGCTCAAAGGGGATGAGCTTGGCAATGCGATCGACGAAGCCGTAGGGATGCCCCAGCACCCGTCCCACGTCGCGTACCACGGCCTTGGCCGCCATGCTGCCGAAGGTGATGATCTGGCAGACCCGGTCGCGACCGTAGCGCTCCGCTACGTAGTCGATGACCCGGTCGCGGCCTTCCATGCAGAAATCGATATCAAAATCGGGCATGGAGACGCGTTCGGGGTTGAGGAAACGCTCGAACAACAGGTCATAGGCGAGCGGGTCCAGATCAGTGATGCCCAGGGCATAAGCCACCAGCGAACCGGCCCCGGAGCCGCGCCCCGGCCCCACCGGCACGCCGTTCGCGCGCGCCCAGCGGATGAAGTCCGCCACGATCAGAAAGTAACTGGCGAACCCCATGCTGCGGATCACGGTGAGCTCGCGCGCCAGGCGTTCACCATAGACCGTGGGTTCGGCGGAACTGGCACGCCCCCGCGCCAAGCGTTCCTCCAGCCCGGCCTGGGCCGCGTCACCCAGGAAGGCTTCCGGCGTCTGCCCCGCCGGCACCGGGAAATGCGGCAGCACGTTTTCCCCCAGCCGCAGTTGCAGGCTGCAGCGGCGGGCGATCTCCACGCTGTTTTCCAGGGCCTCGGGCAGATCGGCGAACAACGCCGCCATCTCGGCCGGTGCACGCAGGGCTTGCTGGGGCGTGTACTCGCGCGGGCGGCGGGGATCATCCAGCAGGCGGCCGCTGTTGATGCATACCCGCACCTCATGCGCTTCGAAATCGGTGGGGTGCAGGAAGCGCACGTCGTTGGTGGCCACCACGGGCACGCCGGCACGACCGGCCAGATCAACGGCGGCGGGCAGATAGACCGCTTCGTCCGCATGGCCGATGCGGCACAGTTCCAGGTAATAGCGATCCCCGAACAAGGCGGTGGCTGCGGTCAACAATGCCCGCGCCTGCGTCTCGCGGCCGGCGAGAAGCGAGCGGCCGATCGCGCCTTCCCGCCCTCCGGAAAGCGCGATCAGGCCATCCACGCCTTCCTCATTCAACCAGCCCCATTGCAACAGCGGGAGGCCGCGGCCCTGGCCCTCGCGGTACAAGCGCGTGACCAATCGGGTCAGATGACGGTAGCCAGCCGCGTTCTGGCACAACAAGGTCAATCGGCTGGGCGGCTGGGCTTCCCCTTCGTCAACCCACAGGTCCACGCCGGCGATGGGCTTGATGCCCTCGCTTCGGGCGGCCTTGTAGAACTTCACCAGACCGAACAGGTTGGACTGGTCGGTGATGCCGACGGCGGGCATGCCCAGCTCGCGCGCCCGGGCCACCAGTGGCTTGATGCGCACCGCCCCATCCACCAGTGAGTATTCGGTATGCACCCGCAGGTGCACGAAAGAGACCGTCACAGTGCCGCCCCCGCGAGGGCACGCCGCACCGGCGCGAAGCTCAGCCGGTGGACCGGGCTGGGACCATGACGCATCAAGGCCGCCAGATGGGCAACGGTGGGATAACCCTGGTGACGCTCGAAGCCGTATTCGGGATACAGCGCCGCCAACCGGGCCATTTCCCGATCCCGGCTGACCTTGGCCAAAATCGAAGCTGCGCTGATGGCACCGCCGTCGCGATCGCCCTGAATCAGGGTGCGCACCGGCATCGTCAGGCGCGGGGCCTGGTTGCCGTCAATCCACACAATCTCGGGAATCATCTGGAGCGCCTGCACCGCGCGTGACATGGCCAGCAAGGTGGCCTGCAGGATGTTCATGTGGTCGATCTCGGCCACCTCCGCCCGGCCCACCGCATAGGCCTGGGCCCGTTCGACAATCTGGATGTAGAGCGCTTCCCGGCGCTTGGGAGACAGCTCTTTGGAATCCGCCAGGCCGGCGATGGGGCGATCCGGGTGCAAAATGACCGCCGCCGCCATCACCGGCCCGGCGAGTGGGCCGCGTCCGGCCTCATCGACGCCAGCGATCCAGCCCAACAACTGGCCATCGTCTGCTGTCATCCCGGCCCCGCTC
>JBARUT010000201.1:0-5275 GCA_049645885.1 Candidatus Macondimonas sp.
TGGAGCGTCGGCGTCACCGGCAAGTACTCCGGCAACACCTATTACACCAAGAATGGCTCTGGTGAGTTTGATCCAATCGATATCAACTGGACCAATACCCGCAGTTTCATCCCCTTCCATTGATGTCCTCCGCGCATCGTCCTTCCTGAACCGAAGGGCCAATGCCGGACCCGGGACAAGAGCTCGCATGAGCCCTTGTCCTTTTGGCCTGGCAAGATTTCGTGTTGACGGCTAAATTCATACCAGCCAGCCGTTCGACCGAAAACGCGCGCGCGGTCCAGCGCGGCGGGGTACGCATTTCCTCTGCGAAGCGCCGCGGTCCGCCCGGGCCGACCGTGTCGGGAAACCAGAGAATCGCGGTCAGCGAGATATCGAGCTTGCCGACCGGAAAACCACGCGCATCAACACCGATCCACGGGGAGGCGCCCGGAAAATGCTCCCAAACGGTCGTGACCTGCTTTCAGCGCCACCGCCGAAGGCATCGGCTGCGTGCTCCAGCAACTGGCGCTTCCAATCGGTGATCTGGTTGGGGTGCAGATCGAACTACTTGGCCGGCTCAGCCAGAATCTTGTCTTCACGCACGGCGGCCCCGCGCTACCTGCGCCTTGAACACCGGGGGTGCGTGCGGCAGGTGCGCCGCGCTGACTTCTTCACCATCGGAAACCCCTTCTCGCCAGACCGGCCTCGGCCCGGCTTCATACCTGGAGTTTCAACTTATCGCGCTGTTTAGATTTGCGGCACTACTTCTGACGATGCGAACGGCCCAGGGCGACCGACATGCTTTATCTGCTGCGGATTGAGAAAAAAATCCCCCATCCCGTGAACAAGCGGATGGGGGTATTCGTTACACCGATACTGAAAACGCTTCAGGCCAAATTGGGATAGCCCTGGCTTGATGGCGTTGCGGCTCTCGCGACCAGTTCGGGGATTCCACTTTCTGCGTTGGCGCGATCAGCCAACACGCGCTCCTCCGGCGTCGCCCATTGCTCGTCCCATTGGATCAGCATCGGCGTCGACAACTTGTACCACAAGGGTGGGATCGTTCCTGCCAGGATGGTCAGCAGATAGCCAAAGCGGAGGCGCGGCGCATTGGGGATGGTTTTCAGGTTCCAGAACTCCACCGATCCGTCGAGATGGTGATGCATATGGCGCGATCCGCCAGCAAGCAACCAGAAATCCAGCCGATTGGCCGAGTCCCAGGCATGATGGGATTTGACTTCGGATCCCGGCACCCGGGTAATCCCGTAGTGTTGGCCATAGGTGGCGAGCTTGTAGGCAAAATGAGTCCACAGCGCCGCCAGCGCAAACAAAAGGAACCCGACCGGACCAGCGGCCCAGGCAACGCCCAGGAACACTACCGCTTCTGCCAGCCAGCCCTGCAACAAACGATTGCGCGACGACAGGGTCGGAAGGCCCATGCGCCGCATCCTGTCGGATTCGATATCCCAGGCCATGCGATAGTCACGTGGCATGGTGCGCAGGAAATAACGATAAAGTGACTCCCCCCGAAGTGCGGTGCTGGAGTCATCCGAGGTCGCCACAGTGCAATGATGACCTTGCGCATGTTCGATGGCGTAATAGGTGAATGCCGCCGGAATCCCGGCTACGCGGGCAGCCAAGGTCGCGATTGGCTCCTTGGTGCGATGACTGAGTTCGTGCCCCAGACCGATTGCGCCTGCACCACCCACTGTTCCAACCATGATCACATAGAAGATCAAGCTGCCCAAGCCCACATTTTGATGCGCCTGGATCATGTCCACGTGGGTCATGGCATACACGACGTCCGCCAGACCCAGAAAGTCAGTGCCCTTGGCATAGAACACCAGCGTCCAGACGAAAAGCAGGTACAACGCGAGCGTCAGCAGGATGTATCCGTACATCATCCCCACGAAAACCGCTGGCCGGCGGTAATCATGGTTGTATTCCGTGTCCCCCAACAGGAACTCCAGTATCAGCAAACAACCGATAACCCATAACAGGTTCCAACCCGGCGTTGCACCATGAACAAGGGAGTATAGCGATAGAAAAACAAGGAATAAGGGGAAAAAGAATTTTAGATAGTGGAATGGGTAGGTCAAGCGCGCTAAGGAATTCATGGCGAATCTCCTGGAGAGTTAAAGATCGATACGCCCCCTCTCTGAGTATTCATTTTGGCGTTTTTATGATTTATTAAAGTTTCGTTTTAATATGACGACAGAAGTATAGAGCACTCTTATGATCAGTACAACCTACTTCCGATGAAATTCCGATGAATGGTGATTGGCTGACAAATAATCCAGCCTTTTCTTCAGTTATTTTCTGCGCCAATGGTCGATATAAACGCATTAAAACCTTGTAGAAATAGCTAGTTACCATTCATAAGCAAATTCGGCCGCCCCGAGCCTGCGGATCCTTCTCCAGCATATTAAGCAACGCGGACAGTACGAGGCTTATACGCCTGCGGATTAGGTGTTCCGGGGCGAACCCACCCCGTCTCCCCAATATCAACCCGGATCAGAATGACGCAGGGCAGCTGCAATCCGGGCGAGACTTTTTTCCCGCCCCATAAGAGCCAAAGTTTGATCGATGGGAGGCGAAACCGCTGTCCCGCTCACGGCCACCCGTAGCGGCTGCGCCACCTGCCCCATTTTCCAGCCGCCCCCTGCGGCAACTGTCTCGATGGCGTCGTGGATGATTTCAGTCGTCCACGTGTCGAGTCCGGCCAAGGACTCACCCACCGCGTTCAGGGCGCGCCGCCCCTCCTCTCCCAGATGCTTGGCCACGGCCTTTTCGTCGTAGGCAAGGGGATCGGTAAAGAAAAACCGCGCACCCTCAGCCATCTCCACCAGAGTCTTGCTGCGCTCACGCAGCGCCACCACCACGCCTGGCAAATCTGGACCGGCGTTCGCATCGACACCCAGGCGCGCCAAATGACTGCGCAGATGATCGGCGACATACGCCGGATCAGCCGTTTTCAGATAATGCTGATTGAGCCAGAGTAGCTTGTCGGGGTTGAAGGTGGACGGCGCGCGATGTACGGATGTCAGATCAAAGAGATCGATCATTTCCTGTCGGCTGAAAATCTCCTGGTCGCCATGGGACCAGCCCAGCCGAACCAAATAGTTGAGCAGGGCCTCGGGCAGATAACCCTCGTCGCGGTACTGCAGCACGCTCACCGCCCCGTGGCGCTTGGACAGGCGCTGGCCATCGGCGCCCAGGATCATGGGCACATGGGCATAAGCCGGCGGCCTTACCCCCAGTGCCCGCAGCAGGTTGATCTGGCGCGGCGTATTGTTGATGTGATCGTCGCCACGGATGACATGAGTCACCCCCATGTCGGCATCGTCCACCACCACGGTGAAATTATAGGTGGGCGTGCCGTCCGAACGGGCGATGATGAGGTCATCCAGCTCGGCATTCTCAAAGGCGATGGACCCGCGGACCAGATCCTCGAACACCACCTGGCCGTCGGCCGGGTTACGGAAACGGACCACCGGATTCACCCCCTCGGGGATGGATGCCCGACCATTGCGGCACAAGCCGTCGTAGCGCGGCTTTTCCTTCGCCGCCATTTGGTCCGCCCGCAGCGTCTCCAGGCGCTCCCGGCTGCAATAGCAATGATAAGCCGTGCCCTCAGCCAGCATGCGCGTGATCACTTCGCCATAGCGATCGAAGCGCTGCGTCTGGTAATACGGTCCCTCATCATGAGCCAGCCCCAGCCAAGCCATGCCCTCCAGAATGGCCTGGACATATTCGTCGGTTGAACGCTCCCGGTCGGTATCCTCCACGCGCAGGATGAAGCGGCCGCCATTGCGACGCGCATACAACCACGAAAACAAGGCCGTGCGGGCGCCCCCGATGTGCAAGTGGCCGGTGGGGCTGGGGGCGAAACGGGTGACGACGGTCATGATGAAAGAACGCTCTCAAGGACAGGAAGACAGCTGCGGGCGGGCCACGCCAAGGCGGCCGATTCTAGCAAACTCGCCGCGACTGCCTCACATCCAGTCGGTGAGCAGAAACCCCACGCTCAGGCGATTGGCGATGAAGTCATAATCGATCAAGCCATCGCCATAGCCGTAGAAATACTGGACATAGCCCCGCACCGGCGAATGGCCCAAGGGAATGCTCCAGTCTACCTGCACCGCACCACGTGGTTCCTTGACGTCCAGGTTATTGCGCAGCATCACTGCATAATTGTTGCGGCCCCGAGTCCAGAAGGTCCACAGCTCGGCCTTGCCGACATAATCCTCGATATTCGGGTTGTCGTCCTCGGACTCATCTTCCGGCAATCGCCACCAACCCTTCAGGCCCAGGGCGAAATCGTCCCCGCGATCAAACAATGCGCTGGCGACGAGGCGATTCCAACTGCGAGAGACCGGGTCGGCGCGGCCATTGGATTGATGATCAAGGCTCACGTTCAACAAGCGGCTGTTGAGCCCCAAGGTCCGGAAATCGGTTTTCCAGGAATAGATCAGTTCCGGCTCGTAATTGGTTTCCCGAAATGGCGCGGAGGCCGCCCCGTTATAGACCTGCCAGAACGACTGCTGGGTATAGGCGAACCACAGGTCGCCGCGCGGATGCAGGAACTCGGGCCAGAGTTTGCTCATGAAGCTGAGCTGGAACTTGGCCTCCATCGAATCATACGACTCATCCTCGCCAAAGGTGGCCTGGAATGGCTCCTGATTGCGCCGCGCAGCGTAGGAAACCGGCAGGATGTAGGTGGGTCGATAGGGCGTGATCACAAAGGGTCCCCGATCGCTTTGCGCCACCAGTTGCCAGCGTTTGGCCAGAGGAGAAGGCGGCTCCTCGGCCGGAGGCGGCGTGGCCGCCGTCACCAGGGCGTCCAGCGTACCTTGCTCCGCAGCATCTGCTGCCGTGGGCTCGGAGGAAAACCCAGGCTCCACACGCTCCGTAGGCGTGCGTCCCGCAACTGTGTCATAGCAGCTCAGCCGCGCTTCTGCGTCAATCAACACGGCGCAACTGGACAAAGCCTGAGGCGCGACAAGCGGCTCGGCGGCAGACACCGCGCCAAATCCAAGAAGACCAGTCCATACCGGGACCAGAAGTGTGCGACGCATTGGGGGTTCTCTCCAGAAGCAACAGGCCTGCCGAGTGTAACTGCACGCCCGGCTAAAATCGCCTGGTGGCCAGCCTTCATGAGCAGCTTGACGACTTGAGGCACCCTCGGATAGGATTCCGCACTTGCGTGGGCGGTTAGCTCAGCGGTAGAGCACTGCCTTCACACGGCAGGGGTCACAAGTTCGAATCTTGTACCGCCCACCACTTCCTTGACAAA
>JBARUT010000202.1:0-5578 GCA_049645885.1 Candidatus Macondimonas sp.
GTCTGCTTCATGGGTTGAGTGAGCAGTTGGCGGAAATCATTGCGTTCAAATTCTACTCCCTTGCAACGGGACGTGACACGACTGAAACAACTGAAACAAAGGGGTTCAGAGCTGGAAAGCCTGGCCCAGATAAACCTCCCTGACTGTCTTATCGGCCAGGATGTGCTCGGGCTCACCTTGGGCAATCACCCCGCCTTCGTTAAGGATATAGGCGCGCTGGCAAATATGGAGTGTCTCACGGACATTGTGATCGGTGATCAGCACGCCGATCTGGCGATTGCTCAAATGCATGACGATACGCTGGATATCGACCACCGAGATGGGGTCGACACCTGCAAAAGGCTCATCCAGCAGGATAAATCGTGGTTCCGCGGCCAGCGCGCGGGCGATTTCCAGGCGCCGCCGTTCCCCACCCGATAGGCTCATGCCGCGCGAATCGTGCAGATGGGCAATGTGGAACTCTTCCAAGAGGGCGCTGCAACGTTGCTGGCGTGCCAATGCCGAAAGGCCGGGGCGTAGCTCGAGGACCGCGAGGATGTTCTCGGCCACGGTCAAGCGGCGGAATACGGAGGCTTCCTGGGGCAGATAGCCGATGCCACGACGGGCCCGGACATGGATCGGCAACACCGAGATGTCCTCGCCATCGAGCAGGATGCGTCCCTCGTCGGCACTGACCAGTCCCGCCATCATGTAGAACATGGTGGTCTTGCCGGCGCCATTGGGTCCCAGCAGGCCGACGACTTCCCCGGCTTGGACCTGCAGCGAAACCCGGCTCACTACCGACCGTCCTCGATAGCGTTTGGTCAGTGATTCGGCCTGGAGGATGCTGCTCATGGCGCGGCGGGGCCTGAACTTGAACGCGGCTGAATCGTGATGCGCACCCGATCCTCGCCGCCATCCTCGCTGGTCGCCAGGATGCGCTGGTTGCGCCGATCGTAGACCAGTCGGTTGCCGGATACCTCATCGCTGCCCTGGCGTATCCAGGCTTCGCCGCTCAATTCGAGCTGGCCTGACACCGACTGATAACGCATGGTTTTGGCTTTTGCCTCCATGGCGGGGTTGCCCGCGTCGGCCGGCTGACTGAAATGAGCCGGACTGCCGGTGATCTCGATGTGTTGGGGCGCGCCACGGGCCATGTGGATCAGGGTCACCCGTTCGCCGGTGAATACGGCGGCGCCCTGGGTGATCCGGACATTGCCGACGAAAATGCTTTGGCGTTGTCCTTGGTCCAGTTCGGCCCGATCCGCTTCGATCTGGATGGGCAGGTCCATGGGGAGTGGCGCCGCCGCCAGTGGCGCTGCCATGAGACCGCTCAGGCCAAGCAGAAACGCTGCCAGGATGGATCGTGTGTTGCCGGCTTTACGGAACATATCGCGCCCTCACCTGGCCCAGCAGGATGACCTGGCCTTGCCTCAGGTCTGCATCGATCCCCTGTGCTACAAGCCGGTTGTCGCCTTGCGTCAAGGTAACCGGAGCACTGGAATGGAGTTGCTGGGTTTGGCTGCGGTATTCCAGTTCGCCGGTCTCAAGCTGCCAGGGCAGACCTGCGTGACGGTCCTGGATCTCGATGCGGACCGGGGCGGCGAGTCGCATGGGCAGGCTTTGATCGTCGGGGATAAAGCCGCTGGGCGCCTGCAAGCGATTGGGGACGGCCTGTTCATTGGGCTGTAACAAGGTCACCTCGGTCAGTGTGGTTCCCGCGAGCGATGGCAGATGGCCTGCCGTCTTGGTGAACAAACGCAGGGATAGCTGGCCCGCATCATCCAGTCGGTCGATACGGGAGCCATGGAGTTCGTAATCCGCCTGTTGGTTGCCGTTTTCCACGTCCGTGTCTCTATCCTCCCGCAGGGGATTGAATACCAGGAATGCGGCCAAGGCCCCCAAGGGCAGCAGGAAGCCCCATGGGCGGCGGATCACCCGATTCACGGCGCCGGCTGCCACTCGGCCGGCAGGGCATCCTGGGCCGCCAGGATCAGGTCACAGACCTCGCGCGCTGCGCCTTTTCCGCCGCCGGCCTGGGTGACCCAATGCGCGGCGCGGCGCACTGCAGGATGGGCGTCGGCCACGGCGCAGGCGAGGCCCGCCCGTGCCATGGGCGGTAGATCAATCACGTCATCCCCCACATAGGCGCAGCTCTCAGATGGAAGCGTCAATTCGCCCAGCAGCTGGTGCAGGATCGGCAGCTTCTCGTCTTGACCCTGATAGACATGGGTTACGCCCAAGGCATCCATGCGGCGTGCCACCACCGGGGATTCGCGTCCGGATATGACGGCAACGGCGATCCCATGGCGTGCCAGCAGCTTGATTCCCAAGCCGTCGCGGGCATGGAATACCTTCATCTCCGGCCCTTCGGGGGAAAAGTACAGGCGGCCATCGGTGAGGACGCCATCCACGTCGAACACCACCAGCCGGATGCGGCGTGCCCGCGCAAGCAGTTCCGCTATCTGCGTCATACCACGCCAGCCCGCAGCAGATCGTGCATGTGCAGGGCGCCGATGACGCGATCCGTGTCATCTACCACCACCAGCGCGGTGATCTTGTGCGCCTCCATGACATTCAGCGCCTCCACGGCCAGCGCGTCGGGGGCGAGCGTCGTGCCATGCCGGGTCATGACCGCTTCAATGGGCGTTCGCTGCAGGTCAACGGCATCAGCCAAGGCGCGGCGCAGGTCGCCATCCGTGAAAATCCCCTGCAGGCGCATTTGGGCGTCCACCACCGTGGTCATGCCCAAGCCCTGCCGCGTCATTTCCAGCAAGGCATCCCCCAGAAATGTGCCCAAGGCGACCTCAGGCACGCGGGGCGGCCGATGCATCAGGTCTTCCACCCGCAACAGCAAGCGCTTGCCCAGCGTGCCGCCCGGATGGGAACGCGCGAAATCCGCTTCGGTGAAGCCCCGCGACTCCAGCAGGGAGATGGCCAACGCATCTCCCATGGCGAGCGCTGCGGTGGTACTTGCAGTTGGCGCCAGGCCCAGCGGGCAGGCTTCCTGATCCACGGCGATATCCAGACACACACTTGCGACGCGCGCCAGGCTGGAGTGGGGCTGGCCGGTCATGCAAATGAGCGGGATGTCCTGGCGCTTGAGGAGCGGGACGATGGCCAGAATCTCCTGGGTTTCGCCAGAATTCGACAGCGCAATCACCACATCGGCTCGGGTCACCATCCCCAGGTCGCCATGGCTGGCCTCCGCCGGGTGAAGGAAAAACGCGGGCGTGCCGGTGCTGGCCAGCGTGGCAGCGATCTTGCGCGCGATATGGCCGGATTTGCCCATGCCCATGACAACCACCCGACCCTGACAGCCGAGCAGCAGTTCACAGGCCTGCAGGAAGTCCTCGCCGATCCGGTCGATGAGGGCTGCAACGGCCTCGGCCTCAATGCGAAGGACCGCTTTGGCCATGAGAAGAATGGCATCGGCGCGCATGCGGATTGTATGGAAATCCAAGGGTGGAGGAGGACGGTCGAGGGGCCAAGGATAGCCCACCTGCGGCGGAACACGGTAGTTGAGGATCATCAGCGTGGGCCTGCGGGTTGTCCACATTGCCTGTGGATAATCTTGTGGGTAAGGCGCGGGCAAGGTGTGGAAAGCCGCAAGAAACAAGGGTTTCAGTTCCCTGGTCATAAAATGACCGTTTTCTTAAAATCATTGTTTTTCAATAAGTTGTTTTTATTTATTGATTTTGTTGAGAGCTTTTTGAAGCGAAAAAAGTCAACCCCTGGATTGGGTCGATCCTGTGCATAAGCTGGGGAAAAACAGTGGGCAACGGGCGGTTTTCGATGCTGATCAGGCGGATGGCAGTGATTCATCATCCAGAAACGGCAACAGCAATTCGTTTACCAGGGCCATCCCGCGTGGGGTGGGCCTCAGGCTGCCACTCTGCAACCGCAGCAAGCCATCGGCCAGTGCCGGCGCCAGCTTGCCCAGCAGCGCGCCCGGATCCAGCCCGGTGCGCCGCGCATAGAGTTCCGGCCTGAATCCGTCGGTCAATCGCAGGGCATTCATCAGGAACTCCAGCGGCCGCATCATGGGCGCTACAGCGGCGTGCTCGGCCAGTCGCTCCGGACCTTTGGCGGTGGCCAGATAGCGTTGCGGGTGAGCGTGTTTGCGCGTCCGCCAGATCTGCCCTGAGCCGGGATCGGTCAATTTGCCATGGGCCCCTGCCCCAAGCCCCAGATAATCCCCAAAGGTCCAGTAATTGAGATTGTGTCGGCAGGCATGGCCGGGTCGGGCAAAGGCCGACACCTCGTATTGGCGGAAACCGGCGCGCGCCAGCCGGACTCGACAGCGCCGCTCCATGCGCCACAATGTTTCCCCCAGCGGGAGGGTAGGCGGCCGGATGGCGAAGGGTGTGTTGGGTTCCAGTGTGAGCTGATAGTGCGACAGGTGATCGGGATTCAGCGCCAGCGCCTGATCGACATCCTCCAGTGCCTCGGTTTCGGTTTGCCCGGGCAGTCCGTACATCAGGTCCAGATTGAGACCGGAAAAGCCCAGCTCGCGGGCCGCATTGACCGCACACAGGGCCTCGTTGCCTCCATGAATGCGGCCCAGGGACTTGAGGTGGCGGTCATTGAAGCTTTGAATCCCCAGCGAGAGTCGATTGACACCGGCTTCGCGGTAGCCGGCAAAACGGGCCTGCTCGAAGGTGCCGGGATTGGCCTCCAGGGTGATCTCCGCAGCGGGCGCAAAAGGGAGGTGGGCGCGCAGGCTGTGGATGATCTGGCCAATGGCCGAGGCTGAAAACAGGCTTGGCGTACCGCCACCGAAGAAGACGCTCTGCACCGGGCGTGGTGGGCCCAGCAAGGCCAGGTCTTGCCGCAGATCCGCTTCCAGAGCGGTCAGGTAATCGGTTTCTGGGATGAGCGCCGGATTGCGCGCATGGGAATTGAAATCGCAGTAGGGGCATTTGCGCACACACCACGGCAGATGCACGTAAACGGCCAGGGGCGGCGGGGTGATCAGTCCTTGGGGGTGCATCGGGCGCTCAGTGGTCGGTGCCGGTCCACTGACTCCGCAGTGCGTTCAGTGCTTGGGCGCGGTGGCTGAGGCGGTTTTTTTCCATGGCGTCCAGCTCGGCCGCGCTGCAACCCCGCTCCGGTACCCAGAAGACGGGATCGTAGCCGAAGCCTGCCGTACCCCGCGGCGATTCCAGGATGCGACCATTCCATCGCCCTTGACCGATCAGTGGCGCGGGGTCCTCGGCATGGCGCAGATAGACGAGGACGCAATGGAAGTGCGCGCAGCGTTCGGCTTGCGGCTTATCGGCCAGCGCGGCGAGCAGGCGGGCGATATTGTCGGCATCACTGGCCTCGGCACCGGCATAGCGGGCCGAATGCACGCCGGGCGCGCCATCCAGGGCATCCACCACCAGCCCGGAATCATCGGCGAGCGCCGGCAGGCCGGTCTGGGCGCTGGCGGCCCGGGCCTTGGCCAGGGCGTTCTCCACAAACGTCAGGCCATCCTCCACGGCGGGCACGACCCCGCGTTCACTCTGGCGGATCAGCGTCCAGCCCAGGGGCGCGAGCAAGCCCTGGAATTCCCGCAGCTTGCCCGCATTGCCGCTGGCCAGGATTACTTCGCGCG
>JBARUT010000203.1:0-4243 GCA_049645885.1 Candidatus Macondimonas sp.
CACGCGAGCGTATTGACCAGAAAGCCATATCCGGTGGCGTCGAAACTGGTGGGTGTCTCGCCAAGGAGATAGGGCTTGTTCTCCAGGAAGTTTGACACCGCATCAATGTCCTCAAATCCCAATTCAAAAATTTCCTCGGGTTTATGCCGTCGGGTACCGTGTCCCCAAAGCTGTTTGCGGATTCCTCGGCGCGTGTGATAGGCGGCGACATCTCGAATTAGAACGGGCATGCCGCTGAAAATCGCTGTTTTATTGGTCTCCCAGTTTTCCCGTGTCCAATCCCAGCGCGTAAACATGGTGACCCAATAAAGATGTTCTTCGAGCAATCGTTGCATGGCACGTCCCGCCCCGATTTGGGCTGTGCTGAGCTGCTGATCCAAATGATCGCCATAGGTCTTTTTCAAGTAGCGGACGATGAATCGTGAATCGCCCATGCGCGCAGAACCATCGACGATATAGGGCAATTTTCCCTTGGGAGCCATTAGCGGAAGTGTGGCATTGACTTCATAGGGAAGCGCCGCCATGCGCAGATAGGTTTCGGTCTTGCAGCAAAAATGGCAGAGATTGGGGATACCCCAAGTGCGTTTGAGCTGGTAAAACTGGATCATGGTTTCCTCCGGATAGCCGCTTGTCTGATTCATGTTTTTCAGGGCAATGCATATTTACATGACCACTCTTTCGATTCCAGATCATGTATCTGGCGCAGACGGTCGAAGCCGGGCCGGACGAGGCGGTGTTCCAGACCCCCCGGCATCCCTTACACGCGGCCTGCTCGACGCCATCCCCGATCCCAAGTGGGCGCACGACGTGAGCTCACGGTGCTGGGGGAAAATGTCTTCGCCCATCGATTCCCCGCCAGCTCGGCTTTCGGAATAAGCCCCAACCCGCGCGGGGCGACCCGAGTCTCCGTGGTATCGTGAAGCGCTAAATCCACACGGGGGCGATTGATGTTGAAACGCATGGCTGTGTTCGCGCTGTTGGTGCTGGCCCTGCTCGTCGGCGCCGGCGTCGCGGGACCTTACCTGACCCTGTACCAGCTCCGCACCGCGATCCAGGAACAGGATCCCGAACGGCTCGCAGATCAAGTGGACTTTCCAACCCTTCGCAGCAACCTCAAGGATCAGATCAGCGCCCGCACCGCCCAAGCCATCCCGCAATTGCACGACAGTCCGCTATCGGCCCTGGCCCTGGGCCTGACGACGCAGCTGGCGGAGCACGCCGTGGACGCGCTCATCACGCCGACTGGCTTGGCCAGCCTGATGGCGGGGTATGGCCCCCGGCCCGCGACTGTGCCGCCGGCCGATCCCGATGCCCCCGGGACGGCGCCTCCCGCCGATCCTTTTCGGGATGCCCGCACCCGTTTCGATAGCCCGAATCGCTTCTTCGTGCAGGTGCGCACGCGCCACGGCGATCTGATTCACTTCGTGCTGAGCCGCCATGGGCTCAAATGGCGCCTCAGCAATATCCTGCTGCCGGATGCTGGTATGGTGCCCATCGAGGGCCAGCCGCAGGGCCGCGGGACGCCTCAGGAGGCGCTGAGCCATGCCTGAAAATGATCTGGAGCGCCTGCTGGATCGGCTGCATGGACTGGCGGACCGGCTGGAAGCCTGGCTACCCCCCGCCGTCGCCGCACCGGTCGATCTGGCGCAGGCTGCGGCCTGGCGTTGGCGCAGCGGGCGAAATGGACGGGGCATCCTGGAGCCGGTGTCCGCTCCATCGGTCATGGCCCTGGATGATCTGCTCGGGCTCGACCGGCAGAAAAACATCTTGGAGCGCAACACCCGCCAGTTTCTGGCCGGTCAGCCCGCCAACAATGCCCTGCTGTGGGGCGCGCGAGGGACCGGCAAGTCGTCTCTGGTGAAGGCCGTGCTGGCGGCCTATGCGCCGCGAGGTTTGCGGCTGATCGAGGTCGGCAAGGCGCAACTGGACGAACTTCCCGACCTGCTGAGCCAGCTCCATGGCCGCCCGGAACGCTGCATTCTGTTCTGCGATGACCTGTCTTTTTCCAGTGACGAACCAGGCTATCAGCATCTCAAGGCCGTCCTGGAAGGCTCGATCAGCGCGCCGCCCGAAAATGTCCTGATCTATGCCACCTCCAACCGCCGCCACCTGATGCCCGAGTCCCTGGCCGACAATCGTGACACGCGGGTGCTGGAAGGGGAGATTCATCCGGGCGAGGCGGTGGAAGAGAAGATTTCCCTGTCCGAACGCTTCGGGCTGTGGTTGTCCTTCCACCCCTTCGACCAGGCCCAGTACCTGGCCATCGTGCGCCACTGGCTGGTCCGCTTCGGAGTTGCCGATGTCACGGAAGAGGCGGTTACCCGGGCCGCGCTGCAATGGGCACTGGAACGCGGCTCGCGCAGCGGTCGGGTGGCCTGGCAGTTCGCCAAGGATTGGTTGGGCCGCAGCGCCCCGCTTGACTGAGCCCCAGCAAGCACTGGACGGCGCCAATCCGGCTTGCGGCGCCATCAACGCTACACTTCCCGTATGCATCCGCCGCCCGGCTGATGGCTGTCATTCCCGCTCCGCGTGTGAATATGGCTGTGTACCTGAATCAGCCTTTTGGCCCGAACAGATGGATCAGGGCGACCGTGCTGGCGCTGACGGCCGCCGCGAGGAAGCTTCCCCAGGCAGTGTCGATCACGGCGACCAATGGGTCGTAGCCTTTGAGGACGGCATAAGCCGTGGCGTCATAGGTGAGATAGGTGAAAAAACCGAACAAGGCACCATTCAGCGCGGCGGCTTGCCAGTTGCCACCTGCCAGGGCGGGCGTGATCACGAAAACCATCAGGCCGATCACGTAAACCGTATAGAACAGCACCGCAATGCCCATCTTGGGTCGATCGAGCATGATCGTGCCCATGCGCGAGAGATAGAAATCCTTGGCGACATAGCCCAGCCAGACCAGATCCATGGCCAAAAACAGGGTCAGCGCGAGCAGATAGGTGATCACGATTCTCATGGCATGCTCCATATGGGGGCGGTTCAGACATCCATTTTCCAATGGTTTCCCAAGAGATACGGTGTTTGCGAGCGCTTGTAAAACAATCGGGGGATATGCGTTCCGCCTGTGCCGGGTTGCCGTTCTGTTGGATAAACGGCATGGCCTAGCCTCACGCTTATCGCCCTGTTCAGAACAGGATCACCGAGCGGATGCTTTCGCCCCGGTGCATGAGGTCGAAGGCGCGGTTGATGTCCTCCAGGCCGAAGGTGTGCGTGATGTAGTCATCGATGCGGATCTCGCCCTTGAGGTAGCGGTCGACGTAACCCGGCAGTTGGCTGCGGCCCTTGACGCCGCCGAAGGCCGAGCCCTTCCATACCCGCCCGGTGACCAACTGGAAGGGCCGGGTGGCAATCTCCTGGCCTGCGCCGGCAACACCGATGATGGTAGAGACGCCCCAGCCCTTGTGGCAGCACTCCAGTGCCTGACGCATGACCTGCACATTGCCGATGCACTCGAAGGAATAGTCCACCCCGCCGTCGGTCATGGCGATGAGGACCTGTTGGATGGGCTCGGCGTATTCCTGTGGGTTGATGCAATCGGTGGCGCCCATCTGACGGGCCATGATGAACTTCGCGGGGTTGGTGTCGATGCCGATGATGCGGGAGGCGCCGGCCATGACCGCGCCCTGGATCACGGACAGGCCAATGCCGCCGAGTCCGAAGACGGCGACCGTCGCGCCGGCTTCGACCTTGGCGGTATTGAGCACGGCGCCGATGCCGGTGGTGATGCCGCAGCCCAGCAAACAGGCCTTTTCCAAGGGCGCAGTCGGGTCGATGCGCGCCAGCGAGATTTCCGGCAGCACCGTGTATTCGCTGAAGGTAGAGGTCCCCATGTAGTGGTGGATGGGGCTGCCATTCAAGGAAAAGCGGCTGGTTCCGTCCGGCATCACGCCCCGGCCCTGGGTTTCGCGCACTGCGCTGCACAGATTGGTCTTGCCCGAACGGCAGAACTTGCACTCCCCACATTCGGCTGTATACAGCGGGATCACATGATCGCCGGGTTTCACCAGGGTCACGCCGGGACCGACCGATTCCACAACGCCGGCGCCTTCATGGCCGAGGATGGCGGGAAACAGCCCCTCGGGATCGGTCCCCGACAGCGTAAAGGCGTCGGTATGGCAGACCCCGGTGGCCACGATGCGCACGCGCACCTCGCCAGCTTGCGGATCGGCGACTTCCACTTCCTCGATCGACAGAGGTTTGCCGGCCTCCCAGGCGACGGCGGCGCGTGAGTTCATGG
>JBARUT010000204.1:0-11405 GCA_049645885.1 Candidatus Macondimonas sp.
CCGCTGCGCTGGCGTCGGATTGATGCGCATGCGGCGATGCCGGACTGGCAGGTCGAACTGCCGGACGTGGCAGCGTTGGGATCGGGTCCGGTGTGGGCCTTGGCACCCACCTCGCGTCTGTTGCTGCAGACGCTGCGGTTGCCGGTGCGTGGGAGATCTGCTCTTGCCCAGGCCGTGCCCTATGCCTTGGAAGAATCCTTGCCCGGTGAAGTGGAGGAATACCATTTCGTCATCGGGCCGCGCCAGGGGGATGGCGGAATTCCCGTGCTTGCCGCGGCCCGGGTTGACGTGGCGCGCTGGCGTGCGCGCCTGATCCAGGCGGGGATGGGCGCCGCGCCACTGGTGCCCGCTTGCCTGGCGCTCGCCTGGGAGCCGGGAAGCTGGACCGTGGCCCTGGAGCCGGAAGGTGAGGTGAATGTGCGTACAGGGCCTTGGTCGGGATGGGGTTGCGAGCGCCCGGTCTTCGAAGCCTTGTTGCGGCGGATGCTGGCGGATGCCGCGCCGCGTCCGCAACGGTTGCGGTTCGTGGCCGAGGGGGCCGATCTGCAGGCGCTGGCGCCGTTGCTGGCCGATTGGACGCTTGAGTCCTTGTCGCTCGATCAGGCATGGGATGGCCAGACTTTGGACGCGGCTGTCTCGCTGGCGTTGAATGATGCGTCGAGTGGCCGTGGCTCGATGGCATTGGGTGATCTGTTCCAGCGCTGGCGCTGGTCCTTGTCGCTGCTGGCGCTGTGGGGCGTGCTTGCCGGCGGGTTCCTCGGGTATCGCGTCCATACCCTGGAGCGGGAGCGGGCCCTTTTGGCTGGCCAGATGGAAACGCTCTATCGGGAGCATTTCCCCGAGGCGCGGCGGGTGGTGGATCCTTCGGCTCAGATGGCCCAGCAATTGGGGCGATTACGCCAATCCAGCGGTGCTGATCCGCTGCTGCGCCTGCTGGGGACGGTCTCCGGCCCGCTGACCGGTTTACCGGGGTACGCCCTGGACGATCTCCGCTATCAGGATGGTGTGCTCGAAATGGCTGTGCGTACCGCTGACCTGGCGGCCCTGGAAGCTTTGTCCGCGCCATTGAGCGAGGCGCGGGTGCGCATGAGTCGGCTTTCGGCCAGCGCCGAGAATGGCGCCACCCGCGCCCGCATTCGGGTGGAGGCACTGCCATGAGGGCGCGGGAGTGGTGGGCGCAGCGGACGCTGCGTGAGCGCCAGCTATTGATTCTGGCGACGCTGGTAGTGGTCGTCGCCGCTTGGATCTTGGGGGTGATCCGGCCAGGGATGCAACGGCTGCATGCTCTGGAGACGACGGTGGTCGGCCAGCGCGAACAACTGCGGGAGATGCAACAGGCCGCCAAGGAACTGGCTACGCTACGTGACGGGGCGGCGAATGCGATCCCATCGGGCGAGAGTCCACTGCTGATCACTCAACAACTCACCCGCGACATGGAACTGGAGCCTTTTGTGGGACAGGCGCAAAGCCAGGGTGACGCCGGTGTCCAGATCAGCTTCAAGGAACTGCCTTACGAGAGCCTGCTGCACTGGTTAGCACAGGTGACGCAACGCGGCTTGCGTGTGCGATCTCTGACCTTGGTGCCGGTTGGCGCAGACGGTCAATGTCAAGTGCAAGTCACGCTGGAGGCGTCTGTAGTCCAGAACTAGCGCCGGGCGATGATCCAGATGGCGTGAATCAGGCCTGGGATATAACCCAGCAGGGTCAGCACGATATTGAGCCAGAATGCGCCGGCGAAGCCGACTTGCAGGAACACGCCAAGAGGCGGCAGTAACACGGAAATGATGATGCGTAACAGATCCATTCTATCTCCTCAGGAAGGGAAGTAATTGCAAACAGGAAGGCGCGCCGGAAAATATCTGGCTGACTTCTATACTTGGTCGGTGCGGATAATAAGACCGAATCCCCGACCAGGGGTTCCTCAGGGAGGAGGAGATCATGATCTGGAATTTCATGGAAGATGCCCTGCAACGCTGTGTGCGCCACAATCCGCAGGGGGTGTTTCTGGTTTATGGTGACCAGCGCGTCACCTGGCAGGCGCTGAACGAACGCGCCAGCCGCCTGGCCAGCGCCCTGGCAGCGCTTGGCGTCGGACCGGGGGATCGGGTGGTGCTGATGTTCCACAACTGCCCGGCATTTTTCGAGGCCAATTACGCTGTGCAGAAACTGGGCGCGATTCCGGTGCCCATGAACTACCGCTTCACCGCCCGCGAGATCGCCTATCAGGCGAACCATTGCCAGGCCAAGGCATTTTTGTTCGAACGCCTGTGGATGGAGGCCGTCGCTGGTGCGCGTGATCATATGCCGACGGTGACGCACTACGTCGGATTGGACACGCCGGAGTTTCCTGACGCGCTGGAATACGAAGCGCTGATGAGCCGTCACGGCGTCGGCTTTCCGATTGGCCCTACCCATCTGGAGGACACCTGTGTGCTGTGCTACACGGGGGGCACCACGGGCCTGCCCAAAGGCGTGATGCTGACCTACGGCAACCATGTGCGCATGGTGCAATCCATTGTGCGCACGGTGGTGACGCAGTTGGGTCATTTCCAGGTGACGCCTGATCTGGAGACGATGTTGCGGCATCGCTTGCCGGGTCCAGCCGTGAGCCTGATCCAGTCGCGCGCCGTGCGCTATGTGCTGGGGCGGCGCTGGCTGCAACAAGGCATCATCCGGCTCGCCGACCGCTTGATCGGCAGTGCGCTGGCGGTGCGCCTGGGGGCACGCCAGCCGATCAAGGCCATGATGCCGTCATTCCCAATGTTCCATGATGCGGCCTATCAACTGGCCGTGCTCGCGCCCCTGCTGGGCAACATGACACTGGTGATGCCGCGCGGGGTCAGTTTCGATCCCGAGGCGGTACTCAAGTTGGTCGAACAGGAACGGCCCTTGCTGCTGGGCAATGTGCCCACGGCCTGGCGCATGCTCGTCGATTATGCGGGTATCGAGCGCTTTGATCGCAGTTCGATACTGGCCTGCGCCACCGGCGCCGGGGTATGTCCGGCCGCGCTCAAACGCAAGATCTTCGCTGCCTTCCCCGGCGTGGTCATCGCCGATGGCTTTGGCCAGACTGAAATGACGCCGGTTACCTCGTTCCGGTTTGATTTCAGTCCCGCGACGCTCAAGGACCATTGCGTGGGCAAGCCGGTGGTGGAAACCCGCATCGTGGATGAGCAGGATCGGGATGTGAAGCCTGGGGAGATCGGCGAAATCATCTACCATAGCGGCTCAGTGATGAAAGGCTATTTCAACGAACCCGACAAGACCGCCGAAACGGTGCGTAACGGCTGGCTGTACAGCGGCGATCTGGGCTATTTCGATAGCGATGGTGACCTGCGCGTCGTGGAGCGCAAGAAGGAATGCATTTCCAGCGGCGGCGAGAAAATCTTTCCCCACGAAATAGAGGAAATTCTGCTCGACCATCCCGACATCCAGCAGGTCTGCGTCATTGGCGTGCCGGATGAGAAATGGGGGCAGTCGGTGCGGGCGGTCGTAGTCCTCAAGCCCGGCGCCCAGTTGACGGCAGAGGCCGTGATGGCCCATTGCGAAGGCCGCATGGCCGGCTACAAGACACCGCGTTCGGTCATCTTTGTGCCTTCGCTGCCTATTTCCCCAGTCGGAAAGGTGCAGCGCCGGGAAGTGAAGGAAAGCTTCGGCTCGGTGCTGACGAACGCCGCTGCAGGGGCGTGAAGGTGTCAAGCAACGCTAAAAATGGCCGACTCCCAATGGCTGACGGCCAAGTACAGCCTTTGCGGGATTCATCGATGCGCTGATCCTCGGCGCGCCGCTCTGGAGAGCCCATGACAAGGACCAAGGAATTTGGATGGGTGCTTGATTAGAGGTCGCCTAATCAGTTCTACTGGCATGCGCTGGTCGTTCCGGAGGCAGTTCAACCCCATGCTTCTTGCATTGCACCAGGTTCGCTTGTTGTAACCCAATAAGGCTTATGTGGAGTGGAGGTATACGTATGAAGAGCAAAATCGGCTTGTGTGCGCTGTTAGGCTTGGGTGGCATGTTGCCGCTGGCTGTCCAGGCGGGTGACACACTTCGTCCCTATATTGGCATCAGCTATATCTATGCCACTGCGCAGGATCTGAAAATTGCCGATCGCGACATCGAGCTTCCCGAGGACGTGACGGATTTCGATGACGATGTGTCGACCGGCAAGGGCTTTGTCGGAGTGGATATTCTTCCCTGGTTGGGCCTGGAAGCACAGTACATCTATCTCGGCGAGACCGAGGAATATGGTGTCGAGCTCAAAGGGGACGTCTATACGGGCGCCGCTGTATTGTCGCTGCCCTTGGCCAACGATTTCGTGACCTTGTTCGCCAAGGGCGGCATGGCCTGGTGGGACGTGGAAGCGGATGGACCTGGCCGGCTGGATCTTAACCGCGACGGCAGCAATGTGTTCTATGGCGCTGGCGTCAAGTTCAACATCCTGCCGCATCTGAGCCTGCGGGCAGAATACGAGCGTATCCCAGTTGACAAGGACAATTTCGAAATCAACTTCGATCTTGCTTCCGCAGGCTTGCAGTTCACGTTCTAAGACCCAACCGATTTTGATCCGCCATGGACGGTGGATCAAACCACCTTTCAAGTCATATGGACCGGGTGTAGAGTGATTGGCTGATCCCTTGCAAGACCGCCTTTCCCGGAATCCATGATGAATAAACGCTCAATTGCCCACTGGGTTGGCTTGTGCCTTGTCGGAGCAGCTTCTGTCTGCTCGGCCGCCGCCGGCTCCTTTGACACATGTCTGGGAGACCTGCGCGCTCAGGCGCGCCAGGCGGGTATCCGCCCGGAGACGGTCTCCACCGCCTTTGCCAGTATCCGCCAGCGTCCGGATGTCATCCAGACGGATCGGGGTGGACAAAGCGAATTTGTCTCCGGTTTCTGGGACTATCTCCAGCGCAGCATCAGTCCGACCCGGCTGCAAAACGGGCAGGCGCTATTGGAACAGCATCGCCCTCTGTTGGCCCGGATCCATGAGGAATATGGCGTACCGCCGGAATACCTGGTGGCGTTCTGGGGTCTTGAAACCAACTTCGGCAATTATTTTGGGGATATCCCCACGCTCGATGCCTTGGCGACGCTGGCCTGCGACGCCCGGCGCAGCCGCATGTTCAGCCGTCAATTGATCGATGCGGTGGCCATGATCGATGAGGGGCGACTGGATGTGGCGGATTTACGGGGTTCCTGGGCAGGCGCGATGGGGCATACCCAATTCATGCCCACCACCATGCGCCATTACGCCGTCGACTATGACCGGGACGGCCGCATCGACCTGTGGCGCAGCCTCCCCGACGCCTTTGCGTCCGCTGCCAACTATCTCAGTCGTATGGGATGGCGCAGCGGCGATCGCTGGGGGGAGGAGGTCAGGCTGAGCGATGCCTCGGTCCTCACCTATGCAGGCTACAAGCAACCCAAGCCAATCGCCCAATGGACCCAGTTGGGCGTGCGGCGTGCGGACACGACACCCTTACCCGATCGCGCCACTCCCGTAGCCTTGCTCGCACCTGGCGGCTCAAGCGGGCCGGTATTCGTGACCTACCCCAATTTTCGCGTGATCATGCGCTGGAACGCTTCCACCAGCTATGCATTGGCCGTGGGTCTTCTGGCGGATCGGCTGGCGGGTGCTCCGGCGCTCCACGCCCAAGCGCCACGGGTGACCCGCTATCGCCGTGCGGATGGGCTCGAAATCCAGACGAACCTGAAGACCTTGGGGTATGCCATTACGCGACTCGATGGCGTTGTGGGTGCGGAGTCGCGCGCTGCCATCCGCGATTTCCAGCGTCATTCCGGCCTGCCAGTTGATGGCGAACCGGACGAGGCGCTGCTCCATGCCTTGCGGGCCGCCACGGGACAAGCCGTGTCCTCATCGACCACGGATGCATCGCAACCGGAAGGATTGCCTATCCCGTAGATTACGGACGGCGAGGCCAGAGGTACTCGGCAGGAGATTCCTGGATCCAAGCCGTATACAGCGACTGCAAGGCTTCCGCTGTCAGCCCGGCCAAGGGCAATGGCGTACCCACATACAGCTGATGCGCTTTGCCGTGGCGGTGGTAATGCAAGGGAAGCACCACGGCGCCACTGCGGTGCGCCAGTCGTGACACGGCGTGTGAGGCAGCCGAGTGGCTGGCGCCTGCTATCCCATAGTCAGCCAGGATAAGAATCGTTTCGCCCTGCATCAGGCTGCGGCAAATTGCCCGGCCATCCGCGCCATCGATCAGGCCGCCCCCCGTGCGTTGACCCAGCCGCGCGAACACCTTTTCGAACAGACGATGCCTGAACATCCGCGCGACGACTCGCAACGGGACCCGTTCTGCCAGCGCGCGCACCGCCAAGGGCAGGCCGATGAAATGTCCCGCCAACAGGATCACGGGCACGCCCTGCCGTTGCAGAGCGACAAGCTGTGGCCAGCCGACGATGTGAACCCGAGCCGTCACACGCGCCGGCCCCGCCCAAAGCGACTCGATCAACTCGAAGATTCCCCAGAGGCGGCGTTGGAGGTGGGCGCGGTGTATTCGCGTCTGCCAATCAAGATCCCGATCCGGGAAACAGGCGGCCAGGGAGCTGCGGAATGCGTTCCTGCCCGGACCGATCCTTTCCAGAGAAAAAGCCAGCATGCGGCTGGAAATCTGAGCTATTACAGGGGGAAATCGGGCAATGCACCAGCCAGCCACATCCGTGACGGCCAACAGGACCGTTCCCATTCTGTCTCTCCCGCAGTTTCTCAGCCGTCTCGACTGGCACCGCTTCCCTCATCCACTTGAAGCGCTCTGGATCGACACATCTGCGCGACAAAATGCCGCAAGAGCGTGTTCCACCACAGCCCAATCGGCGCCGGGCCGGCAAACCTGCTCGCTCAAATGGCGCCGGAAGGCGCGGGCACCGGGCAGGCCGTTGAACAGCCCCAACAGCGGCCGGGTCAAAGCGTTGAGCGGCGTACCGGATGTCAATTCTTCCTGCGCATGGATCCCATAGGCATGCACTACGTCAACACGATCCAGGACAGGATGGGCGTCCCCATAAAAGCAGGCGTCGACGCCCGCGAGCCGATACGGGCTGTCATAGATCGCGCGGCCCAGCATGACGCCATCCAAACCTTCGCCTGCAGCGCGGGCAGCGTCGAGATCAGTCAAGCCGCCATTCAGGATGATCTCGAGATGAGGCATCGCGGTCTTGAGCCGGTGTACCCGTTCGTATTGAAGCGGGGGAATGGTGCGGTTTTCATGGGGGCTCAAGCCTTTCAGCCAGGCCTTGCGGGCATGAATAATGAAGGTCCGGCATCCGGCGGCGGCGACGGTGGCGACGAAGTGGTGCAGATGGGCGTCATTGTCCAGATCGTCGATGCCCAGTCGGGTCTTGACCGTGACCGGTATCCGCACGACCGCCGCCATGGCCGCAACGCAGTCGGCGACCCGGGCCGGCTCGGCCATGAGACAGGCGCCGAACTGCCCACCCTGGACGCGATCGCTGGGGCAGCCCACATTCAGGTTCACCTCGTCATAGCCCCATGCCTGCGCCAGAATGGCGCAACGCGCCAAGGCCGCCGGATCGCTGCCGCCGAGCTGCAGCGCCAGCGGATGCTGAATGGTGCTGTAGGTGAGCCAGCGCTCGGGTTGTCCGCGCAATAGCGCGCCGGTGGTGACCATTTCGGTATAGAGCCAGGCATGGCGGCTGATCAGGCGCATGAGATGGCGCGCATGGCGATCGGTACAATCCAGCATGGGCGCCACGCAGAAGCGACGGGGAGGCAATCTGTCCATGGCCGCTAGTTTACCTGCACGCGCAGCACTTGATTCGGGCATCATCATCCCCACCCTGCCAGTGATCCCCCGCTGGCTTTACTCGCAACGATAAGGGTCGTCGCATCATGCAGTTCAAGGATTATTACCAGACACTTGGTGTCTCCCGGGATGTTTCGGAAGAAGACCTGAAAAAGGCCTACCGACGCCTTGCGCGTAAATACCATCCGGACGTGAGCAAGGAGGCCGATGCGGAGACCCATTTCAAGGAGATCAATGAGGCCTATGAAGTGCTGAAGGATCCGGAAAAACGCGCCGTCTACGACCGGCTCGGCAGCCAATATCGCGCCGGGGATGCCTTCCGCGCGCCACCGGGGTGGGAGGGTGGATCGCAGTTTGATGTCGAAGGAATGGGTGGTGGCTTCAGCGATTTCTTTGAGACCCTGTTCCGCGGCCAGGGGCGCCGCGGCGGCTTTGGTGGGGCACGGCGCGGCAACGACCAGGTGGCCAGCGTGGTCCTGCCGCTGGAGGAAGCCTATCGCGGCGGGCAGCGACGGATCAGCCTGTCCGGACCGGGCGGGACGCGCACCCTGGATGTCCAGATTCCTGCTGGTGTCATGTCCGGGCAACGCATTCGGCTGGCCGGACAGGGGGAGGCTGGGACTGGGGGCGGCGCCGGTGATCTGTACCTGGATCTCGAGATCGCGCCCCATCCGCTGTTTCGACTGGAAGGGCGTGATATTCATCTCGAGCTGCCCGTGACCCCATGGGAAGCCGTGCTGGGAGCCACCATCACGGTGCCCACCCTCGGCGGACCGGTCCAGGTCCAGGTCCCGCCTGGCAGCCAGAGCGGGCGCCGTTTACGCCTCAAGGGGCGCGGTTTTCCGGGATCGCCGCCGGGTAATCAATACCTCAGCCTGCAGATCCAGATTCCCCCCATTGGTTCAGATCGGGAAAAGGCACTCTATGAGGAGCTCAGCCGGATTTCGACGGGGTCGGTGCGGTCCCATTGGCCGGTGTGAAAGCCCCGCACCCTTGCATGCGATATCGCAGAATCAAGCGTCGCGGTGTTGTCAGGGCGAACATTTGCATGACGACGACTTGAAGCGCACTAAACCGTGAGTCAGTAGGGTTAATGCGCGGCCAGAAGCTCAGGAGAAAGGCCGGCGCTTAGGGAACGCTGAACAATTCAACGCTTCCCGCAGCAGAGGGACGCGCCGCGTCCTTAGTTGCCGCGACTGATGGCCGCGCTGCTGGGAGGGAACAGCCGGCGCAGGGCTGCGGCAATCCCTATGGCGTCCAAGCCGCAGGCGCTGAGCAACTCTTCCCGCGTCCCGTGTTCCAGGAAGTGATCTGGCAGGCCCAGATGCGTGATGGGAACACTCAGGCCATGGCGGGCGAGACACTCGGAGACGGCGCTGCCCGCGCCACCGACAACCGTGTTGTCTTCCACGGTGACCAGTTGCGTATGGGTGCGGGCCAGTTCGATCACCAGGGTTTCATCGAGCGGTTTGATGAAGCGCATGTTGACCACGGTGGCGCCCATGGGCTGGGCGGCCTCCAGTGCCGGCATCACCATGGTGCCAAAGGCCAGGACAGCGAGGCCCCGACCCCGGTGCCGGATCTCGGCGCGACCCAAGGGGAGGGGCGGGGCGTCGACCCGAAACGGGATGCCGGCGCCGGCCCCGCGTGGATAACGCACCGCAACAGGGGCCCTGAGGGCCAGAGCCGTATTGAGCATGGCGCAACATTCCGCTTCCTCCGCCGGCGCCATGATCACCATGTTGGGGATGCAGCGCAGGAAGGAAAGATCGAAGGCGCCGTGATGGGTGGCGCCGTCCTGCCCCACCGGCCCGGCCCGATCGATCGCAAACACCACCGGCAGGTTCTGCAGCGCCACATCATGGATGAGCTGGTCATAGGCGCGTTGCAGAAAGGTGGAATAGATGGCCACCACAGGGTGCATCTCCTCACAGGCGAGCCCCGCCGCCAGCGTTACGGCATGCTGTTCGCAGATGCCCACATCGTAATAGCGCTCCGGAAAGCGCTTTTCGAATTCCACCAGGCCCGAGCCTTCGCGCATCGCAGGCGTGATGGCGACGATTTTGGGGTCCCGGGCCGCCGCCGCGCAGATCCAGGCCCCGAATACCTGGCTGTAGGTGGGCTTGGCGCCCGGTATGCTGGCAGGAAGCGTGCCGGTATGGGGGTCGAAACGGGTGACGCCATGCCAGGCAACGGGATCGTTTTCGGCGGGTGCATAGCCTTTGCCCTTGCGAGTGACCACATGTAGAAACTGGGGTCCCGAACGGTCGCGCAGGTTACGCAGGGTATCGATCAGGACGGGCAGGTCGTGGCCATCGATAGGGCCGATGTAATTGAAGCCCATCTCCTCGAATAGCGTGCCCGGGGCAACCATGCCTTTGACATGTTCCTCGGCGCGCTTGGCGAATTCCCAGACCGGAGGGACATGGCGCAGGACCTTTTTCCCCTCCTCACGGATGCTGCTGTAGAAATGCCCCGAGAGGATGCGCGCCAGATAATTGGACAATCCGCCGACATTGGGCGAGATGGACATCTCATTGTCGTTCAGGACCACCAGCAGGTCGGCACGCAGGTGGCCTGCATGGTTGAGGGCTTCGTAGGCCATGCCGGCGGTCATGGCGCCATCACCGATGATGGCAGCTACCCGGCGGCGCTCTCCGCGCGCCCGGGCCGCCAGCGCCATTCCCAGGGCCGCGCTGATGGAAGTGCTCGAATGCCCGACACCAAAGCTGTCGAACGGGCTTTCTGGGCGCTGCGGGAAGGGCGCCAGGCCGTGCAGCTTGCGGATGGTGGGCAAGGCCGCGCGGCGGCCGGTCAGGATCTTGTGTGGATAGGTCTGGTGGCCTACATCCCACACCAGCCGGTCATAAGGTGTGTCGAACAGATAGTGCAAGGCAATGGTGAGTTCCACCGTGCCCAGATTGGCGGCGAAATGTCCGCCGGCCTCACCGATGGTCTGGATCAGGTAGGCGCGCAGATCCGCCGCCACCGCAGCCAGCGACGATTCGGGCAACAGGCGCAGCGCTTCAGGGGAATCGATCTGCGCCAGCAACGAGGGAAGTGGGCTCATGGCACCTGGCGTTGTTAGGGAAAGCGGTGGATTATCAGCCTGCGACACCTCTGTCATCAAGGATAGCGCGTGGCGCGCTAAACGGGCAGCTTCAGCAATGCCGGTTCAGCAGTTCATCGGCAAGTGCGCGCAGGGGATCGGCAGCTGCGCCGAAGCTTGCCAATTCGTCCAGTGCTTGCTGATGTAGTTGGGCTGCACGTTGTTGGGCAGAGGTCAAGCCCATTAATTGCGGATAGGTGGCTTTGTCATGTGCCAGATCGGCGCCTTGGCGTTTACCCAAGGTCGCTGTGTCGGCTGTGAGATCCAGAATATCGTCCCGGATCTGGAAAGCCAGTCCCAGCGCCGCCGCACAACGGTCCAGTCCCGCGTATGCGGGTGCATCTTCGGGCAAGGCCAAGTCTGCAGCCAGTCGCACCGCTGCGCAAATCAGGGCGCCAGTCTTCTGGCGGTGGATGCTTTCCAATTGGCGTTCATCAATCTGCCCGGCACTGACGGCCAGGTCCATGGCCTGCCCCCCCGCCATGCCCAAGGAACCGCAGGCG
>JBARUT010000205.1:0-18179 GCA_049645885.1 Candidatus Macondimonas sp.
CGATGGCGAGGTGATCCAGCGCGCCGATCCCCATGTGGGCCTGCTGCACCGGGCCACGGAAAAGCTTGCCGAGACCAAGCCCTACAATCAGAGCATCGGTTATATGGATCGGCTCGATTATGTCTCCATGATGTGCAACGAGCATGGCTATGTGCTGGCCATCGAAAAGCTCTTGGGCGTCACGCCGCCCTTGCGGGCCCAGTATATCCGGGTGATGTTCGATGAGATCACGCGCATTCTCAATCACTTGCTATGGTTGGGTTCGCACGGCCTGGACATTGGCGCCATGACGGTCTTCCTCTATTGCTTCCGCGAGCGTGAGGCGCTCATGGATGTCTATGAGGCCGTCTCCGGTGCGCGCATGCACGCAACCTATTACCGTCCGGGTGGGGTGGCCCGCGATCTGCCGGACCGGATGCCGCAATACCAGCCCAGCCCGGTGCGCGGCAAGTCGTCCCTGGACGCCCTCAACAAGGATCGTCAGGGTTCATTGCTCGACTTCATCGCGAGCTTCACCGAGCGCTTCCCGGGGTGTGTGGATGAGTACGAGACCCTGCTCACCCACAATCGCATCTGGAAACAGCGCACGGTCGGAATCGGAACAGTCTCCCCTGAGCGTGCCATTGCCCTCGGCTTTACCGGCCCCATGCTGCGCGGTTCGGGCGTGGCGTGGGATCTGCGCAAGAAACAACCCTATGAAGTGTATGACCGGCTGGATTTCGACATCCCGGTGGGCGTCGAGGGCGATTGCTACGATCGGTACCTGGTCCGGGTGGAGGAAATGCGCCAATCCAACCGCATCATCCGCCAGTGCGTGGATTGGCTGCGGCACAATCCCGGCCCGGTGATGCTGGAAAACCACAAGATCACGCCACCACGCCGTGAAGAGATGAAGGAGGACATGGAGTCCTTGATCCATCACTTCAAGCTTTTCACCGAGGGCTATTGCGTTCCCGAGGGAGAGGTCTATGCCGCGGTCGAGGCGCCCAAGGGAGAGTTTGGCTGCTATCTCATTTCCGATGGCGCCAACAAACCCTATCGGCTGAAGATCCGTGCCCCCGGCTTCCCCCATCTGGCCGCCATGGATGAAATGGTCAAGGGGCACATGCTGGCAGACGTCGTGGCGGTGATCAGCACCATGGATATCGTGTTCGGGGAGATTGACCGGTGACAGCGGAAGGTGTCCAGCGCCCGGCGGCGCGTTTGTCCGCCCATGTTCGTGAAGAAATCGATCACTGGCTCATCCAGTATCCGCCGGAGCGCAAGCGTTCGGCAGTGCTCTATGCCCTGCACGCGGTTCAGCATGAGAACAACGGCTATCTGACACCGGAGCTGATGGATGCCGTGGCGGATTATCTTGATCTGCCGGCCATGGCCGTCTATGAGGTGGCTACTTTTTATTCCATGTTTGAGACCAGCCCGGTGGGGCGGCACAGCATTTCAGTCTGCACCAACATCAGCTGCATGCTGCGGGGCGGGGAGGAAATCCTGGCCCATCTGGAGCGCAAGCTGGGGATCAAATTGGGTGAGAGCACGCCCGACGGGCGGATTTTTCTCAAACCCGAGGAAGAATGCCTGGCGGCTTGTTGCGGCGCTCCGATGATGATGGTGGACCATGTCTACCATGAGCGCCTGACGCCCGATCAGGTCGATCGCATCATCGACACGCTGGAGTAAATCGATGGAACAAAATGCGGTCTGCTACTTAACGCGCCAGTTCGAGGAGCCCTGGACCTGGGAAACCTATCTCAAGGTCGGGGGCTATCAGGCCTGGCGGCGGATCCTGGGCGAGCGTATTGCGCCCGAAACCGTGATCGAGGAGATCAAGGCGTCGGGTTTGCGTGGGCGTGGAGGCGCCGGCTTCCCGACGGGTCTCAAGTGGAGCTTCATGCCGCGCAATGTCACGGGGCAGAAGTATGTGGTCTGCAATTCGGATGAAAGCGAGCCGGGCACCTGCAAGGATCGCGATATCCTGCGCTATAACCCCCATGCGCTGATTGAGGGCATGGCCATCGCGGGTTATGCCATGGGCGCCACGGTGGGCTACAACTACCTGCGCGGCGAATTCATGGATGAGCCTTTCAAGCGCTTTCGCCAGGCGCTCAAGGAGGCCTATGAACAGGGTCTGCTGGGGCGCGACATCCTGGGTTCCGGCGTGGACTTCGATCTGTACGCGCACCTGGGCGCCGGCGCCTATATCTGCGGCGAGGAGACGGCCTTGCTGGAATCACTGGAGGGCAAGAAAGGCATGCCGCGCTTCAAGCCCCCATTTCCCGCCACTTATGGGCTGTATGGCCGTCCGACCACTATCAATAACACCGAAACCTTTGCCTCCGTGCCGACCATTCTGCGCCGGGGCCCGGACTGGTTCTCGGGCTTGGGGGTGGAGAAGGCAGGGGGCACCAAAATCTTTTCCGTCTCCGGCCATGTCAATCGGCCGGGGAATTTCGAGGTGCCCCTGGGTACGCCCTTTGCAAGCTTGCTGGAAATGGCGGGCGGCGTGCGTGATGGCCGCAAGCTCAAGGCGGTGATCCCCGGTGGATCGTCCGTACCTGTGGTGCATGGGGCGGTCATGATGGATGTGAACATGGATTACGACTCGGTGGTGAAGGCCGGGTCCATGCTGGGTTCGGGCGCCATCATCGTGATGGATGACACGACCTGCATGGTCAAGGTGCTGGAACGCATCTCGCGCTTCTATTTTTCCGAGTCCTGCGGTCAGTGCACCCCCTGCCGAGAAGGGACGGGTTGGCTGCACCGGGTGGTCCGGCGCATCGAACATGGCTTGGGACGCGCTGAGGATTTGATCTTGCTGGATCAGGTGGCTTCGCGTATCGAGGGACGGACCATCTGCGCCCTTGGGGATGCGGCTGCCATGCCGGTTCGAAGCTTCGTCAAGCAATTCCGCGATGAATTCCAATATCACGTCGATCACAAGCGCTGCCTGGTCGGCGCGCCCGCGCCCACGTTGGCAGTGGCTTGATGGAATTTCCGGCGACAAACTGGGATTGGATAGATGCATTATGAGCACTGATGAGGTCACAATCGAAGTCGACGGCGTCCCTATCAAGGGTCGCAAGGGACAGATGCTGATCGAGTTGACCGATCAGGCGGGTGTCTATATCCCACGGTTTTGCTACCACAAGAAGCTGTCCATTGCTGCCAACTGCCGCATGTGCCTGGTGGAGATGGAGCGTGCACCCAAGCCGGTGCCGGCCTGCGCCACCCCGGTTGCCGATGGGATGAAGATCTTCACCCGCTCCCCCAAAGCCCTGGATGCCCAGCAGGGCACCATGGAATTCTTGCTGATCAACCACCCGCTAGACTGTCCCATCTGCGATCAGGGTGGGGAGTGCGAGCTCCAGGATCTGGCCCTGGGTTTCGGGAGAGATGCCTCACGCTACAGCGAACGCAAGCGCATTATGGCCGACCCCAATCTGGGATCGTTGGTTTCCACCGACATGACTCGCTGTATCCATTGCACCCGTTGCGTGCGTTTCGGCGAGGAGATTGCCGGTGTGAAGGAGCTCGGCGCCACCGGGCGCGGTGAATTCATGGCGATTGGGACCTATGTCGAACACGCGCTGACTTCCGAAGTGGCTGGCAACGTCATCGACCTGTGCCCGGTGGGAGCGCTCACGGCCAAGCCGTCGCGCTATACCGCGCGGCCCTGGGAACTGATTGAACGACCCACGCTCTCGCCCCATGATGGCTGGGGAACGCACTTGGCCGCTCATGTGCGCGGCGGCCGCGTGATGCGCGTGGTGCCACGTGAGGCGGAGGCCTTCAATGAGACCTGGATCGCCGATCGAGACCGCTTCAGCTACACCGGCATTTATGCGCCAGATCGATTGCTGACGCCCATGATTCGGGAAAACGATCGTTGGCGAAGCACGGATTGGCCAACCGCTCTCGCCGCCGCAGCCGAGGGCTTGCGTCATGTTTCTCCCGACGCATTGGGTATTCTTGCGTCCCCTTCAGCGACGGTCGAGGAGTATTTTCTGTTGCGCCGTCTGGCGGAGCATCTGGGTTGCCCCAACCTGGATCATCGCTTGGGCGCTACTGATGTTGCTGTCCAGGACGGGGCAGGCCTGTTCCCTGATCTCGGGATGTCGATTTCCGCCTGGGAACGGGTGGACGCGGCACTGATCATCGGCAGCGATCTGCGCCGGGAGATTCCGCTGTTGCATCTGCGGCTACGCAAGGCAGGCCTGCGGGGCGCTCGGTTGAGTGTCATCAATCCGCTGGATGGGGATTTCCGTTTTCCGGTTCAGGTCGATCGGCTGGCCAAGGATCTGGCGGAAGAGCTGGCAGCGGTAGCCTTGGCGGTTTCCGAACTCAGCGGCAACGCAATCCCTGCTGCACTGGGCGCCGCCGTGCAGGGCGTTGAGCCGCAACAGGCCCATGTGCAAATCGCCGAGGATTTGATGCGCGGCGCGCAGACTGGCTTGCTCGTGGGTCAGCTGGCCCTGGATCAGGGGGGCTCCGGGACCCTGTTGGCGCTGGCTGCCTACGTGGCCGAGGCGACCGGCTCGGCACTGGGTACGCTTCCGGTCGGAGGCAACACCGCAGGCGCCTGGTTGTGTGGTATCGTGCCGCACCGCGGCATGGGCGGCAGCCCATTGGCGGCTCCGGGGCGCTCGGCAGGTGAGATGCTGAGTGGCACGTTGCAGGGTTTCCTGCTGCTGGGCGCCGAGCCGGAACGGGAAGCCGCCAATCCCGCCGCCGCCGTTGCAGCACTCTCCGGCGCAGCCTTTGGGGTGGCGCTGACGCCCTACCTGACGGAAACACTCAAGGCCACGGCTCATGTGTTGCTGCCCATCGGGACCTTCAGCGAAACGGCCGGCAGCCTGATCAGTCGGGATGGCCAATGGCTGTCCTTTGCAGGCTGCGCCGAGCCGGTTGGCGAGGCCCGGCCGGGCTGGAAGGTATTGCGGGTGCTGGGTAACAGCCTGGGCGTTTCCGGATTCGATTATGCCGATTGCAGCGAGGTGACCGAGGCCGCGCGTCTGGCCATCGGTGCGGTGCAGGCGACTCCCGGACAGTGGCATCGGCAGGGCAGCTGGGAACGGCCGATGCTTCCTGCGCTGCAACGTCTTGGCCCATTGGCTTTGTATGGGGCGGATGCCCTGGTGCGCCGGTCGCCACCCTTGCAGGACTCCCCGGAAGGCAGCCGGGCACGGCAGTTGCGCATTCATCCGACGGATGCCGCGCGTGCCGGCCTCAAAGCTGGCGAGCCCGTCCAGGTGAACCAGGCGGGAGCCCGCGTGGTGGCGTCCTGGACAGCGGACGCAACGCTGGCGCAGGGGTGCGTCTGGTTCCCGGCGGGGCTGCTGGATCAGCCAGTGAGTGGGGCCCGGTTTGGCGCTCTGGAAATCATGCCGGCCGCGGCCAACTGAATCGTTTTCGACAAGCGAGTTCATCATGCTGGAACAGGCTATCGCGATCTGGTTGCAGATCCCCGAAGCGTTGCGGACGAGTGTGTGGATCGTCCTCAAGATCATGGCGATAATTCTGCCGCTGCTGGGGGTCGTGGCGTATCTCACCTATGCCGAGCGCAAGGTGATCGGCTACATGCAATCGCGCATCGGACCAAGCCGTGTGGGCTATGCCGGCCTGCTGCAGCCGATTGCCGATGCCGCCAAGCTCGCCTTCAAGGAAATCGTCATTCCGGCCCGGGCGAACAAGGTGTTGTTCGTGCTGGCTCCCGTCCTGTCTTTCTTGCCGGCTTTGGTGGCCTGGGCGGTCGTGCCATTTGCCGATGGCATGTTGCTGGCCGATATCGATGCTGGATTGTTGTTTGTCCTGGCGCTGACCTCTTTCGGCGTTTACGGCATTATCCTGGCCGGCTGGGCGAGCAACTCCAAATACGCCTTTCTCGGCGCCATGCGAGCGGCAGCTCAGATGGTGTCCTACGAACTGGCCATGGGATTTGCATTGATTGGGGTGTTGATGGCGGCCAACAGCCTGAAACTGAACGATATTGTTCTGGCGCAGCAGGGCGGTTTCTGGCACTGGTATTTCATCCCGCTGTTCCCGCTGTTCATGGTTTACTGGATCTCCGGAGTGGCCGAAACCAATCGTCTGCCATTCGATGTGGTGGAAGGGGAATCGGAAATCGTCGCGGGTTTTCATGTGGAATATGGCGGCATGGGGTTTGCGCTGTTCTTCTTGGCGGAATACGCCAACATGACCCTGATTTCCACCCTGATCGCGACCCTGTTTCTGGGAGGCTGGCTTTCGCCTTTCGAGCATGTCCCGGTGTTGGAACAGATTCCGCTGCTGGGCCAGAACGGTTTTCATTGGCTGGCCCTGAAGACCGCATTTTTCCTGTTTTGCTTTCTTTGGTTCCGGGCGACCTTCCCGCGCTACCGTTATGATCAGATCATGCGCTTGGGCTGGAAAGTATTCATTCCGGTAACCATCGTGTGGTTGGCTGTGGTGGGCGTGTTCGTCCACACCGGTTTTGGGCCTTGGTTCTGAGGACGGCAGGGGAAAAGACATGGCCGCAATAACACGACAGATGGGTGATTTTTTCCGGACGTTCCTGCTCTGGGAATTGATGGTGGGCTTGTCGGTGACGGCTCGCGAGTTGTTCACTCCCAAGATCACAGTGCGATATCCGGAAGAGAAGACGCCGCAAAGTCCGCGCTTTCGCGGTTTGCATGCGTTGCGCCGCTATGCCAACGGAGAGGAACGCTGCATTGCATGCAAGCTCTGCGAGGCCGTTTGCCCAGCGCTGGCCATCACCATTGAATCGGAAATGCGCGCCGACGGCACGCGGCGCACAACGCGCTATGACATCGATTTGTTCAAATGCATTTATTGCGGTTTTTGCGAGGAAGCCTGCCCGGTAGACTCGATCGTCGAAACCCGCGTCTATGAATATCACTTCGAGCAGCGCGGCGAGAACATCATGACCAAGAACGCACTGCTCGCCATCGGGGATAAGTACGAGGAATCGATCGCCCGTGACAGGGCGATGGACGCACCGTATCGCTGATCCAAGAACTATCAAGCAAGGACCAGGCGGAGCCGAATCCGATGTTTCAACTCGTGTTGTTTTATGCGTTTTCCGTTGTACTGATCGGTGCTGCCTTGGCGGTGATTACGACCCGCAATCCCGTGCATTCGGTGCTGTTTCTGGTTTTGGCATTTTTTACCACCGCCGCCCTGTGGCTGCTGATCGAGGCGGAATTCCTCGCCATCGTGCTGGTGCTGGTCTACGTGGGCGCTGTGATGGTGTTGTTCCTGTTCGTGGTGATGATGATTGATGTGGATCTGGCTGCCTTGCGGAAGGGATTCAATCGCTCCCTGCCTTTAGGCGTGGGAGTTGTTCTATTGATCGTGCTTGAGCTTTCTGTGGTTCTGGGCGGGAGCGGATTTTCCGGGAAGGGCGGTCCGGTTCCCTTGCCGGAAGGCGGGAGCAATATCCGCGCGCTGGGTGAGGTGATGTACACCCAATATGTCTATCCCTTCGAGATCGCTTCCGTCATCCTGCTGCTGGCCATTGTGGCAGCCATTGCCTTGACCCTGCGGCGGCGGCCCGGCCGCCTGGTGCAGAATCCGGGGTTACAGGCCAAGGTGCGACCGGAAGATCGGCTGCGGATTCTTAAAATGCCGAGCGAGACCCGGGATTGAAGCAAGCGCCATGAGACCCGTTTCAGAGGGGATGAAATGATTACCTTGTCGCATTACCTGATGCTCAGTGGCGTGCTGTTCGTGCTCAGCGTGGCGGGCATTTTCATCAACCGCAAGAATGTCATTCTGCTGTTGATGTGCATCGAATTGATGTTGTTGGCCGTGAACATGAATTTCGTTGCCTTTTCCCGTTTCAGCGGGGATCTGGCAGGACAGGTGTTTGTCTTCTTTATCCTCACCGTCGCCGCCGCAGAGGCCGCCATTGGCCTCGCGATCCTGGTGATCCTGTTCCGCGGCAAAGGCAGCATCAACGTCGAGGATCTCGACGTCATGAAGGGTTGATCGAGCATGCAGGGCATTTATCTGACGATTGTGCTGGCCCCGCTGGTGGCAGCGGTCATCGTGGGCTTGTTTGGCCGGCAGGTCGGCCGGACAGGCGCCCACACCCTGACCATCGCCGGAGTAGGTGGCGCTTTCTTGCTGTCGCTGTGGGTGCTCAAGGTTCATGCGCTGGATGGCGCAGCGCCCTTCAATGCAACGCTGTACACCTGGGGCGTGGTAGATGGACTGCGCCTGGAAGTGGGTTTCCTGGTGGACAACCTGACGGCGCTGATGATGTGCGTCGTCACCTTCGTGTCGCTGATGGTGCATATCTATACCATCGGCTACATGCACGAGGATGACGGCTACCAGCGCTTCTTCAGCTATATCTCGCTCTTCACCTTCGCCATGCTCATGCTGGTGATGGCCAATAATTTCCTGCAATTGTTCTTCGGCTGGGAAGCCGTGGGCTTGGTGTCCTATCTGTTGATCGGATTCTGGTACACCCGTCCGAGCGCTGTATTTGCCAACATGAAGGCTTTCCTGGTCAACCGGGTGGGTGACTTTGGTTTTCTTCTGGGGATCGCTGCCATTTTGCAGTACACGGGCAGCCTCGATTACCGCGAAGTATTCGCTGCAGCGCCCACTTTGCAGGGTCAGACCCTGAGCGTGCTGCCGGGGGCGTCCTGGTCGGTGTTGACCGTGATCTGCCTGCTGCTCTTCGTGGGCGCCATGGGGAAATCGGCTCAGATGCCGCTGCATGTCTGGCTACCGGATTCCATGGAGGGCCCGACGCCGATTTCCGCGCTGATTCATGCGGCCACCATGGTGACAGCGGGCATTTTCATGGTGGCGCGCATGTCGCCGCTGTATGAACTGTCGGAAACTGCGCTGAATAGCATTTTGCTGATCGGTTCCGCCACGGCGTTTTTCATGGGGCTGCTGGGCATCGTGCAGACCGACATCAAGCGGGTGGTGGCTTATTCCACCTTGTCCCAGCTCGGTTACATGACGGTAGCCCTGGGTGTGTCGGCGTATTCCGCAGCCGTGTTCCATCTGATGACACATGCCTTTTTCAAGGCCTTGTTGTTCCTCGCCGCCGGCTCGGTCATCATTGCCATGCACCACGAGCAGGACATGCGTCGCATGGGTGGATTGTGGCGCTATCTGCCGATCACCTACATCACCTGCCTGATCGGTGCCTTGGCGCTGATTGGTTTCCCGGGCTTCTCCGGATTCTTCTCCAAGGATGCACTGATCGAGGCCGTCGCCGAATCCCATCTGCCGGGGGCGGGCATTGCGCATGCCGCCGTGCTGTCGGGCGTGTTCATTACTGCTTTTTATACCTTCCGGCTGATCTTTCTGGTGTTTCATGGCCCTGAGCGGTTTCGGGAGGCGGCTGGCGACAGCCACGCGGCCCACACTGATCATGACGCCCATGACCATCATGGCGTTCACGAACCCCATGAGTCGCCTTGGGTTGTGACATTGCCGCTCATTCTGCTGGCCATCCCTTCGATCATCATCGGCGCTTTCACGATAGAGCCCATGCTGTTCGGAGACTTTTTCCGTGGTGTGATCCAAGTCTCCCCTGCGCATGACGTGCTGGGCGAAATGGCCGAGCATTTTCATGGGCCGTGGGCTTTCCTGCTGCATGGTTTCCAGGGGCCCGCTGTTTATCTCGCTTTGGCAGGGGTTGCGAGCGCTGCTTATGTCTACCTTGTCAATCCGGCTGTGGCGGACTTTTTCGCCCACCGTTTTGCCCTGGGGCGGATCGTCAACTGGATCCTGCTGCACAAGTACGGCTTCGACGCGCTGTATATCCAGGGTTTCGCCGCATTTGGGCGCGGCTTGGGGCGGTACTTCTGGCAGCGCGGTGACGTGGACCTGATCGATGGCCGACTGGTCAACGGGACGGCGCGGCGCGTGGTTGCCTGGGCGACCAAGGGTCGCGCCTTGCAGTCGGGTTATCTGTATCACTATGCCTTTGCCATGCTCATCGGCTTGACGGCCATGTTGGGCTGGATGCTGTTTATTCGCTGATTGCCGCGATCCGTCGCAAGGGGAAAGGAACGTCCGCATGTTTGCCGATCTGCCGCTGCTGAGCCTCTTGATCTGGACGCCTGTTATTGGCGGTCTGGTAGTCCTCTGGTTGGGTGATCGGAGGCTTTCGGCTGTCCGTGGGCTGGCACTGGGCGTTTCCCTGGTGACCTTCGTGCTTAGCATGGGCCTCTGGACGGGCTTTGATGTGGGCAGTGCCCAGATGCAGTTCCTGGAGCGGGCATTGTGGATTCCCACTCTGGGCGCGGATTACGCCCTGGGAGTGGATGGCTTGTCCATGCCGCTCATTATCCTGACTGCCTTCATGACGGTGTTTGTCATCTTCGCGGCCAGGGAATCGGTCAGCCAGCGGCCAGCCGGCTACCTGGGCGCTTTCCTGGTCATGGAAGGCCTGATGATTGGGGTGTTCGCGGCCCTGGATGCCTTGCTGTTCTACATATTCTGGGAAGCCATGCTGATTCCGATGTTTCTCATCATCGGTATCTGGGGCGGACCCAGACGCATTTATGCCACCGTGAAATTCTTTCTCTTCACCTTCCTGGGTTCGGTGTTGATGCTGGTGGCCTTTATCTACCTGTACCAGCAAGGTGGCAGTTTCGACGTCCTGAGTTTGCAGCGCCTGCCGCTGAGCGCCGCCGAGCAGACTTGGATTTTCCTGGCGTTTCTGGCGGCGTTTGCGGTCAAGGTGCCCATGTGGCCGGTCCATACCTGGTTGCCGGATGCCCACGTCGAGGCGCCCACTGGCGGCTCGGTCATCCTGGCGGCCATCACCCTCAAGATGGGGGCTTACGGCTTCCTGCGCTATGCGCTGCCCATTGCCCCCGATGCCGCCGGTGAAATGGCGGGTCTGATGGCGGTCTTGAGCTTGATTGCCGTGGTTTATGTGGGTCTGGTGGCGATGGTGCAGGAGGATATGAAGAAGCTCATTGCTTATTCCTCCATCGCCCACATGGGTTTTGTCACACTGGGTTTTTTCCTGCCCTATTGGGGCGCTGTGCCTGCTGCGGGGGAGTCGGCAGGTCTGGCCATGGCGATGACCGGCGGCGTGGTTCAAATGATTTCCCATGGCTTCATCTCCGGCGCCATGTTTCTCAGTGTCGGTGTGCTGTATGACCGCATGCACACGCGACGCATCGCCGCTTATGGCGGCGTCGCCACCCGCATGCCGGTCTTTGCCGCCTTTTTTGTGCTTTTTGCCATGGCCAATTCGGGGCTGCCGGGAACTTCGGGTTTTGTGGGCGAGTTCCTGGTGATCCTGGCGAGCTTCCAGGCCAATCCCTGGATCGCGTTCCTCGCCGCCCTGACCCTGATTCTGGGCGCTTCATATTCCCTGTGGCTGGTGAAACGCGTCGCCTTCGGACCGGTAACCAATCCCGAGGTGGGCCAGTTGAATGATGTCACGACTCGCGAGTTTCTGATGCTTGGGTTGCTGGCCGTTGCCGTGCTCGCCCTGGGGGTCTGGCCACAACCCTTACTGGCCGTGATTGAACCCTCTGTTCATCAGTTGCTGCTCCAGATCTTGCCAGGCAAGCTCTGATCGCCCCCAACCCCAGGATGACTCGGGAATGGACATGACGTTTACTAGCCCATCCTTGTGGCCCGCGATGCCGGAAATTTTCCTGTTGGCGTCGCTGTGCGCGATCTTAGTGATTGATTTGTTCCTGCCGCCGCGCTGGCGACACCTGACCCATGGCTTGAGCCTGATGGCGCTTCTAGCGACAGCGGCCGCAGTACTGTGGATCGGGCGTGGATTGGCCGAGCCATTGGTTACCTTCAGCGGGATGTTCGTCCTGGATCGTCTGTCTGTGGTGCTGAAGGTCTCAGCCCTGCTGGTGACTGGTGCGGTGCTGCTCTATGGCCGCGATTACCTGCGGGAACGACAACTGGATCAGGGCGAGTTCTATCTGCTGACCCTGTTTTCCACCCTGGGCATGCTGGTGCTCATTTCGGCCAGTCATTTCATTACCCTCTATCTGGGATTGGAATTGATGTCACTGAGCCTGTACGCGCTGGTGGCCCTCAACCGGGAGCAGTCCGCCAGTTCAGAGGCGGCCATGAAGTATTTCGTGCTGGGCGCGATTGCCTCGGGCATGTTGCTGTATGGCATGTCGATCCTATATGGCGTCACCGGTAGCCTGGAGATCGATGTCGTGGCGAGCCGGATCCTGGAACAACCGGTGGGTAGCCTGCCGTTGCTTCTGGGCATGACTTTCGTTGTGGCTGGGGTCGCCTTCAAGCTCGGCGCCGTGCCTTTCCATAATTGGCTGCCGGATGTCTATCAAGGCGCCAATACGCCGGTCACCATGCTTGTGGGCTCTGCGCCCAAGCTGGCCGCTTTTGCCATGGCAATTCGTCTTCTGGCCGACGGCATGGAAGGACTGTCCGATGATTGGCGAGATTTGCTGATCGTGATGGCGGTGCTGTCCCTCGCGGTCGGCAGCGTGGTTGCCATTGCCCAGACCAATGTGAAGCGCCTGCTGGCCTATTCCACCATCGGACATATCGGTTTTCTGCTGCTGGGCATGTTGGCGGCCAATCCCATGGGCTATGCAGCGGCGCTGTTTTACATCCTGATTTATGTCCTGATGGCGCTGGGAGCGTTCGCCGTGCTGATCCTGCTCAGTCAGCGCGGCGTGGAAGCAGAAACCCTGGATGATCTCAAGGGGCTCAATGCCCGCAGCCCATGGCTCGCTGCGGTGATGGCGCTGTTCATGTTCTCCATGGCTGGGGTGCCGCCCACAGCCGGCTTCTATGCCAAGCTGCTGGTGCTGGATGCGGCGGTCGATCAAGGCATGGGGGCTTTGGCCATTGTGGCCGTCCTGTTTGCCGTGATCAGTGCGTTTTATTACCTGCGCGTGGTGTGGCAACTGTATTTCGAGAGCCCCATCGAGTCCAGCGATGTGGTCGCCAGCGCCGATCTGCGCTGGTTGTTGATGGCCAACGGCGGATTGATTTTGCTGTTGGGGATTGTGCCGGATCAGCTGATTCGCGCCTGTCTTTCGGCATTCTGAACGCTATGCTTATTGATTAATGCTGCGGGCGGCCCTATAATGCCTGCTTACCGGATGCGGGGTGGAGCAGTCTGGCAGCTCGTCGGGCTCATAACCCGAAGGTCGCAGGTTCAAATCCTGCCCCCGCTACCATAAGAATGTCTTGAATGAGAAAGCCCCGGTCATGGGGCTTTTTTGTTCCTGCCGAATGCAGGATTGGGTTTTTTGTCCGCCATTTTGGAGAAAGCGCTGTTGATTGAACCAGCCGCGTCAGGTCCGTTGTGCGAGCGCTTGGAGGGCCTGTTGGCGCCCGTACTGGACGCCATGGGCTATGAATTGATCTGTGTCGAACACCGGCAGGGTGGGCGGCAGCGGGTGCGTCTCTACATCGATCGGCCTGAAGGGATTGGGCTTGAGGATTGCGAGCGGGTGAGTCAGCAAATCAGCGGGGTGTTGGACGTCAGTGATCTGATTCCCGGGGAGTATGTATTAGAAGTCTCTTCTCCAGGGGATGATCGCCCACTGGTGAAGCCGGATCATTTCAGCCGATTTGTGGGGCAGCGGATTCGTATCCGAACCGTGCTTCCATTGGGAGGTCGACGCAATTTCACCGGCCTGCTCGTCGGGTCCACGCTGGAATCCATTGAAATGGAAGTGGATGGCCAGCCATTGGTGTTGCGATTGGATCAACTGGAAATGGCCCGATTGGCGCCGCATTTCGAAGAAAGTACCGGTCCACGCCGAGGATCAAAATGATGAACAAAGAAATTCTACTGGTTGTCGAAGCCTTGTCGAACGAGAAGGGCGTGGAGGAAGACATCATCTTCCAGGCCATCGAGGCGGCTTTGGAATCCGCTACGCGTAAGCGATTGGCGCTGGATGACGTCGATGTCCGGGTGCGTATCGATCGCCGTACTGGCGCTTACAGCACCATCCGACGCTGGGAAGTGGTGGCGGACGAGGCGGAAGAGTGCAATCCGGTTTTCCAGATGCGTCTGGCAGATGCGCGCGTCCACCATCCGGAAGTCGCCGTGGGTGAGTTTGTCCAGGAATCCCTGGAATCCTTGCCTTTTGGCCGTATTTCCGCCCAGGCAGCCAAACAGGTGATCGTCCAGAAGGTTCGCGAAGCTGAACGGGCCAAGATTGTTGATCAGTATCGCGCGCGGGTGGGCGAGCTCGTCATGGGCATGGTCAAGAAGGTTGAACGGGGCAATGTCGTTCTGGACCTCGGTGGCAATGTGGAGGCGCTGATTCCGCGCGAGTGGATGATTTCCCGCGAGCCCGTGCATAGCGGCGATCGTCTGCGTGGCTATCTCAAGGAGGTCCGCAGCGAGCCGCGGGGGCCGCAGCTCTTTTTGAGCCGAACTGCGCCTGAGTTTCTGATTGAATTGTTCAAGCTCGAGGTTCCCGAAGTCGGCCAGGGCTTGATCGAGATCAAGGGCGCGGCGCGCGATCCGGGGCTGCGGGCCAAGATTGCCGTGATGGCCCACGATCGGCGCATCGATCCGGTCGGCGCCTGCGTAGGAATGCGCGGCTCACGCGTGCAGACGGTTTCCAATGAGCTGTCCGGGGAACGGGTGGACATCATCCCATGGGATAACAATCCCGTGCAGTTCGTCATCAACGCCATGTCTCCGGCCGAGGTGGTTTCCATCGTGGTCGATGAGGAATCCCACAGCATGGATGTGGCCGTTGATACCGACAAGCTCTCGCTCGCCATCGGCCGGGGCGGCCAGAACGTGCGTCTGGCCAGTGAATTGACCGGCTGGACCTTGAATGTCATGGATCAGGAACAGGCCAATGCCAAGAGCGAGGCAGAGGCAAACAATCTGATCGACCTTTTCGTCCGCGAAATTGGAGTCGATGAGGAAATCGCCGCCATTCTGGTACGGGAGGGCTTCTCCAGCGTGGAAGAGGTCGCTTATGTCCCTGCTGCCGAGCTGCTGGAAATCGAGGAATTTGATGAGGATGTCGTCAATGCCTTGCGTGAAGCAGCCAAGGATGCGCTGCTGACACGCGCGATCGCGAGTGAGGAGCATGCCGGGGAAGGCGCGCCTGCACAGGATTTGCTGGATCTCCGCGGAATGGACGCCAACCTGGCGCGCAAGCTGGCCCGCCAGGGCATTTGTACGCGCGAGGACCTGGCTGAGCAGGCGGTGGATGACCTGATGGACATTGAAGGATTGGATCGCGAGCAGGCAGCGGTTTTGATTATGACGGCTCGCGAACACTGGTTTGCGGATCAGCACGGATAATGGATGGAAAGGTTCGCAGGCGCGGGGGTGAGCATGATTGAAGTGACGGTGAAACAATTCGCAGAAACGGTGGGGATCCCCGTTGAGCGGCTGCAGGAACAATTGACCGAGGCCGGGATTGCCACCAAGGGGCCGGAAGACCCCATCACGGATCATGAGAAAACCCAGCTGTTGGGTTATCTGCGTCGCAGTCGAGGCGAGGCGGCGGAACCCCAGCGCATTACCCTCAAGCGCAAGACGACCAGCGAGATCCGCTTGGCTGGCACCCAGGGCCGTGGCAAGACGGTAACGGTGGAAGTCCGCAAGAAACGCACTTACATCAAGCGCAGTGCCGTGGGTGAAGAGGTCCAAGGCGAAGCCTCCGAGGCGGTCGCCGCCGACCTTGAAAATACGGGGGTGATTGAGGGTGAAATGGCCCAGGCCGAGACCCATCCTCAGATTGAGGCGGCGCCCGTTCAGCCGGCAGAAGAAATTGCGCGTCCAGTTGAGGAGTCGCCTCGCTTGGACTCGGCGCAGCGGGCCGAGGAGACCGTGCGTCCGCCTGAGAACTCGCAGCGCCTCGCAGAGCCTGTATCTCGTCCAGCGGAAGCGCCACGACCTGACCACGCAGGACCGGCTCGCGCAGCTGCCCCGTCACGTCGGCCACAAGATCAGCCACGTGCGCCCGCGCCAGGAGCTCCGCGCGCGGATGCGCCTGCCAAAAGAGGCGATGCCCGCAAGAAAGAACGGCCTTCTTCACAAGGGGATCGCCGTGATCGAAACGAGCGCGGACAGGACGGCGCCCGTCGATCCAAGCGCAAGGGCGCTCGGGTTGACAGCGGCCCGGCGCGCCATCAGTTTGAAAAGCCCGTGCTTCCGGTAGTAAGGGATGTGCTGATCCCTGAAACCATCACCGTGGGCGAGCTGGCGCAGCGCATGGCCGTGAAGGCCCCCGAGGTGATCAAGACCTTGATGGGCATGGGTGTCATGGCCACCATCAATCAGGTGATTGACCAGGAAACCGCGTCCTTGCTGGTGGATGAAATGGGCCATGTGCCCAAGATGCTGAAGGAATCCGCGCTTGAGGAAGCCTTGGTCAGCGCAGGGGAGGCCCAGGATTCGCAGGCTGAAGTGGTGCATCGCGCGCCGGTGGTCACCGTGATGGGGCATGTGGACCACGGCAAGACCACCTTGCTGGACTATATTCGTCGTGCCAAGGTCGCGGACCGTGAGGCGGGAGGCATTACCCAGCATATCGGCGCCTATCACGTCAGCACCCCGCGCGGCATGATTACCTTCCTTGATACCCCTGGCCATGCGGCCTTCACCTCCATGCGTGCCCGTGGCGCCAAGTTGACCGACATCGTGATTCTGGTGGTGGCTGCGGATGATGGCGTCATGCCGCAAACCATTGAGGCGATCCAGCACGCCAAGGCAGCCAAAGTGCCGGTGGTGGTGGCGATCAACAAGGTTGACAAGCCCGGCGCCGATCTGGAACGCATCAAGAACGAACTGGTGCAGCAGGGTGTGGTTCCTGATGATTGGGGTGGCGATACGATGTTCGTCCCGGTTTCGGCCAAGATGGGCACCAACGTGGATGCCTTGTTGGAGGCCGTCCTGTTGCAGGCCGAAGTGATGGAATTGACGTCCGTGGTCAAGGGGCGTGGCGTCGGTGTGGTCATTGAATCCAGCCTTGAAAAGGGCCGGGGGCCGGTGGCGACCGTGCTGGTGCAGCGGGGCACCCTGGAGCGCGGCGATATTCTGCTGTGCGGGCAGGAATGGGGTCGCGTGCGGGCCATGTTCGATGAGGTCGGCAAGCCGATCACCCAGGCCGGCCCTTCCATTCCGGTGCAGATCCTGGGGCTGTCCGGCACGCCCAATGCCGGCGATGATTTCATGGTGGTAACCGATGAGCGCAAGGCGCGCGAAATTGCGCTGTATCGCCAGGGCAAATTCCGTGACGTGCGTCTTGCCAAGCAGGTCTCCACCAAGCTGGAGGATGTGTTCAACCGGATGGAGGAAGGCAATCTCCAGCAGGTGAACCTGATCGTCAAGGCCGATGTGCAGGGGTCGGTGGAAGCGCTCAGCGATGCCTTGCTCGCCCTGTCCAATGAAGAAGTGAAGGTGAATGTCGTTGCCCGCGGGCTGGGCGGGATTACCGAATCGGATGTGAACCTGGCGGTGGCTTCATCGGCCATCATCATCGCGTTCAACGTCCGCGCCGATGCTGCCGCCCGCCGACTGATCTCCGAGACCGGCACCGATGTACGCTACTACAGCATCATCTACCAGGCTTTGGATGAGGTGAAGAACGCCATCACCGGTCTCATGGCGCCGAAAGTCCGGGAAGAAGTGGTGGGTATTGCGCAGGTGCGGGACGTGTTCCGTTCTTCCACGATGGGCGCGGTGGCGGGCTGTCTGGTCATGGAAGGCTCGGTGCGCCGCAATTGCCCCATCCGGGTGCTGCGCAACAATGTGGTGGTTTTCGAGGGCGAACTGGAATCGCTGCGGCGTTTCAAGGACGACGTCAGCGAAGTCCGGGCAGGCACCGAGTGCGGCATCGCGGTGCGCAACTACAATGACGTGCAACCCGGCGACCAGATCGAGGTTTACCAGCGCATTGAGGTGCCGGCCTGACATGCCACGCGATTTCCCCCGCACGGCCCGGGTGGCCGAGCAGTTGCGCCAGGAGCTGAGCGAGCTCATCCGCGACGCCGTGAAGGATCCGCGCCTGGGTCCTGTCACGGTGACGGAAGTGCAGGTGGCGCGGGATTTTTCCCACGCCAAGGTGTTTGTTTCCTTCCTGAGCGTCACACAAGGGATTGAGGAGAAAATCAGCATTCTCCAGAGCGCGGCGCGCATGATCCAGGGCCAGTTAGGTCGGCGCCTGCGTTTGCGCATGATCCCCCAACTGCACTTCCAGTATGACGAG
>JBARUT010000206.1:0-1885 GCA_049645885.1 Candidatus Macondimonas sp.
AGGCCGCCGGCGCCCGGCGCCTACGCTATGCCGACACCCTGGGCGTGCTCGACCCTTTCACCACCCGCGAGGTGATCGCACAGTTGCGGCGGGCGGTGGATCTGGAATTGGAAATGCACGCCCACAACGATCTGGGAATGGCCACGGCCAATACCCTGGCGGCGGTGCTGGGCGGCGCCACCCACGTCAACACCACGGTGAACGGCTTGGGTGAGCGGGCAGGCAACGCGCCCATGGATGAAGTGGTGATGGCGCTGCGCCATCTCGGCAATCGCGAGACGGGCATCGACACCCGGCGTCTGCCGGAACTCTCCCTGCTGGTGGCCGCAGCCTCGGGTCGACCCGTAGCGGTCAACAAAAGCGTGGTGGGCGAAGGCGTCTTCACGCACGAATCAGGCATCCATGTCGATGGCCTGCTGAAAAATCCTCTCAACTACCAGGGCTTCGACCCGGCCGAAGTGGGCCGCGAGCACCGCCTGGTGCTGGGCAAGCATTCCGGCGCCCACGCCGTGCGCGCCGCCTATCAAAGCAATCTGGGCATTGCCCTGAGCACCGAGGAGGCGGAACGGATCCTCGCCCGGATTCGCCGCCATGCCCTGGCTGAAAAACGCGCCCCCAACGGCGATGAACTCAAACGCTTCCACCAGGAGATCGTGGGATGGCCAGTCGCGTGTTGACCGGCGCGTCCCGGACCGCCACCGCACCTGGCCTGTTGCGGCAGGTCTGGGACGATGTGAACTGCGTGTTCCAGCGGGATCCCGCCGCCCGCACCCGGTTCGAGGTCATCACCACCTATCCGGGCGTCCACGCCGTCATCAGCCATCGCCTGGCTCACACCCTGTGGCGCTGGCGCTGGCGCTATCCGGCGCGGTTGCTGAGCCATGTGTGCCGCATGTTCACCCACATCGACATCCATCCCGGCGCCCGCATCGGTCAACGCTTTTTCATTGATCACGGCTGCGGCGTGGTCATCGGCGAAACCGCCGAGGTGGGCGATGACGTCACCCTCTACCACGGCGTTACCTTGGGCGGCACCTCCTGGAATCCCGGCAAGCGCCATCCGACCCTCGGCGACGGCGTGGTGGTCGGTGCCGGCGCCAAGATCCTCGGTCCCATCAGCGTGGCCGCCAATGCCCGCATCGGTGCCAACTCGGTGGTGATTCAGGATGTGGCGCCGGGCATGACCGTGGTGGGCATTCCCGGCCGCGAGGTGCTGCCGCTCCATCAGCGCCGCATCACCGCCCAGGGCATCGACCTGGATCACCACCTGATGCCCGACCCCGTGGGCAAGGCCATCGCCTGCCTGCTGGATCGGGTCCATGCCCTGGAAATTCAGCTCGGCGGGGACGCTCCCGTTTCCCACGATGCGGAGTGCCAGTCCTGCGTCGATGAATGCGTGGGAATGCATGCCGCCGAGGCGCCCCCGGTCTACAGCCCGGACTACCAGACCGCCCATTGAAGAGGCTCCGCCATGAGTGAATTGATGAATCAACTGGGGCGCTTTTCCGCCGCCGAGGAGTTCCTGGATTTCTTCCAGGTGCCCTATGACCCGGCGGTGGTCCATGTGAACCGCCTGCACATTCTGAAGCGTTTCAACCAGTACCTGTCCCGCACCAAAGTGGACGCCCTGGACGAGGCCACCCAGCTCCAGACCTGCAAGGAGCTGATGGCCCGGGCCTATGGCGACTTTGTCCGCTCCACGCCGGCCCAGGAAAAGGTGTTCAAGGTGTTCCAGGATGCCGACGGCCCGCAGGTGAGCCTGGACAGCCTGCGAGCCAGCCTGCCCTCGCAACGGCAGGGAGGATAAAACCATGCACATCGTCGTCTGTATCAAGCAAGTGCCGGACAGCTCGCAGATCCGCGTGCACCCGGTGACCAACACCAT
>JBARUT010000207.1:0-2408 GCA_049645885.1 Candidatus Macondimonas sp.
ATCGGCACACGACCGGTCTGGATCATTCCCCGCGCCGGCACGGTGTCCCCCTGGTGCAGCAAGGCCACTGACATCGCGCGTGGCTGCGGACTCGGCGCGGTGCGACGCATCGAGCGGGCGATCCGCATCGATCTCGCCGGATTGCCCACGGATCAGACGCCGCAGGATGCGTTGGGGGAGACCCTGCACGATCGCTTGACGCAGACGCTGATCGATCGCATCGAAGACGCCGAAGCGCTGTTGTTCCGTCATCCCGATCCCGCCCCGCTGCGGGAGGTGGATCTTCTGACAGGTGGGCGCGCCGCCCTGGAGGCCGCCAATCGCGACTGGGGGCTGGCCCTGGCCGAGGACGAAATCGATTATCTGGCGGACAGCTTCCGGAAGCTGGGGCGCAACCCCAGCGATGTGGAACTGATGATGTTTGCCCAGGCAAATTCGGAGCATTGCCGCCACAAGATCTTCAACGCCAGCTGGGAGATCGATGGGCAGGCCATGCCCCACTCGCTGTTTGGCATGATCCGCAACACCTACGCCCATCGCAGCGCAGGTGTCCTCTCGGCCTATCGTGATAACTCGGCGGTGATCGAAGGATCGCAATCGGCACGTTTCTACCCCGACCCAGAGAACCAGACTTACCGCGCAAGCGAGGAAGCCGTGGATCTGTTGATGAAGGTGGAAACCCACAACCACCCCACCGCCATCGCACCCTTCCCCGGCGCCGCCACCGGGGCGGGTGGGGAAATCCGTGACGAAGGCGCCACTGGCCGTGGTGCCCATCCCAAGGCGGGCCTCACCGGCTTTGCCGTGTCCAACCTGCGCCTGCCCGGCCTGCCGCGTCCCTGGGAAGTGGATCACGGCCGCCCGCCGCATATCGCCTCGGCGCTGGACATCATGCTGGCTGGCCCGCTGGGTGGGGCCGCCTTCAACAATGAATTCGGGCGACCCAATCTGGCCGGCTTCTTCCGCAGCTATGAGCAGCGCGTGGCGCGTCCGCAGGGTCCGGAAGTACGCGGTTACCACAAGCCCATCATGCTGGCGGGTGGTATGGGCAACATCCGACGCGATCATGTGGAGAAGCTGTCCATCCCGCCGGGCGCCGCCATCGTGGTGCTGGGGGGGCCGGCCCTGCTGCTGGGTCTGGGTGGTGGCGCGGCGTCCAGCATGAGCAGCGGCCAGAGCCAGGCGGCGCTGGATTTCGCCTCAGTGCAGCGCGACAACCCGGAAATGGAGCGGCGTTGCCAGGAAGTGATCGACCAGTGCTGGCAGCGCGGCGCAGACAATCCCATCCTCTCGATCCACGATGTGGGCGCAGGCGGGCTGTCCAACGCCTTGCCCGAGCTGGTCCATGACAGCGAACGCGGTGGAGATTTCCAGCTGCGGGCCATTCCCAGCGACGATCCCGGCATGTCGCCGATGGAGATCTGGTGCAACGAGGCCCAGGAACGCTATGTGCTGGCCATCGACCCGGCGCATCTGCCCAGCTTCGTCGCCTTGTGCGAGCGGGAATCCTGTCCCTATGCCGTGGTCGGCACCGCCGTCGCAGCACCGCATCTGACCCTTGCCGATGCGCATTTTCACAATCGACCCATTGATCTGCCCTTGTCGGTCCTGCTGGGCAAGCCACCGCGTATGCACCGGCAGGCGACGACAATGAGTCTGGATCGGGATGCGGGGATCCGGGAAGACCACAGCTTGCGTCAGGTGGATCTGGCTGAAGCCGCGTCCCGGCTGTTGACCTTGCCGACCATTGCCGACAAGAGTTTCCTCATCACCATCGGCGATCGTTCCGTGGGCGGGCTCACGGTGCGTGACCAGATGGTCGGTCCCTGGCAGGTACCCGTCGCGGACTGCGCCATCACCACGACCGCCTATACCGGCTGGACGGGGGAGGCCATGGCCCTGGGCGAACGCAGCCCGGTCGCCTTGATCGATGCGGCCGCTGCCGCCCGCCTGGCGGTCGGCGAAGCCCTCACCAACCTGGCCGCCGCGGCGATCCCCGATACCCATGAGGTGGTGTTGTCGGCCAACTGGATGGCCGCTGCTGGCCATCCGGGCGAGGACGCGGCGTTGTACGAGGCGGTCCGGGCGGTGGGCCTGGAACTGTGTCCTGCGCTGGACATCACCATCCCCGTGGGCAAGGACTCGTTGTCGATGAAAACGGTCTGGCGCGAGGCAGACCAAACCCGCAGCGTCACCTCGCCCCTGTCACTGATCGTGACTGCCTTTGCCACCGTGCCCGACGTGCGCCACCATCTCACGCCCGAACTGCGTCACGATGCCGGCCCCAGCATGCTGTTGCTGATCGACCTGGGCGCGGGTCACCAGCGCCTGGGCGGATCCTGCCTGGCACAGGTCTTCGGGCAAGTGGGCGGGGTTCCGCCCGACGTGGATAATCCGGCGCGGCTGCG
>JBARUT010000208.1:0-3483 GCA_049645885.1 Candidatus Macondimonas sp.
GTCCATGATGATGCGACCCATCGCCGCCGACACCGGCATGACCGGATAAATGCCCACCCGGCCCTTGTATCCATCGGTGCATTGATCGCAACCTTTAGGGCCATACAGCGTGAGTCCGTCCAGTTCATCGGGAACGAACCCCAGCTGCAACAGCGCGTCGCGAGGAATATCCACGCGGCTGCGACAGTGGCGGCACAAGCGGCGCGCCAGGCGCTGGGCGATGATCAGGTGCACCGAGGAGGCAATGTTGAAAGGCGCTACCCCCATGTTCACCAACCGCTCGAGGCTTTGCGGCGCATCGTTGGTGTGCAGGGTGGACAGCACCATATGGCCGGTCTGGGCGGCCTTGATGGCGATTTCCGCCGTCTCCAGATCACGAATTTCCCCCACCATGATCACGTCCGGGTCCTGGCGCAGGAAGGCGCGCAGCGAGCCGGCAAAATCCAGGCCGATGCGGGGATTGACATTGACCTGGTTGATCCCGGGCAGGTTGATTTCCACCGGGTCCTCGGCCGTTGAGATGTTGCGATCGGTGGTATTGAGGATGTTCAGGCCGGTATAGAGCGTGACCGTCTTACCGCTGCCGGTGGGGCCGGTCACCAGGATCATGCCTTGCGGTTTGGACAGGGTCCTGAGGTAAATCTCTTTCTGGTGGGGCTCGAAACCGAGTGCATCGACCCCGATCTGGGCGCTGGTGGCATCCAGGATACGCAGCACGATCTTTTCCCCCCACAGGGTGGGACAGGAACTGACGCGGAAGTCGATGGCGCGCTGCTTGGACAGCTTGAGCTTGATGCGACCGTCTTGGGGGACGCGTCGCTCGGCGATGTCCAGCCGCGCCATGACCTTGAGACGGGCGGCGAGCCGCATCCCGAGCGTGACCGGTGGGCGATTGACATCATAGAGAATGCCATCCTGGCGGCGCCGGATGCGATAGAACTGTTCGTAGGGCTCGAAGTGGATGTCGGAGGCCCCCTTGTTCACGGCATCGAGCAGGATCTTGTTGATGAAGCGCACCACTGGCGCGTCATCCACATCAGGTTCGTTGCCATTTGGGTTGGTGCTGGCATCGCCGCCCTGGACCTCGAGTTTTTCAAGGTCTGCGTCAGCCAGGGCACTGAGCCGGGTGTCATAGGCATCCAGCCCCTTTTCCAACATTTCCACCAATTGGGGATGCTCAGTGACCAGGGCCTCGACCTGCTTGCGGGTGGCGAAACGAATGTCATCCAGTGCCTGCTGGTTGGTGGGATCGCTGATGGCCACAAACAGGCGGTTGCCGCGCAGGAATACCGGCAGCACCTGATGCTTGCGCAACAATTTTTCATCCACCTCCCGCAGGGGCATGTTGCGCAGATCCAGTGCAGTCAGATCGATCAGCGGAGCGCCGAACTCCTCGGCCACCATTCGCGCCAGTTCCCGGTTGCCGATCAGCTTTTGTTCATAGAGATGGAGCACCAGGGACTGGCGATTGGTTGCGGCGTCCTCCTGTGCCCGACCTGCGGCATCAGCCGTGATCAGGCTGGCCTGGACCAGACGGCGTGCCAGGCCCGACAGGCGGGATGGATTGAGCGTGCTGGTGCTGGTGGCCATGGGCCGTATTTCCTCGACACGGAAGATCCTAAGGAACGGGCGGCAGCATGCCCGTCGTCTCTTCCTGATATCGTGAAATGGAGCCCTTTACTTGAGGGTTTGGGTCGGGTTTCGGACGGAGCGCAGCCAAGTCGCATCGGTGGGGTGGGCGAGCAGCGGTTCCAGTTCCTGCAGCGCGCGGCGATAGACCCGGCGCTTGAAGAACACGACTTCGTTGATGGGATGCCAATAAGGCACCCAGCGCCAATGGTCGAATTCCGGCTTGGGGCTCAGATCGAGCCGCACCCGTTCCTCGGGCGCAGTCAGCTGCAGCAGGAACCAGACCTGTTTCTGGCCAATGCAGCGCGGCCAGGCATTGCGGCGGACGAAGCGCTTGGGCAGGTAGTAGCGCAACCAACCCCGGGTGCAACCGAGCACCTGCACATCCTCGGCGGTCAGCCCCACCTCCTCGTGCAGCTCGCGAAACAGCGCCTGCTCCGGGCTTTCCCCATGATCAATGCCACCCTGGGGGAACTGCCAGGCATTCTGGCCGATGCGCCGCGCCCACAGGAGCTCATGCCGGGCATTGGCCAGCATGATCCCCACATTGGGGCGAAAGCCGTCGACATCGATCACGGAAGCGCTCCGGCGTTGAAGGATGTTTCCCTAGATACCAGAAAAAACGGATGGTTTGAAGGTCTTCATCGACCCGGAAGGCGCCGTTCGTTATGCTTCGGCTCGTTTTCACCAAGGAGATCCCCGCGTGACCCTGGCCCTGTTCGATCTCGACAACACCCTGCTGGCGGGTGACAGCGACCACCTGTGGGGAGACTACCTGGTCGCCCTCGGGGTGGTGGATGGGGCGCGTTATCGTGCCGAGAACCAGCGCTATTACGAGGCCTACAAGGATGGCAGCCTGGATATCTTCGAATTCCTGGCCTTTGCCCTGAAACCCCTGTCCGAGCACCCCCGCGAACAGCTCGAAGCCTGGCGGGCGCGTTTCGTGGCGCAATCGATCCTGCCCATTGTGCTGCCCGCCGCGCGCGCGCTGGTTGAGGCGCATCGTGCCCAGGGCCATCGGACCGCAATCATCACCGCCACCAACCGTTTTGTGACTGAGCCTATCGCGCAATTGTTCGGCGTGGACGCGCTGATTGCCACCGAGCCGGAGGAACGGGCCGGGCGTTATACCGGCCGGGTGGCGGGGACCCCCTGCTATCGAGAAGGGAAGATTGCGCGCCTGGATGACTGGCTGGCTGGCGTGCGGCCAGCCGAGAGCTGGTTCTACAGTGACTCCCACAACGATCTGCCACTGCTGGGGCAGGTGGATCATCCGGTGGCGGTGGATCCCGATCCGCTGCTGCGTGAACAGGCCCTGCAGCGCGGCTGGCCGATTCTCAGCCTGCGCCAGGGCGCGCAACCGGTCGCATGGTCTCAGGCGTGAAGCCGTTCGATGACCGCGTGGCGCAGCCGGCCGTTGGTCGCCAGTAGCGACGTGGTCTGCAAGCCGATCGGGCCGCCATCCAACTGGGTGACATCGCCGCCGGCTTCGCGCACGATCACGGTCAGCGCGGCGATGTCGAGGATATTGAGATCCGACTCGATCACCACGTCGATCTTGCCAGCCGCCAGAAGATGGTAATGGTAGAAGTCGCCATAGCCGCGCGTCCGGTTCATCGCCTGCACCAGTTGACCAAAACCGGCCCAGCCGTGGGAGGCAGCGAGGGTCTTGATGTTGCCGGTGGACAGCGTGGCAGCGTCCAGCGTGCCGATGTCGCTGACCCGGATCGGCTCGCCATTCAGAAATGCGCCATGTCCCCGTTCCGCCCAGGCCATCTCCCCGAACAAGGGGGCGTTCGACACGCCCAGCACCAGCTCCCCCCGGTGCATGAGGGCGATCTGGGTGGAAAAGAA
>JBARUT010000209.1:0-1776 GCA_049645885.1 Candidatus Macondimonas sp.
CACGGTGCCGTTGGTGCTGGGCCATGCCCCCTCGCCCTTCGTGCGCGTGGCGGCGCTGGCGGACTTCGGCAACGGGCTGGGGCAGCTCCATGTGGACAGCCGCACGGGCTGCATCAACGCGGACATCAGCCTGCATCTCCTGCGCCTGCCGGTGTCCGAGTGGATCTGCCTCGCGGCCCGTGCCGAATTGTTCGACCATGGCCTGGGCGCGGTGCATACGGCGGTATTCGATCCCGCGGGTTACCTGGGTCGCGTCACCCAGACCCTGCTCACCCGTCGCATGGGGCGCTGAGCCGCCCCCCGAGGCGGAATCCCCCGCCGTCCTTGCGCGCCACGGCGATCCAGCGCCGCGGACGCGAGGGGGCTGCCGTCAGCCCGGGGGCAAGTCGGCCAGTTGGGTCAGCTCCTTCAGCACGATCTGCGGCTTGCCGTCATCCTGCGCCGGATAAAGCGACGTTTTCCCCGTGATGTACACATAGTTGAAGCGCCCCTCGCCGGCATAGCGGGTGGCGAGCAGCCGGAGCAATGGCTGCACCTCACTGGCCCGACGATCGGCAATCCACAGGTTGAATGGCTGGGCCGGCGAGCCGGCATAGATCAGCGCCCCGTCCCCGACCCAGCGGTTGATGCCGCCCTGCAGGTCGCAGAACACCGTCACAACCTCCCCACGCCGGGCTGCGGCGACCAGATGGGCATGGTCCAGCCGCACCGACAACACGCCCGTTTGCGGTCCCGTCGCTCGATAGGTTTCGATCAGGCTGTCACGCATATGCCACCAGGGCACCAGGTGCACATAGTCGCGGCTCGGCCCGCCGGCATTGAGCTCCGGATTCCAGATACCGCTGCCAACGGCCTGAGCCTGGGCTTCCGCCCGCAGCAGCGCGCCGTGGTAGAGACGGGATCGGCCATATTTGACGAAATAGGGACTCCAGCCGGCAGCCACCGCATGCAGGTTGTAGTTTTCCCCCGCCTTATGGGCGTAGGCGAGCAGGCGACCATAGTTGTCGCGATGCCGCACCTGCGCCAACGAAGGGGGATCCTGGGTGTCGAATTCCAGGGTAAGCGTCACCGGCGCCGGCGGCATGCCGTCCGCGTCCGTCCCGAACCAGGACTTGGCCCAGGCCGAAGCCTGCCGCCCCGCTTCGGTCACCGGCTTGTTGCCACCCGGCCAGCTTTCCTCGGTATCGAGGCAGGTCAGCCGCACCGATTCGTTGCGCCCGTCCAACGTGACCTTGATCGTGTCGCCATCCACCACCTTGAGCAGCGTGGCCTCCACCCGCGTCCCCACCATTCTCCACCTCCCACCGTTCAGGCCATCGATAACTCAGCATGAACGGGCTTCATGGCGCGGCCGTGACACCAGGGCCGAAGCGGCTTGCTATGATGACGGGTGCCCCGAACCCTACGATGCAAAGAGGACCCAAGAGCCATGGATCCGGATTTCTGGCTGGCGCGCTGGGCGCGTGGAGAGATCGGCTTTCACCGCGCGAGCGTGCATCCCATGCTGGTCGCCCACGGCGCGCCGCTGGCCGGACGCCGCGTATTGGCGCCGCTGTGCGGCAAGAGCCTCGATCTGGTCCATCTGGCGGACATGGGCTGCACGGTGGTCGGGGTCGAGTTGAGCGAACAGGCCATCGCGGCCTTCTTTGCCGAGCGCGGCCTCGCGCCGCAGGTGACCGTGGAAGCGCGCTGCACCCGCTGGGTCGCGGGTCCCTACATCTTGTTGCAAGGGGATTATTTCACGCTCACCGCGGCCGACCTGGGCGCGCCCTGCAC
>JBARUT010000210.1:0-25821 GCA_049645885.1 Candidatus Macondimonas sp.
GGGGTGGTGATGGAGCCTTCCACCAGGGAAATGTCGTAGGGACCCGGCTGGATGTCACTGGAGGCCTCCGGGAAGTTGGCGAACTGCACCCGCTCCCCAAGCGCCAACAACTCATCCTCGCAATCCAGCAGGCTCAACTGACAGCCGTCGCAGGAGGCGAACTTCCAGACCGCCAGACGTGGCGCTTGCCCTGTCATGTCACAACTCCCGCACGTCGAAGAGATCAGTCGCCCGGTCGAAGCGCAGCACCGGGCCATCCCGGCACAGGATGTAGCGCCCCCATTGGCAGTGGCCGCAAGTGCCCACTGCGCACTGCATGTTGCGCTCCATCGAGATATGGATACGGTCCTCGGACACACCGCGTTTTTGCAGTGCCAGCACGGCGTAGCGCATCATCGCCTCGGGACCGCAAAGAAAAGCCACGGCATCGGTCGGATCGAAACCGCCGCGCTGGACCAGTTTGGTGACCACCCCCACATGTCCGCGCCAGGCGGGTCCGCCGCGATCCACGATCACCTCCACCACCAGATGGGGCCGGCGCGACCAGGCAATGACATCGTCACGAAACAGTTCGCTCGCGGGATCGCGGCAGCCGATCAGCAGAAACACCCGGCGGAAGGCCTCGCGATGGCGCATGGCGTAGCAGACCACCGGCCGCAATGGTGCGAGGCCAATACCGCCCGCCACCAATACCAGGTCGCGCCCAAAGGCAGCCTCCAGCGGCCAGGCCGTACCAAAGGGACCGCGCACGCCCACCAGCTCCCCTTCCTGCAGGGTCTGCATGGCTCGCGTCACGCGACCGACGGCGCGCAGGGTGTGCATCACACGGCCCGATTCCTCGGGATCGCCGCTGATGGAGATGGGCACCTCGCCGACGCCGAAGGCGTAGAGCATATTGAACTGGCCCGGCCGAAACGGCGGCACTTCTCCGGCTTCGGGTTGCAGCTGCCACGTAAACACCGCGCCGTCCGGCGTCTCGTCCCGGCGGGAGACGATTCGCCAGGGCGCGGGCATCAGCACATCATCCGGGACAGACATGGCATTCGGATCCTCAAGGCTATCCATAGAGATCCGAAAGCTGCATGCGGGTGGCCTGAAGCCGCTGCGCAAGCACTGCCAGCAAACCCCGGGTGATGGCATAACCCACCGCGCTGTCGGCGTCCATGGCGCTGCGCAGGCAATCGGCGTCCAGCGCCAGTGCCTGGGTGGGGACCCGGGCTATGGCATCGAAATGCCAGCGGTGGGGAGGAAGGAACCACGACCAGCCGACCGCTTCCCCCGCGCTCAGGGTTTCCAGTGGGGCATGGCCGGTGGCGGCCCCGGCGATCTTGATTTCCACCTGGCCTGCCTCGATCAGATAGAAAGTCTTGGCTGGCGCATTCTGGCGCAACAGGTATGCATTCTCGTCAAACTGTACCTCTTGGGCACAGGCTGCCAAGCGCTCGCGCACCGCGGGCGTCATGTCGGCACAGAAGGGATGTCGGGCAAGGCGTTCAAGGATATCCATGGTCGCTCTCCGAAGCAGCATCGGGATAAGATGCCGGCGTGGTACGCAGGGCCGCGATCTCGGCCGTGATGTCGATACCCACGGGGCACCAACTGATGCAACGTCCGCAACCCACGCAACCCGAGCTGTCGAACTGGTCGTGCCAACTGGCCAGCTTGTGGGTCAGCCATTGCCGATAGCGCGAGGCAATGCTGCCGCGCACGCTGCCGCCAGGCAGGTGCGAAAACTCGGGATTGAAACAGGACTCCCACTCCCGGCTGCGTTCTGCGACCGCATCCTCCAGATCGGCCTGATCCACCGTGCGGGTGCAGTAGCAGGTTGGGCAGACCGCCGTGCAGTTGCCACAGGCCAGACAGCGCGATTCCAGCGTCTCCCAGTGAGAATCTTCCAGCTTTTCATAAAGCAATTCGCGCAGGCCGGCCGGGTCCATGCGACTGGCCATCTGGGCGTGGGTGGACGCCCAGACGGCTGCAGCCGCCTCTCGATCCGCTGACTGCGCCGGGAGCATCTGCACGTGACTCAAGAGCTTGGCGCCTTGATCTGAACCGGATTCCACATACCAGCCCACGTTGCCATCAGAATCCAGGATTTCGGTGAGCGCGAGATCGAATCCCGTTTCGGCGCGTGGACCCGTCCCCATGTCGGCGCAAAAACAGGTGCCGCCTGCGCGCCCGCATTGCACGGCGACGATAAACAGCCCCGCCCGACGCTCCTGATAAGCGTGGTCGGCTTGGGTGCCGGTCCCCAGGACGCGGTCCTGGATCGCCAGGGCCGCCAGCTCACAGGCCCGCGCGCCAATCAAGGCGAGCCGGCGGGGTTCTGCAGTCAAAGAATCGAAGCGCAACGTCCCCTCAGGGGTACGCGTGACGCGGAACAAAGATTCGCGAGGGGGGTGCAGGAAGCGCTTCCAGCTATGTGCGCCCACCGTGTGGTCAAACAGCCGGGGATCACCCGCTTGGCGATGGAGGCGATAGTTGCCTGGCGCCTGCTCATCGCGCCAGCCCTGGGGCAGGGAGGCAACACCGGCGAGGACGTCATAGATGATGGCGCCGTCGCGTACCGTGGGGCCCACCAAGGTACGACCTTCGGCTTTCAGACCCTCGAACAGACATTCCAGTCCCGGCCGATCCAGCATGGCCTCCCGCACTACCGTCATTACCCCTCCCCGCCGCATCCCTGTATGGCGCCATACTGGTACTCTCCAGGGCTGCAAGGCTTGATTCAAATCAAGGCAAGCGGATTGATGTTGGTCCGAACACGGGCAAAGCACAAGTGACGCTTGGATGACACGGCGTGATACGTCAGGCGATTTTCACCAGAAAAACAATGTATCAGTCGCTTTTCTTGAAGTGACTTATCATGCGGCGCCGCTTGTTGATCTGACGAGTTGTCAGTGGGTTGGGGCGGCCTTCAAAAGGGTTTTCGCCTGATTTGAATTCAACTCGCATCGGCGTACCGAAAAGCCCCAGGGATTTTCTGAAGTAATTTATCAAATAGCGCTTGTAAGTATCTGGAACAGATTCTGTTTGATTGCCATGGATCACAATCACTGGCGGTTGCCGGCCGCCCTGATGGGCATAACGCAGTTTGATCCGCCGACCCCGCACCAAGGGGGGCTGGTGCACCGTGACCGCCTCCTGCAACAGACGGCTGAGCTGGGGCGTCGACAGATCGGCGCGACCCGCAGCGTGGGCGGCCTGGAGCGACTCGAACACGCCGCCCACCCCGGAACCGTGCAGCGCCGAAATGAAATGAGTACGGGCAAAATCAGCGAAGGGCAGGCGCCGGGCCAGTTCCGCGCGGATACGCTCGCGCGCGCCGTGAGACAGCCCATCCCATTTGTTCACCGCCAGCACCAAGGCCCGTCCCCGCTCGATCACCAGCCCCAGCAGACTGGCGTCCTGTTCCGTGACACCTTCCCGGCCATCGAACATGAACAACACCACATCCGCCGCATCGATGGCCTGCAAGGTCTTGACGATACTGAATTTCTCGATGACCTGTTCAACCCGTGCGCGGCGCCGGATGCCTGCCGTATCCACCAGCACATAATCCTGATCGTCGCGCGCAAACGGCACCGCGATCGCGTCCCGCGTGGTTCCCGGGGTTTCCGAGGCCACCAGCCGCTCCTCGCCAAGAATGCGGTTGATGAGGGTGGATTTACCCACATTGGGACGCCCGACCACGGCGACCCGGATGGCCGTATCCGACTCCTCGCGGGGTTCTTCCAGCGACCTCGGCAGGATCGCACAGACCTCCTCCATCAGCTTCGCCACGCCCTGGCCATGGGCTGCGGAAAGCGCATGGACCGTGCCCATACCGAGGGTGACGAAATCGGCGGCTGCCGCTTCCGGAGCCAGCCCTTCGCTCTTGTTGGCCACCAGGAACACCGGCTTGCCACTGCGACGGACCCATTGGGTCAGCACCTCATCCTGGGCACTCAATCCCTCGCGAGCGTCCACCAGAAACAAGACCGCATCGGCCTCATCCAATGCCCGGCGTGCCTGATCGGCGCTCAGGGCGTCCAGCCCCTCGGCCTCACCGGACAGTCCGCCGGTATCGACCACCACATAAGGCGTCGGACCCATCCGGCCATAACCATACTGGCGGTCACGCGTGAGCCCCGGAAAATCAGCGACCAAGGCATCCCGACTGCGCGTCAAGCGGTTGAACAGAGTCGATTTCCCGACATTGGGGCGCCCCAGAAGCGCCACCACCGGCAGCATTGGAACCAAGGGTTCTTCAACCACGCCGAATCCGAAGGGCGGCCAGCCGCCCTCCCCGACCCTGGATCACCACGACGCCATCACCAGCTGCCAGCGGTCGGGCACTGATGCCTTGACGATCCACGCGCTCCCGAGCCATCACCTGCCCGGTTTCCCGGTCCAGCCAGAACACATAGCCTTCCGCATCAGCGGCCACCAATCGGTTCTCCGACAAGGCCGGCGCGGTGAGACCACGCCTGAGCAGTGCTTCCTGAGTCCACAGCGGATTGCCCGTCTTCAGTTCCAGAGCGCTGATGCGGGACTTGTCATCGACCAGATAGATTTCCTCCCGACTTGCCACCAGGCTTTGGAAGGACGATGTCGGGTGATCCCAGACCCGTTGCCCGGAACGCAAGTCAAAGCCCGCAGCCTTGCCTTGGAAGGTCGCCACGAACAATCCCCCCGCGAGCACTGCGGGATCGCCGTCCACGTCCACCAGCCGCTCCACTTCCGATCGACCGGTAGGAGCCGCCACGGTTTCTTCCCAAACGAGCCGGCCATCCGTCAGGCGCAGGGCAATCACCTTGCCGTTGTCCAGACCGACCATGGCAAAGCCATTTTCCAGCACGGGGGCTCCCGTTCCGCGCAGGGTGAGCGAAGGCACGGTGCTCGCATAGACCCAGCGGTTGCTGCCATCGGCCAGATTCAAGCCGGTTACGCGCCCGTCCAGGGTGCGCACCACCACCACTCCCTGATCGGCGCGGGGCGCGGCCAGCACCTCGCCACTCATCTGGCGGCGCCAGCGCACACTGCCATCGTTGGCGGACAGAGCTAGAACTTCCCCATCCAAGGTGCCCAGCAACAGGGTGTCTTCAGTCCAGGACGGCCCGGCAGAAATGCGGGTGCCCGTCTTCACGGCCCACAGCTGCTTGCCACCGCTCAAGGCCACCGCCACCACATGACCGTCGGCACTGGCCGCAAACACGCGATCACCGCCGATAGCCGGCGCCAGGTAGGGGAAGCGTTCCTCGCTCTTGCCGCCTACATCCAGCGACCACAGCGACTCGACGGACAGTGGGCTGTCGATCTTGGGTAAGGGCGCAGGCGGTTCCACCGGCTTGCTCATCCAATTCAAGCGTCCACAGGCGCTGAGTCCCAGCATCAGCACAATCATCAGCCAGAAACGCGCTTTCACGATGCTTCCCCTCCCAAATCCTTGAGTTTCAGGCTGATCAGACGATCATCCATTTTTGCATCGACGGCCGCCTGCCGCGCAGCCTGATAGGCTTCACGCGCCTCATCCAGACGCCCAAGCAGGCGCAGGGCATCGCCCTTCACCTCACCCGAAAGGACTGAGAATGGGGAATCCCGATCGATGCTCTTGAGCGTTGCCAGGGCCTGCTCGGATTTTTCCTGAGCGATCTGGACTTGGGCCTGTCGCACCCGCGCCAGATGCGCCAACGGGTCGCTTTTCGCCAATTTCTCGGCGCGCTGCAAGGCATCAAGGGCCGCGTCCAGATCTCCCTTGTTCACCGCGCGATGGGCCACCTCAAACTCCGCCAGGACGGCATACGGCGAACCGGAGAAGCGCTCGCGCAAGGTGTTCTCGAGCGCCAGGATGGACTCGGCATCGTCGCGCGCGACCGCAACCTTCATCTGCTCATAGTATTCGGAGGCCTGCCGGGCCTGGCTGCCTTGGTGATTCTGATAGAACCGCCATCCCCCAATGAGGGCCAAGCCAAACAGCACCCCCGCGAGCAGGTAATTGCCATAGTCCTGCCACCAGCCCTTGAGCCGGTCGAAGTCATCTTCACCATCTTGCTGCGCCAAAACCGCCGCTCCTTGCTAAATCATTCGTTTCTATCTGGCAATCATCGATTAGTGCCAAGACCCTGTTGCGCCAACCATTGCGCCAGGTCCGACAGCGGAACGCTGCTCTGGGCTTGCTCCTCCCGCAAAGGCTTGACCTGGACATTGCCGGCAGCCCATTCCTGCTCCCCCAGAATCAAGGCGAAGCGAGCGCCGCTCCGATCGGCTCGCCTGAGCTGGGCCTTGAAACTCCCACCACCGCAATGCTGAATCACGCGCAGACCGCTGCTGTTACGCAGTTGCTCTGCCAATTGCAGGGCTGCAGGGGCCAAGCCGTCGCCCGCCCAGACCAGATAGCAGTCCGGGGCAAGTGATGTTGGCGCAATCCCGGCATCTTCCAGCAGGGCCACCACCCGTTCCATACCCAGGGCAAAGCCTACCGCCGGTGTTTCGCGCCCACCCAGCCGGGCAACCAGGCCATCGTAGCGGCCACCCGAACAAACCGCGTCCTGCGCCCCCAGGCGGTCCGTGATCCACTCGAATACGGTGTGGGTGTAGTAATCCAGGCCCCGCACCAGGCGCGGATTATGGGTGTAAGCCACGCCGGCCGCATCCAGTAGACCGCAAAGCCCCTCGAAATGGGCCCGGGAGGCCGCATCGAGACTATCCGGCAAGCTGGGAGCCCCTGCAATCAAATCCGCCATTGCTGCATTCTTGCTGTCCAGGATGCGCAGGGGATTGGTGTGCAGGCGGCGCTGGCTGTCCTCATCCAGACTCCGCTCATGCCGACTGAAATAAGCGACCAGGCGTTCACGATAAGCGGTTCGGCTCTGCGGCGTCCCGAGACTGTTGATCTGCAGGCTCACGGTCGAAAGGCCCAGCGTCTCCCACAGCCGCGCGCTGAGTACGATTTGCTCGGCATCGACGTCCGGACCGGGCATGCCGAAGGCTTCCACTCCGATCTGGTGGAATTGCCGGTAGCGGCCTTTCTGGGGTCGTTCATGACGAAACATCGGGCCGGCATACCAGACCCGATGCGTTGCCCCTTCCTGGGCCAGCAGGCCATTCTCGATCATGGCCCGCACGCAACCTGCCGTGCCTTCCGGGCGCAGGCTCAGGCTGTCTCCACTGCGGTCGGTGAAGGTGTACATCTCCTTTTCGACGATATCCGTCACCTCGCCGATGGAGCGTTGAAACAAGGCGGTACGCTCGACCAGCGGCAGGCGGATTTCCTGGTAGCCACGCGCAGTCAACAGTCGCGTAGCCGCCGCTTCCAGATCACGCCAGCGCGGCGTCAAATCCGGCAAAATATCGTTCATGCCGCGCACGGCGGTCAAAGCAGTCAACTGCAGTTTTCCTTGGATTCGCGGGGATGGAAGAGCGTCAATCGGCAGGTGCGGCGCATCTCATTGGGGTCGCTCCAGCTTGAAACGAGCCACCGTGGAATTGCCGACCAAATCGCTAATGGAGACAGCCTGTCCATCAATCTCCACCGACACGCCCGGGGCATAGCCCAGATAGAATGCAAAAGGCGGGTCGCCGCTCACTTCCTGTTCACTGCCCGCCTTGGCGAGACGGTAGATCAACTGTCGGCCGCGAGCGTCGCGCACCTCGGTCCAGCAATCTTCCTGGTAGCGAATCTTGAGGACGGCCGTGCGCTGCGCCTCATCAGGGCCCTCATCAGGCTTTCCCGCCACTGCGGATTGGGCAGCATCGGTAACAGGAGCAGGATCGGATTCAGCCCCTTGCCGCAAATCACTGACCGGCAGGGACGATGAGGTAGTCTCCACCGGATCGGTATCGCCTGGAGCGCGGACATCCCCCGTCGGCTCCTGCTCAGCGGCGGGGAGTTGCGGTGGAAATATCGCTTGCGCCTCGGCAAGACTTTCCGATGTGGGATCCGCAGTCACGGCACCCTGCATCGTCTGGCTCTCTTCGACCGCAAGAATTGGGGCTGGCGTGGGATCCGGCTGCAGCCACCAGAACACCACGGCGCCCAAGACCACGAGCACTAATATGGCCGAGGCAAGCTGACGCCCGCGCCCGACGTCGCTGAGATCCGTGGTACTCCGCTTGCGCACAGGGATCATCTGGAGCGGATCCGTGGTCGGTACCCAGGATTCAAAATCGCGCACCAAGGCCGTCTCATCCAGCCCAAGCAAGGCCGCATAGCTGCGCAAATAACCTTTGACGAACAAGGGTGGTGGCAAGTTGGCCAGGTCTTCCGACTCAATCGCCTCCACCATGCGCGGGGAGAACCGCAGGGCATCAGCGACATCCTGGCGATCCAGACCACGCGCTTCCCGGGCGGCCCGCAACAAAGCGCCGAACCCCTCTGGCCGAGGGGAGATGTCATTTTTGGGATTGGCGTCAGGGGGTGAAGGCGTCATCGCCATACTCCTTCTTCATCCGGACTGCCAAATGCTCGGCAGCAGCGGTATTGCCGGCCGCCAACTCGATACGATAGGCCAGACTCAGTGAATCCCGCCCCGGCGCGGACAGTTGATGGTAACGGTCCAAATAAGCACGGGCCGCCGCATACTGGCCTTCTTCAAAAGCCACGCTGGCCCGTTCGCGCCAGGCCTGGGCAAACCGTGGATCAATCTCGATCGCCTGATCCAGATATGCCTTGGCCTTGGCTAGATCAGGCAGCTTGCGGATACAAATAGCCGCATTGGTATAGGCAAAGGCGGGGGTTTTATAGGTCGGATCAGCCAAGGCAGCGAGAAATTCAGATTCCGCCGCCCGCGCTTTGCCCTGGGCGCAAAGGAAAGCGCCGTAGTTGTTGTGAGCGGCTCCGGGATTTTTGGCCAGGGCGATGGCGCGCCGGTAATACTCTTCGGCCTTGGCGCGCTGACCGATTCGGGCATAGGTTTCGGCCATGCCCAAATATGCCTCTGAGGAGGCTTTATCAAGTTCCAGGGCACGTTGGAATTTCTCAAGGGCAACGTCGTATTGCCCGTTCTCAAGATAACCGTAGCCAAGCTGGAGGGTGTAGTGCAAGGCATCTGCGCTGTTCCCTTTCGGTGCCACCTTCCCCGCACAACCCACCACCAGCAGGCTGGCAAAGACCAACGCCAGCCAGCTCGCCCGGCGCATCATCGGACCGCCTCGACATGGCTTTCCAGGCGGCGCAGGCGATTCATGACCTGTCCGGCCAATTGCCCACAGGCGGCATCGATGTCATCGCCCCGGGTACGGCGCACGGTGACGATATAACCGCGGTTGAGCAACAACTCCTGGAACCGGCTTACTGCCGCTGCCGAGGAGCGCCGATAGGGTGTTCCGGGGAATGGATTGAACGGGATCAGATTGATCTTGGCCGGCATATCCGCCAGCAGATCTGCGAGGCGAGCCGCCTGGGCCGGACTGTCGTTGATGCCATCGAGCATCACGTATTCAAAAGTGATATGGCTGCGGGCACTCTTGCCCGCCATGTAGCGCCGACAGGCCGCCAGCAATTCCGCAATGGGGTATTTGCGGTTGATCGGCACCAGTTCATCCCGCAGGACGTCATCGGGCGCATGCAGGGAAACCGCCAGTGCCACGTCGCATTGCGCCTTGAGCCGATCAATGGCGGGCACGATGCCGGAGGTGCTCACCGTGACGCGACGCTTGGACAGCCCATAACCCATGTCGTCCAACATGATGTTGAGCGCGGGCAGCAGCGCGGGCAGGTTCAGCAGGGGCTCGCCCATGCCCATCATGACCACGTTGCTGATGATGCGCTCGCCATCGGGCGCATGACCCAGGGCGCGGTTGGCCACCCAGACCTGGGCAATGATCTCGGTGGCGGTCAAGTTGCGATTGAACCCCTGATGGCCGGTCGCGCAAAACGTGCAGGCCATGGCACAACCCACCTGCGAGGAAACACACAGGGTGCCGCGATTCTGCTCGGGAATGAACACCGTTTCGACGGCATTGCCGCCATCGATCCGCAGCAGCCATTTGCGTGTCCCATCCGCGGATTGCTGATCCAGCAGCACTTCGGGCGGCCGGATCTCGGCTACCGCCGCCAGCCGACTCCGCAACGGTTTGGCCAGATTGGTCATGCAGTCGAAATCGGCCTCGCCGCGCTGATGGATCCACTGCATGATCTGCTGGGCACGAAAAGGCTTTTCTCCCAGCTCAGTGAAAAAGGACGTCAGACCCTCCCGATCCAGGCCGAACAAGGCGGTTTTATCTGACATCCGTATTTCCCATGTGCCCCGACCCTGCCTCAGGCGCGGGGACAAAGATCCAGGCCGCTGAAGAAAAAGCGAATCTCCTCGGCCGCCGTGTCGGCGCCATCGGAGCCGTGGACGGCATTGGCATCGATGCTGTCGGCAAAATCGGCGCGGATGGTACCCGGCTCGGCCTTTTTGGGATCCGTCGCCCCCATCAGGGCGCGATTTTTCGCAACGGCGTCCGGACCTTCCAGGACCTGGATCATCACCGGCCCCGAAATCATGAAATTCACCAGATCGCGGAAAAAGGGCCGCTCACGATGCACGGCATAGAAACCTTCGGCCTGGGCCGCGCTGAGCTGCATCATGCGCGCCGCGATGACCTTCAGTCCCGCCTGTTCGAAGCGGGTGTAGATCTGACCCACCACGTTCTTGGCAACGGCATCGGGCTTGATGATGGACAGGGTACGTTCGACGGGCATCAAAGACTCTCCGGAGGATTGGGAAAAACGCAGGATACAGGGTTTGATCGGCAACAACCGAGGGAGCGGACACCGCGCCCAAAGTCGCCTAGTTTAGCCTTGCCGCTCTCTGTGGCCAAGCACTCAGAAGGTGACACTTTCCCCGCAACCGCAGTTTTCCTTGACATTCGGATTGTGAAACTTGAATGCGGCATGGAGTCCTTCGCGCGCATAATCCAGCGACATTCCTTCCAGCAGGGGGAGGAGGTCGCGGTTAACCACCACGCTGACCCCATGCTGCTGGAACACTTCATCATCGGGCGCCACCGCATCCGCATAGTCCACCACATAGGACCAGCCGGAGCAGCCCGTGCGCTTGAGTCCCAGACGCAGGCCCAGTCCGGATCCGCGGCGCTGCAATTGCTGCCGCACCTGCTTGGCTGCCGTTTCCGTCAGGGTAATGGCCATCTCAATTTCCCTCTGTCTGTTAACCGAATTCCCCATCATCCTCCTGTGTCTCTGCGTTGTCATGGAAGTTCCCGGGTCGCGCAGAAAAATCCATTGGACGAGGCTCGCGGCGAGCATGGCGATATGGATGCTCCCATTGCAGGATCAATCAAGTTGAGGAAGCCGTCAAACGCAGAAAATGGACCATCAGAATCAGCCCCATCAACCCCGCCATCAGCCCCGCAAGCGCGGTCCATCGGGCCTGTTGCAGCATGTGCGCCTCGGATTTGATCGACAGGATAAAGGGCGTCCCGTCACTGGGTGCCGCGAGCCAGTCGCTTTCGGGCTGACGCGCCGCATCCTCATGCGCCGTTTCGGTCTCCGCGCGCGCGGCTTCGCGGGCCATTTCCCATTCGGCCAAGTCAACCTTGCCATCACCATTGCGGTCGAAACGCGCGCGCAAGGTGTCCGGATCGCGCTTCCATTCCGCCAATCGCTGGATCAACTGCGCGCGGGCATCCTGCCCATCCTGTGCGCGATGGGTGCGAAATTCCCCCAATACATAAATTTCCTGCCCCGACGGCAGTAATTTTTCCGTATACCGGTAGGGCCTATCGGTAAGCCAACCCCACCGGCTGGTGGGTGGCCCCGAGCGCGGCCACGGGGTCGATCCGTACCAGATCCTGACTTGAGCCGTCACTTGTGCACCATCGGGCCGAACCATGCAGACGCCGGAGCCATCATCCAGCAAGAAGGGTACATCGCTGCGCCGCTGCGCCACGGTCTTCCAGCGCCGCCGCCCGCCACTATCGCTATCCCGTCGGGAAACCGTGCATTCCCACCATACCGCCGGTTGAGCCGTCATCGGCGAAACCAGATGTTCTTCCGGGGGAGGACGCACCCGCCCGACCAGCTCCACCACACCCTGGGCCGCTGAGCGGATGCGCGCCGTGGGGGTATCGCGCACCCATCGGATCCGTCGCAAGCTGGCATACCAGCTCCCGAACCCACCCAGGATGAGCATGGCAGCCAGGCCGAAGAGTTCGGGATCGGCCATGGTAGCGCTCAGCTTTCGAACAGTGAACCCAGGGACACATCGGCCGTGTCCTCGGCGTCGAATTCAAGCAGATCAGCGCTTTCAAAACGGAAGAAGCGCGCCAGGATCACGTCGGGAAAGGTCTCGATGCGGATGTTGTTACGATTCACGCTGTCGTTGTAGAACTCGCGCCGATCGGCAATGGCATTTTCCAACCCAGTAATGCGCTCGCGCAAATGCTGGAAGGACGCATCGGCCCGTAGCTCGGGGTATTGCTCAGCGACCGCGAACAACTGCCCCAGCCCGGTACGTAACAGGGATTCGGCGCCACTCAAAGCCGCCATGTCCTTCTTCTCCCGAGCCTGGCCCACTGCCGTGCGTGCGCTGATCACCCGCTCCAGGGTTTCCCGCTCGTGCTGCATGTAGCGACGGCAGGTTTCCACCAGCTTGGGCAGTTCGTCATGACGCTGACGCAGCAGCACGTCGATATTCGACCAAGCCTTGGAGACGTTGTGCTTGAGGCGCACCAGGTTGTTGTAGATGACAATGACATAGATAATTCCCACCAGCGCTATCGCTGCCAGCACCACCCAAACCATCAGCGGATCCATGATGTACCTTTCCCCCAGGGCTGCGACTGGCCCCACCCATGCGTGAATTGACCCTGACCCGCCCGGATGACTGGCATCTGCACCTGCGCGATGGCGCGATGCTGACGGCCGTGCTCCCGGCGACGGCGACGGTGTTTGGCCGGGCGATTGTAATGCCCAACCTGCGGCCGCCCATCACCACCGTCGCGCATGCCGCCGCCTATCGTGACCGGATTCTGGGCGCTCGTCCCCCGCGCAGCGACTTCGTTCCCCTGATGACGCTGTACCTGACGGATGCCACCGCGCCAGAGGAGTTGCGCCTGGCCCGGCAGTCCGGCTTCATCCACGGGGTCAAGCTCTATCCAGCAGGCGCCACGACCCATAGCGAAGCCGGCGTCACTCATATCGACCGGATCCTCCCGGCGCTTGAGACGCTGGCTGAAATCGGGTTGCCGCTGCTGGTCCATGGCGAGGTGACCGATCCCAGCGTGGATGTCTTCGACCGGGAGGCGCGTTACATCGACACGGTTCTGGGTCCGCTGCTGGAACGCCTGCCCAGGCTCAAAGTCGTATTCGAACACATCACCACCGCCCAGGCGGTCGACTTCGTGTACAGCCATCCCCACGGACTGGCGGCAACCATTACCCCTCAGCACCTGCTCTATAACCGCAATGCCCTGTTTCAAGGCGGGTTGCGGCCCCATTATTACTGCCTGCCCGTGCTCAAGGCCGAACGCCACCGTAGCGCCGTGCTGGAAGCAGCCACCTCGGGCGATCCACGCTTTTTCCTCGGCACCGACAGCGCGCCACATTCCCGCATGGCCAAGGAAAGCGCCTGTGGATGCGCCGGGATCTACTCCGCTCCCCTGGCCCTGTCACTCTATGCCGAAGCATTCGAACAGGCCGGCCATCTTGGTCGGCTGGAAGCCTTCGCCGCCTTTCACGGCGCGGACTTCTACGGCCTGCCGCGCAATCAAGCAAAAATCACCTTGATCCGTGAAAATTGGCGGGTCCCGGCAACATACCCAACGCCTGATGGCGAGCTGATTCCATTGCGTGCAGGCGAGGTATTGCCGTGGCAGGTGGCAACCGATGCCCAACAGAACAGTCCATTGGCGGAAGATCATCCATGACCCAGTCCGCGAGCGCCCTGATGCAGCGATTCCGGGGGTTTCTCCCGGTGGTGGTGGATGTTGAGACCGGCGGATTCAACGCCCAGACCGATGCACTGCTGGAAATTGCCGCCGTGCCGCTGGGTTTCGATGCGGCCGGTTTGCTACAACCGGGGACGGTACATTCCTTCCATGTCCAGCCCTTTGCCGGGTCCAATATCGAAGCCGCGGCCTTGGCCGTGAACGGCATCAATCCGCATCATCCCTTGCGGCCCGCGCTGCCCGAGGCCGAGGCGCTGCGGCGAATTTTCGCCGAAATTCGAGCGAAAATGCGGGAAACGGGCTGCCATCGAGCCATTCTGGTGGGGCACAACGCCCATTTCGACCTGGGTTTCCTGAACGCCGCAGTGGCCCGCAGCGGCGTCAAGCGCAACCCCTTTCATCCCTTCAGTTGCTTCGATACCGTCACCTTGGGCGGGGTGGCCTATGGGCAAACGGTGCTACGGCGGGCGGCGCTTCTCGCCGGACTCGCCTTCGACCAGACATCAGCCCACTCCGCGGGCTATGACGCGCAACAGACGGCGGAATTGTTCTGTCGGGTGGTGAACGCCTTCCGTGGCGTCTACGAACAAAACATCCTTGACAGCGAAAATGCAGTGATAACGGATGAGGACGATCAGGCGGGCTGATCAACCTTGTTGCTGCTCGCCTCCAGCAGACGCTGCAACTCCCCGCTTTGATAGAGGCTCACGGTGATGTCACATCCCCCGACCAATTCCCCACCAATGTACAGTTGGGGAAACGTGGGCCAGTTGGCGTAAACCTTGAGCCCCTCCCGCAACTCGGGCTCCTCCAGAATATTCACGGTGGCGAATGGGATTTTGGATTCTTTCAGAATCCCGCTCACCTTGGCGGAAAAACCGCACATCGGGAAATCCGGCGTACCCTTCATGAAAAGCAAGACCGGCTGGCTTTTCAGCAGGGTCTCGATTTGAGAGACCAGGGCATCGTTCATGACGCAAGCTCCTTGAAACGCGAAAAATACGAATGGGACAAAGTCACCACGACACGGCCTTGTCAGCGTATCACAACAGGTCATGAGCCGCCTGGAGCGATCCTCTTGCAAGCAAACCTGCTCCCGAGCCCGCGATCTCAAAATGCCGGCCACGATTGCCCTACCCCTCAAGACATCGCTGGCATGACGACCGGGCGGCGCTTGGAGTCGATCATCAATGGCTCCCTCGGCAATCTGGTGGAATGGTATGACTGGTACGCCCATGCCGCATTCTCGCTGTACTTTGCGCCTGCGTTCTTTCCCAGGGGGACCCGACTTTCCAGTTGCTGAACACATGGTCAAGGCTTCCACTGCAAGTCTCTGGCACCGCCGGACAGGCAGCCGAAGGATCAGGATCTTTGCAATACGATCTCAAGTAAAACCGATTGCTGCCGATCTTCGGGTAAATTAGAGCCTTGGTTTCCACAAGATTCAATCAGGTTGCCGATGCCATCCCCATCCGACACATTGATGCGACTGCAGCGCTGGGTATTCCGCCAGTCGCAATGGGCGCTGGCGCTGGCCATCTATGCCGTTGTGGTTTCAGCAGCGATGGTCATTGCCCCGCTGTTTTATTACGCGGTGGAAGGTCGATTCACTCCAGGCATCTTGGTCGCAGCCTTTGGGACTGCTTCGGCCATCTCGATTCCGTTGATGTGGATTTTCCTGAAGATCGCCTACATCCTCATCGACAAGCAGGAAGAATCCGACCGCAGCCGCGCCGATAGTGAGCGCCAGCGCGATATCCTGAGCGGGCTGCTGGACGCCAGTCTGGTGATGCAGCAGAAAGAAGACCTGGTCGAACTGCTGGAAGGGACCATCCAACATTTGCAGCATTTATTCCGGCAGCACCATTTTGCATTACTGGTGTATGGCAGGCGGCGCAATGTGGTCCGACATCTGGTCGCCCCGGGGCTATCGGAAACGGAACAGCGAACGTTGTTGCTCCACAGTCATCTGCTGTTGACCGGCCACCCGGAACAACTGTTCGAGCAACTCAACGCGCTATCTACTCCCGCGGACGCATCGTTGCGATGGACCCTGTTCCCGCTTTGGAATCGCATGGATCGGATCATCGGGCACATGGTCGTCAAAGGTGAGGATCTGCCACAGGAATCCCACAAGGCCGTCGAGTTGTTTCGGGATCAGTTGGCAGCGGGCGTGGAAAATCACCTGCTGCGCATGGAACTGACACAACTCGCCAATACCGACGGCCTCACCGGCATTTTCAACCGCAGCCATTTTCAGAACACCCTGGAGGCATACCAGGACGCCAAGCGGCAAACACCCGCGATGGATTTTTCCCTGCTCATGATCGACATCAATGGTCTCAAACCCGCCAACGATGGCCATGGGCATCTGACTGGAGATCAACTCATCATCCGGGTTGCCCAGTTGCTCAAGGCCGCCTGCCGCTCGGAGGACATTGTCTGCCGAATCGGCGGTGATGAATTCGCCATCCTGTGCCCGGCCAGCCGGCAGGAGCAGGCCGACCGCCTGGCCGAACGGATCCGCGAGCAAGTGGGTGAGCGGCCGTTGAAACTGAAAGATGGACAATTGCTGCCCATCAGTCTGAGTATCGGGGCCGCATGCAGTGATGATTGCGGCCCGGAACAAATCCTGATCGTTGCGGATCGGCGCATGTACGAGGATAAACAGCGTTTCTATGCCCAGCAGGCCAGCGCCAGCTGAGGGCAACGCCAAGCCCATCACAGCTGAAACAGCTTCTGCCTCCCTCCGCAGGAGCTTGACGACTCATCCAACCGGCGATCGGCGCTGTCAATGCCCCCCTGCCGGTTTGGGTCAATGGATCAGCATTTCGAGAATGTGATTCGATTGCGGCTGGACGTTACCCACACGCCTTGTGACCCGCAATCAACTCGTGGCAAGCGCATACTCTACGGCCAGCCCCAATAGCGAGGCGCCCATCAAGGTGATGGACACTCGGCTACCCACAGCCCGGCCGCCCAAACCCACTGCCAAACCGGCCTTGACCAGGTTGTTGGTCATGGCCGCCAGTAAAACACCCCAGACGACGGTATTCAGGGCCAGTCCTTCACGTCCCATGCGTGCCAACGACAAGGTGATCGCGTCCACATCGGTCAAGCCCGAAATCATCGCCAGCACATACAGGCCCTGCTCACCCCACAAACTGCGGATCCATTCGGCGGCCAGCAGTATCCCCGCCAGCAAAGCGCCAAAACGTAAGGCCATGCCCAATTGAAACGGGTTACTGAGCGGCAAGTCGGCACTTTGATCGGCAGCCCGCCGCTGCAGCCACCAGAAAACGCCCGCACCCGCATAGGTTACCAGCGCCATCGCCGCCAGCGGCGGCGCCAATTGCATCAGCAACGGGGGATACAAGAGGCCGGAAACCAGCAAAATACGCGGAAACATGGTGCCGCAGGCCACAAGAATCCCGCTTGCCAGAGTGGGGCTCCAGTCCGGGTGCGAGCGCGCCAGTCGGGCCAGATTCAAGGTTACCGCCGTCGAAGAACTCAAACCGCCCAGCAAACCCGTCAGCGGGATGCCACGACCCGGACCCAACAGCTTGACGGCAAAATAACCGCCAAACGAAATCCCGGCAATGAGGACCACCATCCACCACAGGCGATAGGGATTGAATACCTCCCAGGGTCCATAACCCCGATCGGGCAGGACGGGCAGCAATACCACCGAGATCAGCAGCAGATTCAGCGTGGCCTGTAATTCGTTCGCCTCCAGCCGCTGCAAACCGGCATGAAGCGTGGGCTTGAGATTGAGCACCAGGCTCGTAGTCACCGCCCCGGCGGCGGCAAGTTCCAATTCACCAACCCCGGCCAGTGCTCCGAATCCCAGGGTCAACAGTGCCGCAATGGTGGTCGTTGCGCTGGCCGCCTCGGTTGATTCAAATCGCAGCAGATAGGCCCCACCCAGCACTGCAGCCACGGCGAGGATCATGGCAACCAGGATGCCGCCACCGAATGCTTCGCTCAACAGACTTGCCACGCCGCCGAGCAATCCGAGCAATCCGAAGGTACGCAAACCGGCGATGCGTTCTCCTTCCGCCAGGGTCCGGGATTGCCATCCCCGTTCCAGGCCGATCAGCAAACCGACCGCAAGCGCGAGCGCCAGATTTCCAAAGGCTTGTCCCTCCAATGCCATCCCCTCTTCAATGGTTTATTGCGATCCACCACGCGGGTTATCGGCTCCATGCTACCGCATGCAATTTGGACGTGCCTTTCGGATGAAGACCGCCAAAAGGCAACAGCTTTTCAGGTTGTCTGTTGTGGAGAGAAAGGGGGCCATAAGAGGGATTAAAAAATGGCCCGCCTCTGAAATGGAAGGGATTTTCACAGCTCTGCTGCCGCGCGCAGCAGATTATGGTAAACCCCCGTCAAGCTCAGGATTTCCGGGCTTTTCGGGGCGCGCTCGCGTAATGAACGGATCGCACAATCCAGCTCATACAGGGCGCGGCGCTGACCGGCTTCGCGCACCAGACTCTGCACCCACAATACCGCCACATCGCGGCGCCCCCGCGTGATGGGCTGTACCGCATGGATGCTGCTCGCCGGATAGAGCACCAGATCGCCGGCATTGCCCTTCACCGTGCGCGCGCCATAGCTGTCGTCGATAGCGAGTGCGCCACCGTCGTAGTGGTCCGGTGCGTTCAAAAACAGGGTTGCCGCAAGATCGGCGCGCAGCGGCATGTCATCGAAGCGAATGGCATTGTCGACATGGGCGCCAAAGGCCATGCCGGGCAGGTAACGGTTGATCAGGGCAGGATGGACCCGCCGTGGCAGTGCGGCGCTGACGAAATCAACCGAAGCCTCCAGCGCGGCGCCGATCAAGGACTGGAGGGCCCGGGTCTGGGGTGAGTCGGACGGTAACTGGAGGTTCTGTTTCGTCGGTGCAGCCAGTGTGCCGGCGGTGACACGACCATCGCCAAACGATGCCGAATCCAATAATGCCTGCACACGGGCTAATGCCGAGTCGTCCAAGAGTCGCGGGATGACGATCAACATCAGAGTGCCCAGAATACGAGGATGGTCCCGAGCACCGTACTGCCACCCACCAGACCGACAGCCAACAGCCGCCCCGGATGCAGTTTGGTCCACAGCAGGACGCCACTCAGGGTCAAGGCAATCATGGCGCCGGCCAGGGTATCAGCAAACAATACCCAGCCCGCCCCAAGCCCTGCCCCGGTGTGCAGGCGGGCCAACGTAGCGAAGAAATTGGCGCGCTCGCGCGTCACCTCGGCACGCGGCTCGCCGGCCCAATAAATCACCTGCACCCGCTCCTGTGGCGTGTTGAGCATCACATTCCAGCGCTTTCCCCGCTCGGTGGCGGCTACCGGTTCGGCTGTGGGACGACGCTTCTCATCCGGAATGCGCACCTTTGCCTGCGGCAGCGCCAGCGCGCCGGGTAACCAGGCCGCCAGCGACTGGGGACTTGCGCCCGCCGTCGACGGCACCTCGATGCGCTGGTGCGTGGGCGCATAGGCCATCAGATCAAGCTTCAGAACGGCGCGATGATTGAGCACAAACCCGGAGACGCCGAACAGCAATCCGAGCACGGCGCCCCACAGCCCAATCCAGCCATGCAGGCGCGCGATCCACGCCACCGTCGCCGGTCCCATCAGCGCTTTCCTCGTTCATCTGCCATGGAATTTTCCCGCGTAGCGGTCACAGTGGCACTTTCAGCGAGAGGATGGCCGCGCGGGGCGATCCGGGCAAGGCTGATCGAAGCTGGCCCGATTCATAATACGTTTCGTCAGTGAGGTTCTGGACATTGAGCTGGATGGCCCAGTGCGACAGCTCATAACCCAGCATCAGGTCCACACGCTCATAACCTGGCAGTTGGGCGGTGTTGCCGTTGTCGGTATAGCGTGATGAGACAAAATACACGCCGCCGCCCAGATTCCAGTTTGGCGCGAAAGCCCAGTCCGCCCAGACCACGCCCTGCTGGCGCGCCACATTGGGCGGCCGATTGCCTTCGATCGAAACACCATCCTGCAGCGCGTTCGAACGGGTGATCTCGGCATCCAGCCAGGCCGCGCTTGCAAACGCGCTCACCGTATCCGTGATCTTGCCGCTCAACTCGACCTCCAGGCCATTGGTGATCTGTTGGCCGGCCAGAATGGTCAGGCTGGGATCCTCGGGATCCGGTGTGCGCGCCTTGTCCTTGTCGAGCCTGAAGATCGCTGCCGCCAGTCCCAGGCGGCCATCCAGCAACTCTTGCCTCGTCCCGAATTCATAGTTGGTGGATTCTTCGGGAGAAAGATCCGCCGTTGCCGCGCTGAGGGTGAATGATTCCGCCGATGGGTTGAAGGACTGCCCCGCGCTCACATACCAGGATGAGAATTCACTCGGTTGCCAGATCACACCGGCGCGTGGACTCAGGAAATGGGTATCCTCGGACAGTCGTTCCTGACTCAATCGATTAGCGAAATCTGCCTGGAAGCGATCGAAGCGCGCGCCGCCTATCAGCTTCCATCGCTCATTCAGGGCCAATTGTTCCTGCAGATACAGCGCCTGGGTCTTGGCCAGTGTGTCGCGATCCGTCGCCAGCGCCCCATCCAGATCGTTGGCGCGACCGACACCCACGCTGGCATCGGATACCGGATCGAAGATTGCAATCGATGCAACATCCGTCGAGTTCTTGCTGCGGAAATCGTAGTCTTCCCGAGCGAGTTCGGCGCCAACCAGGAGCGTGTGCTCATGGCCAAGCCACTCGCCTGTCAGGATCAAGTCGGTCTGGTTGATGAGATTCTGTTGTCCACTGGCGCGCAATGCCTGGGTGCGTGCCACGGTCGAACCAAACCCCACATCCGTCACCTCTCCGAAGAGATGCGTACGGTAATCGCGCTGGTAATCGCCATAGCGGGTCGTATTGCGCAAGCGCAGATTATCGGCCAGCCCAAGATCCAGCACGGCCGTGGTCATGGCCACGTCGAATTGCTGGAAGCGATCGTCGGCAAAACCATAGAAGGTATCGCGCCCGACATCCGCGGGCCGCCCCCGGAACATCGGCACACCATAGTCGAAGACCGAATCCTCCTGCTGGTAGAGACCCTGCAGGGTGAAGAAGCTGTCGCTGCCCAATTGCACCCGGCCCGCCGGGGCAATGGCCTTGCGCTCCAGGAAATTCTGATCGCGGAAGCTGTCGGCATCGTGATAGAGCGCGCTGACGCGCCCAGCCAGTTGGTCATTGCCAAGATTCGCGTCCACAGACAGGCGACGCAAATCATAGCTGCCGAGGCTCAGGTCGGCGGAAAAATCATCGCCCGCATGCGCTTGCTTGGAAAGCAGATTGACAATACCGCCCGTGGTGCCGCGTCCGAACAACATCGAGGACGGCCCCTTGAGCACGTCCACCCCCTCCAGGAAAAACGTATCCCTGAAATACTGGCCATTGTCCTTGACGCCATCGAGATAAGTGTCCGAATTGGCGGGGAAGCCCCGCAAGGTGATCGAGTCACCCGTGCGACCACCCTCGCCAGCCGCAAGGGTCAAACCCGGCACATTACGCAGGGCATCGCGCAAGCTGAATGCGGCCTGTGCTTCGATCAGCGCTTCCGGTATCACCGAGATGGCCTGGGGAATGTCGCGTAGCGGGGTCTCGGTGCGCGTGGCGCTGTGGGTGCTTTCCGTCCGATAACCGCTTTCGCCAGCCTCGCCCTGGACTTCCACCTCCGGCAGTACGGCCGCTGATTCAGTGGCCACGGACCAGGTGGGATACAGCGCTGCCACAGCCAGCGACAAGGAGACATTCTTTCGTGAGGGCGCATTGATTTTCATAAGGGTTCCCAGGCTTCCAAGTATTTCACTAACCACATGCGCAGAGGACGCGCGGGCTGGCTACTCGGGAGGACCCTTTGGCTGGCAGAGACCGTTGATGTCCGTTAAATCATTGCTATTTGGTCAGCAGCAATTTGCCGGCGGATGTGAGCTGCAATCGATAGACTTCGCCGGCGTGGTGGATACGAAGCTCTCGCGCACCGCCAAACAGCGTTTCCGATTTCACTTCAGGCGATGGACGCACAGGCACTGGTTGGCGTGGCGGCTGGGCTTTCGTCATCCCTGGAATTCCATCAATTCCTGCGTGTGATGGGGGTACAGAGAGTGGGGAAAGTTGATCGTCATAAATGTCTGCTGGCGTGGGTCTTGAAGAACCCATCCAATGCACCATGAATCACTTTGTGACATCGTCGGAACGCCCCCCAACTTCGCTATCGCGCTTCCCGCCCCGGATCCTCGTCACCGCCACGCTCCTGCCGGCCCGTGCTTACTCGGATGCCGGCGAGAACAGACACTAAAAAACTTATCGTGCTGCGAATCAATGCCGACACCAGAGCAGGATCATAACCGGCACCGCAAGTAACGTCAACGATAGTGATTATCGTTTGTATTACTATATCTGCCGATAGGCATCAATCGCGGGCGCAAGACAATAGCCCCGATAGTCAGGTATGGATGAAAAACAGGAGGTCGGCAAGAGCCGTCATGATCCGAGCTGTTCGAGCAGCGAGGCTTGCTCACGCAAAGGAATCGCGGAACAGCATGGCCACCGCGACGGGCGAGAAATTTCGAAGGATGGGGTGGACGATGGGGCTCGAACCCACGACCGCTGGAATCACAATCCAGAGCTCTACCGACTGAGCTACGTCCACCATTGATTTGAACCGGCGGCCAAATCCCTGACGGGAGTGGCGCGCCTGGCAGGACTTGAACCTGCAACCCTCGGCTTAGAAGGCCGATGCTCTGTCCGGTTGAGCTACAGGCGCTCTATTGGACTCCTCGGTGGGAATGGTCGGGGTAGAGGGATTTGAACCCCCGACACCCTGCTCCCAAAGCAGGTGCGCTACCAGGCTGCGCTATACCCCGAGAGACTGATCCGAGGCTCGGCCTTACCGTTTCAAGGCGGTGACGCCAAAAACAGCAAGGCTTCGAATCATAGCGGCCGTTTTGCTCAGCGTCAATTTCCTGCAAGCAAGGGCCGCGTTGGTGCCCGGATGGCCCGCTGCCGGCGCGCGTGAAGCACCGCCCGGTGGACGCGCCGGGTATCATGCTCGCACCGGCAGCCAAGCGGACGCCGCCGAAATGCGGAACGCCCTCGCGGGCCGCGCATCAGCAGTAAGACCCGCAATACTGGACACTCCTGCTGCCCTGACTCGATTCTAAAAGGACCCCCCATGACCGACGTCACGCCCGAACCGATAGTGCTGATTTCGGAGCAGGCCGATACGGAGACAGTGGCGAACCTCGAGGCGGAGTTAGCCAAGGCAAAGGCATCGACGCTCGAACGCCGTACCCTCGCTCAATGGCTCGCCGACCCTCGTCCGCAGACCCGGCTGGTCTGCCTGCTATCGGACGCCGAGTTGCGCCGGCTGCTGGCCGACGAACGCGTGGGCGAATGGCAGATCGCGGTCCTGCCATTCAAAACCAATCGCAGCGCCCAGGTCAGCTTCGGTGTGCCTGCGAATCTGGGCCAGGCGCTCAAGGGCGCACTGGAGATGGAAAAGCCCACACGCATCGATCTGCTCACCTGTAACGGACAGATCATGCTCGGCACCTTGATCGTCGGCAATGTATGGGGTTTGCACACGCCGATGACCAAACAAAATTTCTGGCGTGACCTGCGCACCACCTTGGGCCACCTGCGCAGTCTGCAGCTGCAGCCATTCTCCATCACCACCGGCAAGGGGCAGAAGCAGGATCTTGCCGCCATGGGCGTGACCGTCTTTGGCCACAGCTTTGCTGGACTCTCGACCACGGCCATTCATCAGGCCCTCATGCCCAATGATGGCAAGCTCAATGCCTTCATCCTGTCACCGGCCAGCGTGTTGAGCCATCTGTGGTTCCTGCTCAAGCTGCGCTTCCAACGTCCATTCTCGATGCGCCAGCTGCCGGATAGCCTGGGCTTCATCCGCAGCCAATCCCTCACCATCACCAGTCAGCGCCCACTGGCGGCAACGCTCGATGGTCAAACGATGGAGGCAAGCGAATGGCATATCGAAGCCCGTCAGGCCGCTGCGGCCGTCTTCATCAACAAGCGGCTGGACTTGAGCACCGAAGAAGGGGGTACGCGCGATTCGCTGCGCACCAGTCATCTCCCCAACCTGACGGCCAGCCGCATGCTGAGAAACCGGCCGCTGCCGTTTCTGCCACATGCCGAGGAAGCCGACTTTCGAGAACTGTTCCTTACGCTGCGCAGCAATGCCGAGCTATCGGCGCCCTTTGTCCTGCTGATGATCCTGAGTACCTTGCTGGCCAGCACGGGTCTATTCCTCAATTCGGCATCGGTGATCATCGGAGCCATGATCCTGGCGCCGCTGATGTCCCCCATCATTTCCCTGTCCATGGGGATCGTGCGATCGGACCGCTCGCTGGCACAGCCCAGTCTCAAGACCCTGGCTGCCGGGCTGTTGATGGGGCTGTTCTGCGCTGCGATTTTCGCCTTGCTGACCCCGCTGCGGACATTGACACCCGAAATGGCAGGCCGGCTGAACCCCAGCCTGCTGGACCTGATGGTGGCACTGATCTCAGGCGTGGCCGGGGCCTATGCCCATGCCAAGGAAGAAATTGCCAGGAGCCTGGCCGGGGTCGCGATTGCGGTCGCCCTGGTCCCGCCCCTGGCGGTGGTCGGTATCGGCGTGGGCTGGATGGACACCGCCACGATGCTGGGCGCGAGTCTGCTGCTCATCACCAACCTGGTCGGCATCATGCTCGCCTCCAGCGTGACGTTCATCCTGCTTGGTTTCGCCCCGATCAGCCGCGCACGCAAAGCCCTGCGGCTGAGTCTTGCGCTGATGCTGCTGGTGACGATTCCGCTCGGCCTGCGCTTCGACCGCATGGTCGATCAGAACGCGATACACGATACGTTGTCGCGGATCGCCGCCGCGCACCCCGAAGATGGCATCTTCAACGTGCGCGAGGTAATCCTGTCTGGAAAAACGCCGTTGATCCGGCTCGATGTGCGCGTGCGGCAGGATTGGAATGAAGACATGATGAACCGGCACAAGGCACGCATCGAGCAGATGCTGGGCTACCCGGCCGATCTGGAGTTCTCCGTGGTGCACGTCCGCTAATCGGACAGCGACTCTGAATCTTTTCGCCGCCAGCTCGCGGCCATGCGCGGTTGCTGCGCTGGAGCGGCCATGCGAGAATCGCCCCCCATCTCGCCAGCCGCTCCGGTTGCTACGACCACCGTGCACCGTTTTCCAGCCACTTCGATGATGCCCCGGGAGATTCCATGAGTGCTCGAACCCTGGACGGGCGTGCGCTGGCCCAAACAGTGCGCAATCGCATTGCTGCCCAAGTCAGCGCGTGGCACGCCGAGGGGCGACGCGCTCCCGGCCTGGCCGTCATCCTGGTCGGTGACGATCCGGCGTCGGCTGTTTATGTTCGTAACAAGCGCGCCGCCTGCGAAGCCGCCGGCTTTGCTTCGCACCACCATCCGCTCCCGGCGACCGTTTCCCAGGACCAGCTGCTGGATCTCATTGCGACGATGAATGCCGATCCCACCATCGACGGCATTCTGGTCCAGCTCCCACTGCCCCCGCATATCGACAGCGAAGCGATCATTGAACGCATCGATCCGGCCAAGGATGTCGATGGCTTTCACCCCTACAACGTCGGCCGGCTTGCGCTGCGCCTGCCCCTGCTACGCCCCTGCACACCGCGCGGCATCATGATGCTGCTGGAGCAGAATGGCATTGACTTGCGGGGCCAACGCGCCGTCGTGGTGGGCGCCTCCAACATTGTCGGCCGACCGATGGCGCTGGAACTCCTGCTGGCCGGCGCGACCGTGACCGTGTGCCACCGTTTCACGCGCAATCTGGCCGCCGAAGTGGGCGCGGCCGAAATCGTGATCGCCGCCGTCGGTAAACCGGGGCTCATCCCCGGCAGCTGGATCCAGCCCGGCGCGATCGTCATCGACGTCGGCATCAACCG
>JBARUT010000211.1:0-8510 GCA_049645885.1 Candidatus Macondimonas sp.
GTTGTCGGTCGTTCCGATTGGGCCTTGCGCAACAGCCGGCCGATATGGGAAATCGTGCTGTCGGCGTTGCAGGCGGTCACCTCCAGGCGCAGGGCCTGTTCACCATTGATACTGCCGGCGATCACGCGATCCCCCGGCAGGCGCCGTACCGGGCGCGATTCGCCGGTGAGCAGGGATTCATCCAGCCACACGGTCTGATCCAGCACCCGCCCATCGGCAGGAAGAGCGGCGCCGGGGGGAACGCGCACCCGATCCCCGGGCAGCAATTCCTGCAGGGTGATGGTTTCCAGGCCCTGGGCGGTTTCCCGCAGGCAGGTGTCCGGCAGCAGGCGCGCCAGGGCATCCCCGCTTTCGCCGGCGCGGGCGCGGGCCGAAGCCTGCAGGTAGCGCGCCAGGGTCAGGAAGAAGATGAACATGCAGACGGTATCGAAGTAGACCGGTCCGCTGCCGACCAGGGTGTTGCGCACGCTGGCGGCAAAGGCGACGCCAATGGCCACCGCAACCGGCACATCCATGCCAATGCGGCGCGCGCGGAGTCCCTGGACAGCGCTCTCAAAGAACGGCCACCCGGCATACAGCACGACGGGAGTGGTGATCAGCAGGCTCACCTGGCGCAGGAAATCGGCATAGACCGGATCCATGCCATGGAAGGCGCCGCTATAGAGGGACAGGGCATAGGTCATGGCCTGCATCATGCCCAGGCCCGAGAGTGCCAGCCGTTTCAGCGCCTGGCGCCGCTCGCGCAGGTGCAGGGCGCCGGCTTGTCCCGGTCGCTGGGGATGGGGCGGAAAGCCCAGGGATGCCAGCCGCGCCAGAAGATCGCTCAGCCGCACTCGGGTCGGATCGAAACGCAACAGCAAGCGACCATTGGCGGCGTTGACCTGAATGCGATCAACTCCGGCCTGGCCGCCCAGAGCGCCTTCGATCAGCCAGGCGCAGGCGGCGCAGTTGAGATTTTCCACCAGCAATTCGGCTTCCCGATGGCCATCGGGAAGTGCGGTGACAAAGCTTTGTTGAGCCTGCGGCCGATCGTAAGCGAGGAACAGCGCGTGATCCTTCGACTCATCCGGCGCAGTCGCCGGCTCGGTCCGCCAGCGGTAATAAGCGCCGAGTCCCGCCGACTGGATCCATTGGGCGGCCATTTCACAGCCGGCGCAGCAGACCGGCTGCAACTGCCCCTGGATGACCACCTGGCGCGGCGTATCAGTGGGCAGGGGCTGGCCGCAATGGAAACATCCTGCGGTCACGACTCATCCCTCCCGCGAGACCAGGGGAAAGAGTCGCGTTTCCGGTGCGTGGGGTTGCCAGCGGCCTTCCAGAACCCAGCCCGCCGCACTTTCCAGGCGCAGCAGACGCACCTCGTCCAGTGCCTCGGGTGGTCGGGCTTCGTATTCTCCCGGCGCCATGGGGCGCAGCACGGTGATCTGATCCCGTTCCGGCAGGGTGGGGTGCAGCCAGCGCAGGGTCAAGGGTGTGGTCGACACGTCTCCATCCACATGAAGATGCAGCAACCCGGTCTGGGGATGAATCGTGAATGAGGCGCCGCTGGCACCAACGGCATGATCCGGCTGAACCGCGAGACCAACCCGGCTCAGTCGATCGGGCAGCACGCTGTCGGCATGCTGCAAGGCAAGCCATAGCGTCAGGAACCCCCCCGCCACAGCTGCCGCGGGGGGGAACATGATGAACCATGGCCAGAATTGGCGGTACCAGGGAATGGCAGGTGTCATGGCGGCTACCTCGGCAGGGGCCCGAAGAAACGGGCGGTTTCCCGTATCGTCGGCGCGTCGGGATCATCCACGGTGTGCAGTATCAGTTCGATATGCACAGGACCTTGCACGGCCCCCTCGGGAACGCGAACCCGGGCGGGGATGGGCTGGACGGCTCCGGGGGACAGCGTGATGGTCGCCGGGTCGCTTTGGGCCTCGATGCCCTCGAGGCCGCGCGCCTCCAGCCGGTAGCTGTGGGTGATTTCGCTGCGATTGTTGATTTTCAGGGTATAGCTGTTTTCGATGCGGCCATCGTCCAAGGTCCGAAAGAGGGCATTGCGGTCCCGCAGGACGTCCATGGAAAGGCTGGGGCGGGTGAGGATCGAGTAGAGCGTGATGCTGCCTGCTACCAGCAGGATGGTGGCATAGATCAGCACCCGGGGGCGCAGGATATGGGTGGGCTTGCCGTCCAGCGCATTCTGGGTGGTATAGCGCACCAGGCCCCGCGGATAGCCCATGCGATCCATCACCTGATCGCAGACATCGATGCATGCGGCGCAACCGATGCATTCGTACTGCAGGCCCTTGCGGATGTCGATGCCGGTGGGGCAGACCTGGACGCACATCGTGCAGTCGATGCAATCGCCGAGGCCTGCTGCTTTGGCATCGCTGCCGCGCCGGCGGCTGCCGCGCGGTTCCCCGCGCTGCTCGTCATAGGAAATGATCAGGCTGTCACGGTCGAACATGGCGCTCTGGAAGCGCGCATAGGGACACATGTAAATGCACACCTGCTCACGCAGGAAACCCGCATTGCCATAGGTGGCAAAACCATAGAAAAAGACCCAGAACGCCTCCCACGGCCCCAGCCGGAACTGGACCAGTTCCGTGATCAGTTCACGGATGGGGGTGAAGTAACCGACGAAAGTCACTCCGGTCCATAACCCCAGCGCGATCCAGATCACCTGCTTGCTTCCCCTGCGCAGGATTTTTTCCCGAGTCCAGGGCGCCTTGTCCAGTTTCAAACGCTGGGCGCGGTCACCCTCGATCTTGCGCTCGATCCACATGAACAGTTCGGTCCACAAGGTTTGCGGACAGGTGTAGCCGCACCAGAGTCGACCGGCCAGGGCGGTGAAAAACAGCAGGCTGACGGCAGCCAGTACCAGCAAAATGGCCAGGTAGATGAAATCCTGGGGATAGAACGTCATCCACAGGATATGAAAACGGCGTGCCGGCAGGTCCCACAAAATGGCTTGTCGATCGCCCCAAGGCACCCAGCACAGGATATAGAAGGCGCCCAATACCCCGATCAGCGTGAACCGGCGCAGGAATTGGAAAGTGCCGTTGACCTCGCGCGGATGGATTTTCTGTCGCGCGACGTAAAGCGAGCCGTTACCGGGCGGTTCGCTGCCCGGAGGAGTCGGGCGGGGGGGGTCGGAACGAACGCTGTTCATGGCGCCTCACGATTCGAATCATTGGGCGCAGATCCTTCTGCCGGTCGACCTGCTGGTGTCCGCAGCAGGATGAAAGTAAGCAGGCTGGAGAGGGTAGTCACCCCCCAGAACATGAAAAACCCGAGGGTGTAGCCCAATTCGCGGCTGATGGGCCATTCCGGACTGGTGGCCAGGTGCAGCACATGCGGGTCCACCTGGGAGAAAAACGCGGCCGTGGCCACGACCGCGCTGATGAACGCGGGCCAGAGGACCACCGCCAGGGCTTGGGAGAGCGGTCCGAGGCGGTATTCCATGTTCTCTGGCGCGTCGATCATGGCGTGTTTCTCACGGCTTGGATGGCTCATCCCGGTGGGATAGCCCGTACACATAGGCAGCGATCAGGTGCACCCGGTCGGCACCCAGCAGCGCTTCGTGGGCGGGCATGCGTCCTTGGCGACCGCCGCGGATGGTTTGCTCAATTGTTTCCACGGACCCGCCATACAACCAGATGTTGTCGGTCAGGTTGGGAGCTCCCATGGCTGGCGTGCCCTTGCCCTCCGGGCCGTGGCAGGCCGCGCACAGCATGGCGAACTTCTGTTGGCCCGCTGCGGCCTGCACGGGATTGCTGGGCCGACCGCTCAGGCTCAGGACATACTGCGCGACCTCACCGATTCCTTCTTCCCCCAGGGCGGCGCCAAGCGGTGGCATCATGCCGCTGCGGCCCTTGAGGATGCTTTCGCGGATGGTTTCCGGGTTGCCACCGTACAACCAATCCCCATCGGTCAGGTTGGGGAAACCCAGCCCACCGCGGGCATCTGAGCCGTGGCAAGCAGCGCAATTGTTGGCAAACAGCCGGGAAGCCGTGCCCATGGCTTCAGGATCCTGGCTGAGGGCGATCAGGTCAGTGGTACCGTATTGTTGAAAGATCGGGCCGTAGGTCTGTTCGGCCTGGGCCATCTGGCTCTCGTAGGCATTCAGCTGAGTCCAGCCCAGCAGGCCTCGGAAGTTGCCCATGCCCGGATAGAGAATCAGATAGATAACCGCGAATACGATGCTCAAGTAGAACAGGTACAGCCACCAGCGCGGCATGGGTTTGTTGTATTCGGTGAGGTTCTCGTCCCACACATGGCCCGTGGTTTCCGTGGCAGCGACCTCTCCCTTGCGCGGCTTGGCCGTCCAGCGAATCAGCCACCAGGCAGCCGCGATATTGGCCCCGGTGAGCAGGACGATGTACAGGCTCCAGAAACTGCTCATGGACGCTTCCTCGTGGCGGGGCGGTCGATGGGGTCATCCTCCTGCAAGGGCAGGCGGGCGGTGCGTTCGAAATCGGCGGGCCGATGCAGCAGGAAAGTCCAGACCACTATGCCCACGAAGACCACCATGAGGACCAGGGTGATCAGACCCATCAGTGTGCCGGTATCCATGCTTACCTCCTCCCCGCAAAGGCCGTTCCCATGCCCTGCAGGTAGGCAATCACGGCATCCTGTTCGGTCTTGCCCGTCACAGCGGTCTCTGCCCCTGCGACATCGGCGTCGCTGTAAGGGACGCCCAGTGTCCTCAGGGTCTGCATATGGCTGGCGATGGTCGGGCCGTCCACGGTATTGCGCGATAGCCAGGGATAGCCGGGCATGTTGGATTCCGGAACGACGTCGCGGGGATTGTTCAGATGGACGCGGTGCCAATCGTCGGAATAGCGGCCGCCCACCCGTGCCAGATCAGGACCGGTGCGCTTGGAACCCCATTGGAAGGGGCGGTCATAGACGAATTCCCCGGCCACCGAGTAATGGCCGTAGCGCTCGGTTTCAGCCCGGAACGGCCGAATCATCTGGGAATGGCAGTTATAGCAACCCTCCCGGACATAGATATCCCGCCCGGCCAGGGCCAGGGGCGGATAAGGGGTGATACCGGGCGCGGGGGTGGTGGTCTGGGCGCTGAAGATCAGCGGGACAATCTGCACCAGCCCACCGATACTGATGACCACCGCGATCAGCACAGCCATCAGGCCGATGTTTTTTTCCACGATCTCATGTTGCTGAGACATCTGGCGACTCCTGCTGCCGGGTTCAGAGGTGGCTGGCGTGGGGCATCAGCACCGGCGACGGTGCGGGCTTCTCAGCCATCAGAATCGTCTTGTAGACGTTCCAGGCCATCATGCCCATGCCGGTCAGGTACATCAGACCGCCCGTCAGGCGGATGGCATAGTAGGGGTAGGTCGCCTTGAGGGATTCCACGAACGTGTAGGTGAGCGTGCCGTCGGGATTGACCGCCCGCCACATCAGACCCTGCATGACCCCGGAAATCCACATCGATCCGGCATAGGCCGCAATCCCGATGGTGGCAATCCAGAAGTGCCATTCGATCAGCCGCGTGCTCCACATGCTTTTGAGGCCATACAGACGCGGGAACAGTGCGTAGAGCGAGCCCATGGTGATGAAGCCCACCCAACCCAGGGCGCCGGAATGCACATGGCCGATGGTCCAGTCGGTGTAGTGGGAGAGAGCATTGACGGTCTTGATGGACATCATGGGTCCCTCGAAGGTGCTCATGCCATAGAACGACAGGGACACGATGAGGAACTTCAGGATGGGATCGGTGCGCAGTTTGTGCCAGGCCCCGGAGAGGGTCATCATGCCGTTGATCATGCCACCCCAGGAAGGCGCCAGCAGCATCAGGGAGAACGCCATCCCCAGCGACTGGGCCCAGTCGGGCAGGGCGGTGTAGTGCAGATGATGGGGGCCGGCCCACATGTAGATCGAGATCAGCGCCCAGAAGTGCACGATCGACAGGCGGTAGGAAAAGATCGGCCGCTCGGCCTGCTTGGGCACGAAGTAATACATCATGCCGAGGAAGCCGGCGGTGAGGAAAAAGCCCACCGCGTTGTGACCGTACCACCACTGCACCATGGCATCGACCGCGCCTGCGTAGGCGGAGTAGGACTTGGTGAGCCCGGCGGGCAGGGCCGCGCTGTTGACAATGTGCAGCACCGCCACGGTGAGGATGAATGCCCCGTAGAACCAGTTGGCGACATAGATATGAGGCACGCGCCGTTTGACGATGGTGCCGAAGAACACCACGGCATAGGCCACCCACACCGCCGCGATGAGTAGGTCGATGGGCCATTCCAGTTCCGCGTATTCCTTGCCCTGGCTCAAACCCAAGGGCAGGGTCACCGCCGCCAGCACGATGACCAACTGCCAACCCCAGAACACGAAGGCCGCCAAGCCGTCGCTGAACAGCCGGGTGTGGCAGGTGCGCTGCACCACATAAAACGACGTGCCCATCAGGGCGCTGCCGCCAAAGGCGAAGATCACCGCGTTGGTGTGCAGGGGGCGCAATCGACCGTAGCTGAGCCAGGGCAAGTCAAAGTTGAGGGCCGGCCAGTGCAGCTGGGCGGCGATCAACACCCCCACGGTCATCCCCACCAAACCCCAGACGATGGTCATGATCGAAAATTGACGGACCACCCGGTCGTTGTAGGTTTCGCTCGCATGGGTTGCCTGCATGGAGGGTTCCTTCATAGGCGTTGGTAAAGGGATGCATCTGAACCATGGGTGCGGATTTTCCGCTGCCTGCTGCGGTTGGGCCTTGATCTGGGTCAATTCGGCCGTCATGCATGGACGTCGCACCATTTGCCATGTCAATAAACAATATTCGGACGCCGGCGATCCCGGCGGGGCGACCGAATTCCCCCGTTCCCATAGTTATGATAATTTGGCAAAAATTCGCTCTTTTGAACGCTAAAGGCCCTTCATGGAAGAAGCTGCCGCACGCATTCCCCGGCTGATCCCCGGCACCGTCTGGTCGTATCCGATGAGCGCCCGGCTGGATTTGCGCGGCCGCGAATTTTTGCGGGGACGGCCGAATCTGATTCATTTCGTCCATGGCAATGGATTGTGCGGGCTGTCCTATTGGCCGCTGCTGCAGCCCTTGCTGGAGCGTCATGACCTGTGTCTGCACGACACTCAGGGCCATGGCGACAGCGACGATGGCGCCCGTTTCCCGGGCTGGAACCTGAGCGCCGAACGCATGGCCCAAGTGATCCACCACCGGCGCCGTATCTGGGGCGATCGCGCCGTGATCGGCTGCGGGCATAGTTTTGGCGCCACCCTGACCTTGCTCGCGGCCGCCCACTATCCCAGTCTGTTCGATGCCGTGGTGCTGTTGGATCCGATTCTCTACCCACCGCCTCTCGCAGGCTTGATTGCGGCTTCCCACTATGCCGGTCTGAGCCGCTACAATCCCCTGGCGATCCGGGCGCGCCGGCGTACCCGGCAATGGGTGGATCGGGAGGCGGCGCTGGCCTATTTCCGCGACCGGGGCATGTTCGCAGGTTGGCGCGAGGACGCCTTGCAGAGCCATGTCGATCACGCCCTGGCGCGGCTTCCCGATGGCCGCCTGGTGCTGAAATGTCCGCCCTGGATGGAAGCCCAGGTCTTCGCGGGTTTCCCGCGCGGGGTCTGGACCGCGGTGAAGCGATTGTCTTGTCCGACATTGATTCTCTATGGGCAACACACCTATCGCTTCATTCCCCAGGCGGTTCGGCGCGCGCAGGAAATCAATCCCTCTATCCAGGCACAGATGCTGCCGGGCAACCATTTCTTCATGCAACAGACACCTGAACGCGCCGTGGTGGCAATCGAGACGTGGTTGGAGGCGCAGGGCTACTGAGGAGCGGCGGTCGCCCGCAGGATGGGGGCAATGGCGGCGACCGCCAGCAAGGCGGCCACCAGGAAGATGCCCTGCAGCCCCAGAATGGAAATCAGCAGGCCCAGCCCGAACTGGGCCAGGATCGTGCCGACATTGAAGGCCGCCACGAAGAGGGACATCCCGCGCCCATGTTCATGGGGCGGCAGGTGATTGATCAGCATGACATTCAGCGTGGGATAGGCCAGGGAATGGCCCACGCCGATGAGCACGCCACACAGGGCATATAAGCCGATGCCATTCACCGCCGCCAGCAATCCCGTGCCAGCGGCCATCGCCAGCAGGGAGAGGATCAGCACCGCTCGCTTGCCGCCCCCGTCGGCCAGGCGTGAAAACCCCAGGCGTATGATGATCGACGTCAGCGCAAACGCCAGGGTCAGGATGGTGACTGGGGTGATGCCTCGGGCCAGTGCCTGTGCCTGGGAAAACACCAGCACGGTGCCAAAGGCCAGCCCCATGAGCAGGGCGCCGATGCAAATTGCGCCGATGATGGGTTCGCTGGCGAGTTGCCGCCACGAACGGGACACGCCCGTCTTCAGACGGGTTGGATGTGGCGCAGGCGTGGGCAACACCAGGCTCAGCAATAAAGCCAATCCGCTCCAGGCCAAGGCCAGCAGAAAGACCAGCGCGAAGCCCCGATCATGCGCGATCCATTCCGCCAGGGCAG
>JBARUT010000212.1:0-6400 GCA_049645885.1 Candidatus Macondimonas sp.
GGCCGGCCTGGGTCTTCCTCGGGAAAGCGGCCCGCGCGCCAGCGGATCTGGCCGCCGTCTCGCAAGGCGGCCAGCGTCGGGTGGAGCTGCGGCGCAATGATGTCCACCACGGCGCCCGCTGCCAGCAGGCCGGCTACCTTGCGGGCTGCGACCGCGCCACCGCCCACCACGGTGCAGGGCATGGCGTCCAGTTTGAGAAACACCGGATAGAAACCCATCGACCCCAATCCTGCCGCAGCGCATAGAAGAAAGCAGCATTTTATATTACCGTGTGGCGAGTCATTTTGTATAAGTCGGGCAGGTCATCCGTGAAACTGCGTCAGTTGCACTACATCCAGGAAGTGGCCAATCGTGGCCTCAATGTCACGGCGGCGGCCGAGGCCCTGTACACCTCCCAGCCGGGGGTGAGCAAGCAGATCCGTTTGCTGGAAGACGAACTGGGCCTGCTGGTGTTCGAGCGCAACGGCAAGCATCTGACGCGCCTGACAGCGGCGGGGGAGGCCATCCTCGCCATCGCGGGACGCATTCTGCAGGATGTGGAAAACATCGAACGCATCGCGCACGAATACCGCGACCCGGAGCGGGGCAGCCTGCGCCTCGCCACCACCCACACCCAGGCGCGCTACGCCCTGCCGCCGGTGATCCAGAAGTTCCGCCAGCGTTATCCCGAGGTGGCCCTGCACATCCATCAGGGCACGCCGTTGCAGATCGCCGAGGCGGCAGCCAAGGGCGAGGTGGATTTCGCCATCGCCACCGAGGCCATGGAGCACTTCGAGGAGCTGGTGATGATGCCCTGCTATCACTGGAACCGCTGTGTGCTCACGCCACCCGATCATCCCCTGACGCGCGAAAATCCACTGACGCTGGAAGCCATCGCCAAGTATCCGTTGGTGACCTATGTGTTTGGATTTACCGGACGTTCCCTGCTGGATCGCGCCTTCACCGATCGGGGTTTGCAGCCCCAGGTGGTGCTGACTGCCGTGGATGCGGATGTCATCAAGACCTATGTGCGGCTGGGTCTGGGCGTCGGGATCGTGGCCCGCATGGCCTATGACCTCAAGGCCGACACGGATCTCGTGGCCCTGGATGCCCGCCATCTGTTTCAATCCAGCACCACCCGCATCGGTTTCAAGCGCGGCATGGTGCTGCGCCAGTACATGTATGACTTCATCCAGATGTTCGCGCCCCATTTGAATCGCAATCTGGTGGACCGCTGCGCCCAGCTTCCAACCCACGAGGAACGGGTTGCCTATCTCGCCCAGACAGTCGGCGAGCTTCCCATATACTGATTTCCTATTTTTATATAGAGATGAATTTCTTTTTATATATATGGCGCCGCGGTAGAATGACGACCTGAGCCGGCGGCCGCCGGCCATGGAATGGCAACGCAGGAATCCGCAGCCATGTACCGTTACGACACCCACGACCAGCGCCTGGTGGATGAGCGCGTCGCCCAGTTCCGGGACCAGACCCGCCGTTACCTGGCCGGACAGCTCAGCGAGGAGGAGTTCCGCCCCCTGCGGTTGCGCAACGGGCTGTACATCCAGCTTCATGCCCCCATGCTGCGCGTGGCCATTCCCTACGGGCTGCTGTCGTCGCGGCAGCTGCGCATGCTGGCCCACGTCGCGCGGACCTACGACCGTGACTATGGCCATTTCACCACGCGCCAGAACATCCAGTACAACTGGCCCGCCCTGGAGCGCGTTCCCGATATCCTGGCTGACCTGGCCACGGTGGAGATGCATGCCATCCAGACCAGCGGCAATTGCATCCGCAACGTCACCTCCGACCAACTGGCCGGCGTTTCCTCCGATGAGCTGGCCGATCCGCGTCCCTATTGCGAGATCATCCGCCAGTGGTCGACGCTGCACCCCGAATTCTCCTATCTGCCGCGCAAGTTCAAGATCGCGGTGACCGGTGCCCAGCGCGACCGCACCGCGGCTCAGGTCCATGACATCGGCCTGCAGATCGTCGACAACGCCGCAGGCGAGCGCGGCTTTCGCGTGTTCGTCGGTGGCGGGCTCGGCCGGGCACCGATGATCGGCGAGGTGATCCGCGAGTTTTTGCCCGAGGCCGATCTGCTCACCTATCTGGAAGCCATCCTGCGGGTCTACAACCAGAATGGCCGGCGTGACAACATCCACAAGGCGCGTATCAAGATCCTGCTCAAGGCCTGGGGCCGGGAAGTCTTTGCGGCAGCGGTGGAGGCCGAATGGAAGCGGGAGCGGGGCGACGCCCTGCGCTTGCCGCCCGAGGAAGTGGCCCGCATGGCCGCCTATTTTGCGCCGCCGGCCGACGATGCCCAGGCTGCCCACGACCGGATCGATCCGGCGGTGGAGGCCGATACGGCATTTGCCCGCTGGTATGCGCGCAATACGGTGCCGCACAAGGTCACCGGTTACCGCGCCGTTTCCGTCAGCCTGAAGTCCCCCGAGCGTCCGCCGGGTGATGCCACCGCAGCGGAGATGGATCTGGTCGCCGATCTGGCCGACCGCTACAGCTTCGGCGAGCTGCGGGTGACCCATCACCAGAACCTGATGCTCGCCGATGTGCGGGTGGGTGACCTGCCGGCGCTGTGGCAGGCACTGCGGGATCATGGCCTGGCGCATCCCAATATCGGCACCCTCACCGACATGATCTGCTGCCCGGGGCTGGATTTCTGCTCGCTCGCCAATGCCGGGTCGATCGACGTGGCGCGCCAGATCAACGCGCGCTTCGATGATCTGGATTATCTTTATGACCTGGGTGAGTTGCGGCTGAACATGTCCGGCTGCATGAATGCCTGTGGCCACCACCACGTCGGCCACATCGGCATCCTGGGCGTGGACAAGAAAGGCGAGGAGTGGTATCAGATCCAGGTTGGCGGCAGCTCGGAAAACAGCGCCTCCCTGGGCAAGGTGCTGGGCCCCTCGGTGCCCAAGGACCAGGTGGCCGAGGTCATCGGCCGGCTGCTCGCGGTATATGTGGACCTGCGCGAGGATGGCGAGCGTTTCCTCGATACCTATCGGCGCGTGGGCGTGGAGCCCTTCCGCGAACGGGCCTATGCGGAATTGGAGGTAGCGGCATGAGCACGCAACTGTTGCATGTCGAGGGCCGCTTCATCGACACCGATCCTTGGACGGTGGTGGGTGCCGACGACGCCTTGCCAGAGGGGCCGGTTCTGGTAACGCTCGACCGCTGGCGCGCCGAGCGGGAGGCGCTGTTGGCCCGCGCTGCGCCACTTGGCGTGGTGCTGGAACCCGGTCAGCCGCTGGAAGAACTGACGGCCGATCTTCCCCGCATTGCCTGTATCGCCCTGCGCTTTCCCAGTCCCGGAGAAGGACGGCCCTATAGCGCCGCCCGCCTGCTGCGTGAACGCTACGGCTATCGCGGCGAGATCCGCGCCATTGGCGAAGTCCTGATCGACCAGGTGTATTTCCTGAAGCGCTCGGGCTTCGAGTCTCTGGCCTTGCGTGCCGACCAAGACCCACAAGCCGCCTTGGCGGCCTTGCAGGCGTTCTCGGTGCGTTATCAACCCGGCTGGGATGAAGCCTTGCCCCTGTACCGCCGCCGCGCCGTCGGCTGAACCCTCTTCTGTCCCGACCAACTCAAGCCCAGCACGCAAAAAGCATGCGTCGCATCATCTGGTCGTCGGCTGTGGGCGCCGGTCCGGTTTCGCTCTGTAGCAGGGCGTTCCATGGACTGAGCGCTTAACCCCTGTCTGTCATCTATGATTCGTTCAGATCATCAGGAATCCGGGCGGTTGATTTACCCGGGCGACTTGCGATGCAAGTCGATCAAATCCCCGGGTTAGAACATTATTCTGGGCAGCGCAATTCCAAGGAGGAGCGTGATATGAGGGCCGTATTTCGATCGACTGGCATCCTTGCGATGCTGCTGGGTGTTTGGTGGATTCTCCAGGGAACGGGACTTGCGCCGGTCGGCTTTATGGCGAACCAGATGCCCTGGGCCTATCGCGGTCTTGCACTGGTCATCTTGGGAGGCGTGGTGCTCTTTTTTACCCGCCGCAAGCTGCCGCCTTGAGGCATTTCCTGACTGAGAGAGGCGCGTCGAGCGCCTGTCACAGTCTCTGTCCGAGTTTGGCGCCTATCGGCTCTGGGTCGTCCCACTTGCCAACTGTATTGACCCAGCGGTTTCTGCGCAGGTCAGGCCGCTGAAGCAAACATCTGGGCGAGTGTGTTCATGCCCAACGCTTGGTGAGGGCGCCGGTGGTTGTATAGAAGGGGATCCAGTCGCCGATCACCCGCATCGCGTGCTGCTGGTTTCTAGGCGGCGACGGTGGACGCACTGAACCTTCAGGTGCGGGTCACGCGCTCGATCATGCCGTTCTGCTGCGGGCAGTGCCATGCCCAGCAGCCACGCCAAGGTCCGGTATCCAAAAGACGGCTTTTGATTGACGAGTGACTTCGCCGGTGCCTCGAGTTCGGACTTGACCTTCGGAGCCCCCTTCACGGGGTGGTAGGAGAAGTTTCGGCGGGGCGCGCCGAACCATCCGCACCGCTTGCTGATGAGACCTCGAACCCATCTTCAAGCGGTCCCTGACCGATCGTCTCGATCACGAATCATCCATGCCCAACAGGGACAGGAATTTTTTTCGGGCGTGCATCTCAAGCATGGCCTCGCCGTAGGCCTCCTGCAGGTCCTTGAGCTGCTCCCGGATGTACTCCGGTTTGGCCTTCAGGGCGTTCTCCATGCCCGCCTTGGCGTTGTCGATCCACGCATCGATCTCCGAGGGCGTCAGATCGAACTGCCGTCTAGCCTCGGCCACCGTCGTCTTGCCCTCAAGATTTCTATGACCAGAGGGCTGACTTGCGCCGGGCAGTCCAGCGCTTGGTGTCTTCTTCCATCATGGTACTCATCAGTGTCTCCGTGCGAAGCGAACACCTGAGCACGAATTCACTTAGTCAATAATTCGATGCCAATGCGCTGATCGAGATGATCGAACAGGTTGGCGCCACGGTCATGATGCCGCACAAGGCTGATCGCATCGTGCAGCGCGACCTCAACCGGTATCAATACAAGCATTGCAACTCGATACGACAAGCTCGCCAATTGCTTCTCGTCGTTCATCGCCGTTGTTGCGAGCTTCATCTGGTTGGCTTGATTTTCAACATCACCTAGGGCAGTGCAGGCCGAAGAAGTGTTGGCCACGCACGATGAAAAGGACGTGCCGCCAGAAGTGCGGGAAGCCATCAAAGAGCCGGCCACCCGACGAAGGAAAAAGCCACCTACTGAAGCAGGTGGCTGACCCGGTCAATCGCGGGTGCAGATGTAATCCGGGCGCGGCGGCTGATTGCCAAACGGCTTACCGACCCGATTACTCACCGCATTGAAAACAAAAAATACATTGGAGCGGGGAAAGGGCGTGATATTGCCGTTTGATCCGTGCATCGTGTTGCAGTCGAACACAATCACGCTGCCGGGTTTGCCGGTGGCAGTGGCAATTCCACCACGGCTCGCCAGTTCCTGCAGGCTGTCATCATCCGGCACACCCAGTTCCTGCTTCTTCAATGATGACTTGAAATGGTCCGGCGGTGTTTCGCCGCTGCAGCTTACGTAGCACCGCTGCGAACCGGGAATCAGCAACAGCGATCCATTCCAGGAAAAATTTTCCGTCAATGTGATTGACATGCTCAGGGCGCGCATGCGCGGCATGCCATCTTCAACGTGCCAGGTTTCGAAATCCGAATGCCAATAGAATTCCTTGCCGCGCAAACCGGGTTTGTAATTCACCCGTGATTGGTGAATGTAGATGTCGTCATCCAACAGAAAGCGGGCCACTTGTTGCAGGCGTGGATTGTGAATCAAGGCTGCGAATACCGGACTGCTCTGGTGCACGCGGAAAATCGAGCGGACCTCGTCGCTTTCGGGCTCGGTAATGGTAGCGGGATCAGTGCGCAGGGCGGGATCGTTGCGCAGGCGTTCCACTTCCCGCTGGCAATCTCTGATGTCGTCTGCGCTGAACAGATTGTCCAGGGTCAGGAAACCATCGCGATCATATTGATGAACCTGCTCGCGGGACAGGGGGGCTGACGACCAGTCCCGGGCGTAGACCACGGGATCCAGTCGTTCCAGCATCGCCGGTAGTGAACCATTCCGGGATGGATACGGATCGTGTTCGTTCACGTCAGCAGTACTCCTCATTTCAGTCGGTGATGGTGGCGGCCTCCAGCTCGTAGGCCCCTTCGGCATTGTGAACCTCGGTGCCGTTGAGTGGAGGGTTGAAGACACAGGCCATCTTTATTTCGGTGAAGGCTCGCAGGATGTGTTGGTCATGCTTGTCCAGCACGTACAGGGTGCCTGGCAAGATGGGATAACGCTTGCCATCGGCCAGGGTTTCCACCTCGCCGGAACCGGAAATGCAGTACACGGATTCCAGATGATTCTGATAATGCATGAG
>JBARUT010000213.1:0-8630 GCA_049645885.1 Candidatus Macondimonas sp.
CCGCCTGGGTGCAGCAAGCCTGCCCCATGGCCTGCGCGCCCGGCAGTGACTGAGCCGTTCACGCCGGCGGCTCATCCGAGCCATCCGCGCTTCGGCAACCAGCGCATCTTGGTCCTGGCGGAGAGCGCCTGGATCGGGCATTGCAGGACCGGACTGACCATTTCGCCCGCCTGCAGGCCAAGGCCCGCCCGCCCGTAACAGGGCGTTCGCATCAGGGCCGTCCTGTGCCTTGCCACCCTTGCCGATAACAGGGCAGGGAGCAAACCATCCGCGGAGCCTGGAGCGCCAGCATGTCGCAGTCCTGCTATGACCTCGTCGTTGTCGGCGGCGGCATCAACGGCGTCGGCATCGCCCGCGACGCCGCCGGGCGCGGCCTGTCGGTCCTGCTGTGCGAGCAGGACGATCTGGCGGCGCATACCTCCAGCGCCAGCACCAAGCTGATCCACGGCGGGCTGCGCTACCTCGAACACAACGAGTTCGGGCTGGTGCGCAAGGCGCTGCGGGAACGCGAGGTATTATTGCGCGCCGCACCGCACATCATCTGGCCGCTGCGTTTCGTGATGCCCCATGATGCCGGCCAGCGTCCGGCCTGGATGATCCGCGCGGGCCTTTTTCTCTATGACCACCTTGCCCGGCGCGAACGGCTGCCGGGCTCCAAAAGCGTGAATCTGGCGCGGCATGCGGCCGGCGCGCCGCTCAAGCCAGCCTTCAGGCGCGGTTTCATCTATTCCGATGCCTGGGCGCAGGACGCCCGGCTGGTCGTGCTCAACGCCATGGATGCCCAGGCGCGCGGTGCGCGCATCGCGACCCGCACAACGCTCATCGCTGCTCAACGTGGCCCGGCGACCTGGTCGCTCGACCTGCGCAGTGCCGAGGGTCGGTGCGAAACGGTCCAGGCGCGGGTATTGGTCAATTCCACTGGCCCCTGGGTCGGCACGTTGCTCGGCGATGTGCTGGGGCTGGGCGCCGCGCACGCGGTCCGGCTGGTGAAGGGCAGCCATATCGTGGTGAAGCGCCTGTTCGATCACCACGACGCCTATCTTTTCCAGAACCCCGATCGGCGCATCATCTTCGCCATTCCGTTCGAGGGGCGCTTCACGCTGATCGGCACCACCGACGTCGATTACAGCGGCGATCCGGCCCGCGCGGCCATTACGGCGGAGGAAATCGCCTACCTGTGCCGCATGGCCAGCCGGTATTTCAGCCGCGTGATCACACCCGCTGAGGTGGTGTGGTCCTACGCCGGGGTGCGCCCGCTGCTGGACGACGCGGCGGGCGATCCCGCGAGCGTGACGCGCGACTACACCCTGGAACTCGACACCCAGGCAGCGCCGGTGCTCTCGGTGTTCGGCGGCAAGCTCACCACCTACCGCAAGCTGGCCGAGGAGGCCGTCGCGCGTATCCAGCCCCTGCTCGGCAACCGCGTCGCGCCCTGGACGGCCGGCGCAAGCCTGCCCGGCGGCGATTTCCCCCGGGGCGATTTCGAGAATTTCCTGGCGCAGGTCCGGCAACGCCATGGCTGGCTGCCGACGGATCTTGCCTTCCGGCTGGCCCGCAATTACGGGACGCGCATCGAGCGGATCCTGCATGGCGTGAGCGATCTCGCCGGCCTGGGCGAGGCGGTGCTGCCGGGCCTGTATGCTTGTGAACTGGACTATCTGGTGCGGGAAGAGTTTGCGCGTTCGGCCGAGGACATCCTGTGGCGGCGCACCAAACTGGGTTTGGGGGCGCCGCCCGATGCCACCGCGCGTCTGCAGGCCTGGCTCGACGCGAGGCCAAAGCGGCGCTGAGCCAGAACATGGCCGAGGACGTTCGCTCGCGCGCAGACCCGGATGGCGCGCGGGGCGAAACGACTCGGGAACAGGGACGTTTGAGCAGACGGAGGGAAAACGACATGGCTTATTTGTTGGCCCTGGACCAGGGAACGACCAGTTCGCGCGCCCTCGTGTTCGATACCGACGGGGCGCTGGTGGCGCTGGCGCAGCAGGAATTTGCGCAAATCTATCCCCAGCCGGGCTGGGTCGAACATGATCCCGAAGTGATCTGGCAAAGCCAGCTCGACACCGCGCGCCAGGCGCTGACGCAAGCGGGCATCGGGGCGCGGGAGCTACTGGCGCTGGGCATCACCAACCAGCGCGAGACCACATTGGTGTGGGAACGCGCCACCGGGCGCCCGATTCACAACGCCATCGTCTGGCAGGATCGCCGCACCGCCGCCGCCTGTGATGCACTCAAGGCCCAGGGGCTGGAGACGTTGTTCCGCGAGCGCGCCGGATTGCTGCTCGACCCCTATTTTTCGGGCACCAAGCTGGCGTGGATCCTGGATGCGGTGCCCGGCGCCCGTGCGCGCGCCGAGCGCGGCGAACTGGTCTTCGGCACCGTGGATAGCTGGTTGATCTGGCGCCTGACCGGCGGTCGCGTGCACGCCACCGACGTCACCAACGCCTCGCGCACGCTGATGTTCGATATTCGTGCCAAGCGCTGGGACGATGCCCTGCTGGACCACTTGCGTGTGCCGCGCGCAATGTTGCCGACGGTGTTTGCCTCGGCGGCCGATTTCGGCACGACCGAACCGAACTGGCTCGGCGCCCCGGTGCGCATCGCCGGCGTTGCCGGGGACCAGCAGGCGGCCCTTTTCGGTCAGGCCTGCACGGCGCCGGGAATGGTGAAAAACACCTATGGCACCGGCTGTTTCATGCTGCTTCATACCGGCGAGCTCATGACGCCATCGTCCCACGGCCTGCTGACCACTGCCGCCGCCCAATCGGACGCAACCCCCGCCTATGCCCTGGAAGGCAGTATCTTCGTGGCCGGCGCGTTGGTGCAGTGGCTGCGCGACGGGCTGGGCATCATCCGCAGCTCGGGGGAAATCGAAGCCTTGGCCGCCTCGGTGCCCGACGCGGGCGGGGTTTTCCTGGTTCCGGCATTCGTGGGCCTGGGTTCGCCGTACTGGGATCCCGCCGCTCGCGGCGCCCTGTTCGGACTCACCCGCGGCGCGACCGGCGCGCACATAGCCCGCGCCGCGCTGGAGGCCATTGCATTTCAGTCCGCCGAATTGCTCCAGGCCATGCAGGCGGATGCGTCCCAACCGATCGAGGCGCTGCGGGTCGACGGCGGCGCGACCGCCAACGCCCTGTTGATGCAGATCCAGGCCGACCTGCTGGGTGTGCCGGTGGTGCTGCCCCACATCCAGGAGACAACGGCCCTGGGCGCGGCCTATCTCGCTGGCCTTCAGGCCGGGGTGTGGGGTTCGATTGCCGACATCGGGGCCTATTGGCGCTCCGGGCGGGTGTTCGAGCCGGCCATCTCCCGCGACGAGGCGGGTACGCGCATGGCGCGCTGGCGTGAGGCCGTCTCGCGCACACGGGGTTGGGAAACCGCGATGGGCGCGCCGTGAGGTGGAACAGATAAGCCGCGAGAGCCCAGGTGGGTCTGCTGGATGGCGTTCACTGGGGCGACATAAGCGGTTTGCACCACTGAGCGCGTGAACGCGTTACCGGATTGTTCCCCGCGTGCAGCTTCGGGAAAAATCAGCTTTTTCGGCGGCGGGCGCAGGCGGCGAGAAGGCTTATGGCGGCGTGACGCGGCGCCACTGCTGGAAGCGCATGGCGTGGGCGTTGGCGGCATCCGCGGGATGCACGGTTTCCTCGACCAGCGTCCAGTCTCCGGCGGACAGCGCCGGGAAGAAGGTATCGGCCTGGGCGTCGATGTCCACGCGGGTGAGGAAGATCTCCTGGGCGATGGGCAGGAAGGCGCGGTAGATCTGCGCGCCGCCGATGACCATCACGCGCTCGCCCTGGGCTGCGGACAAGGCCGCTTCCACGCTGTCCACCCGCATCGCGCCGGGAAAGCCTTTGGACGGGTCACGGGACAGCACGAGATTTTGCCGGCCCGGCAGGGCGCGGCCGATGGAGTCGAAGGTGCGTGATCCCATCACCACCGCGTGGCCCAGGGTCAATGCCTTGAAGTGCGCCAGATCCGCCGGCAGATGCCAGGGCAGGCGGTTGTCGCGGCCGATCCCGAACGCCCGATCACACGCGGCAACCAGGCTGATCCATCGGGCCCGCGTCATACGGCCACCGGCGCCTTGATGGCCGGGTGATGCTGGTAGCCCAGCAGCTCGATGTCCTCAAAGACGAAATCATCGATCCCGGTGACGGCCGGGTTGAGGCGCAGCGTCGGCAGGGGGAAGGGCGCACGGGAGAGTTGCTCGCGCACCTGATCCAGGTGGTTGAGATAGAGATGGCAATCCCCGCCGGTCCAGATGAAATCGCGGGGTTCGAGGCCGGTGACCTGGGCCACCATGTGTGTCAACAGGGCGTAGGAAGCGATGTTGAAGGGCACGCCGAGGAACAGGTCGGCGCTGCGCTGGTAGAGCTGGCAGGACAGCTTTCCATCCGCGACGTGGAACTGGAACAGGCAGTGGCAGGGCGCGAGGGCCATGTCCGGCAGGTCGGCGACGTTCCATGCGCTGACGATGTGGCGCCGCGAATCCGGGTTGGCCTTGATCTGCGCGATCACCTGGGCCAACTGGTCGATGCTGCGCCCATCCGGCGCCGGCCAGGAGCGCCACTGCTTGCCGTAGACCGGGCCAAGCTCGCCATTCGCGTCCGCCCATTCATCCCAGATGGTGACGCCGTTCTCGCGCAGATAGCGGGTATTGGTGTCGCCTCGGATGAACCACAGCAGCTCATGCGCCACCGACTTGAAATGCACGCGCTTGGTGGTCACCAGCGGGAAGCCCGCTTGCAGATCAAACCGCATCTGGTGACCGAACACGGACAGCGTGCCGGTGCCGGTGCGGTCGGCCTTGCCCTGACCGGTGGTCAGGACGTGGCGCAACAGGTCCAGATACACCTGCATCAGCGCGCGGTTCCAAGGGTTTCGGCGGCGGGCAAGCGGCCGTAGCGGCGCGCCCACAGCAACAGATAGATGCCGAACAGGATCATGGGCACACAGAGCAACTGCCCCATGGTCAGCCAGCCGAAGGCGAGATAACCGATGTGGGCATCCGGCTCCCGCACGCCTTCCACGCTGAAACGGAACACGCCATAGAGCAGCAGGAACAGCCCCGAGACCGCGCGCGTGGGCCGGGGATGGCGCGAATACAGCCACAGCACGGTGAACAGGACCACGCCTTCCAGGAAGGCCTCATAGAGCTGCGAGGGATGGCGCGGCAGCGGGCCGGCATGGGGAAACACCATGCCCCAGGGCAGGTCGGTGGGGCGACCCCACAACTCGCCATTGATGAAATTGCCGATGCGCCCGGCGCCCAACCCCAATGGCACCAGCGGCGCCACGAAGTCGGCGAGGCGCCAGAACCCGCAACCCAGACGGTTGCCGTACCAGATCATCGCGAGGATGACCCCGAGCAGGCCGCCGTGGAAGGACATGCCGCCTTCCCAGATCCGCAGCAATGCCAGGGGATCGCCCAGCACACGCGGCAGATCATAGAACAGCACATACCCCAGCCGTCCGCCGAGGATCACGCCGAGCGCGATGTAGGTGGTCAGGTCGCCCACCTGCTCCGGCGCCAGGGGCACATCGGGGCGCCTGGCGCGGGCGTGGCCCAAGGCCCAACCGCCCAGGATGCCGACCAGATAGGTCAGGCCATACCAGTGGATGCTCAGCGGGCCCAGTTGCAGGGCGATGGGGTCGATGGCGGGGTAGGTCAGCATGGGCGCCATGGTACACCAAGGCGGCGCGTTTTGGCTGCCGCATGATCCCCCCGCTACAGGGCGGTTTCTTTTCTTATTAGTTAGTTACCGCGCATCTGCAGTGCGCGCATGCCGAGGCATAGGAGCGCGCCGTGCATTGGATTGTGCCCCATGCCTGGATGCCGATATTGCGTGCGGATCGTGGTGGGCACGATGGCCATCCAAAGGCCCTTGTCTCCGCTCCGGAGAGAAGGAATGACCGCGGCGGAATGGCTCAACGGACCGGTTCAAGCACCTGGGTGAACAAGGCGGCGCCGTTCAAGTCCTTGAGAGTTACCGTGAGCACCTCGCTGGCGCTATCCAGATCCACTTGACCGAAAAACTGCAGCCCGGCGGATGGCGGCAGGTTGGCCTGACCCGGCGGCGGCGCCTTGACGTATTTGACTTGCGGGCCAAAGGTCTTATCCAGAAGGCCCGGCCCGAAGGTGCCGGCATTGAGCGGACCGCTGACAAATTCCCAGAACGGTTCGAAGTCGCCACTGGCTGCCTGATTGGGGTCGTAGTAATGGGCGGCGGTGTAGTGCACATCGGCCGTCAGCCAGACCACGTTGCGGATGCGTCGGCGCCGGATGAAGCGCAGCAGTTCGGCCAGCTCCAGTTCCCGGCCCAGGGCGGGACCGTCATTGCCGTTGGCGCCGTTCTCGAAGGCGTTCGGGCCATCGGCCACGATCAAGCCGATGGGCATGTCCGAGGCGATGATTTTCCAGGTGGCGGTGGAGCGGGCCAGCGCCTCCTTGAGCCAAGCCAGTTGTTCCGATCCCAGAAACGCCGTCTCCGGGCCTTGGCGAGTCTGGGTGTTGGCGGAGTTGGGGCCGCGAAAGCTGCGCAGGTCGATGCAGAAGATTTCCAGCGAGCGGCCGTAGCGGAATTTCTGGTAGAGCCGGGTGCGCGGTTCGTAGCGGACCGGCATGTAGTCGACGAAGGCTCGTTCGGCGCGGGCCGCCAGCAGATCCACCTGCGGCACGCTGTAGCGCGGATCGGCCAGGATTTCCCCCGGATACCAGTTGTTGACCACTTCATGATCGTCCCATTGGGCGTAGATCGGCACTTCGGCATTGAAGCGGCGCAGATTCTCATCCAACAGGTTGTAGGCGTACTGGCCATGGTATTCCGCCTGGGTTTCGGCCACCTTGGCCTTGGCTTCGGTGGTGAGGTTGCGCCAGGTACCGCCGTCGGCCAGCGCCACCGTCTCGACCAGCGGGCCATCGGCATAGATGCTGTCGCCGCTGTGGATGAAAAAATCCGGACGCAACTGACGCATGGTCTCGAAGATGCGCATGCCGCCCAGATCCGGGTTGATCCCCCAGCCTTGGCCGCAAACGTCTCCCGACCACAGGAAACGCACGTCGCGTCGACGCAGGGCAGGCATCTGGAACTGGCACAGCATGGGCTCGCTCGCCCCCACCGCGCCATCCAGCGCCTCGAAGGACACGCGGCAGAAGATGCGTTCGCCATGCGGCAGGCCCTGCAGGTCGAACTTGGCCGTGAAATCGCTCTCCGGAAGCGCCGCTGGCCCCCGCAACCGCACCGCATTGCGGAAGCTTTCGGTGGTGGCCACTTCCAACCACATCCGCGCTGGCCGATCGGCCCGGCTCCAGACCACGGCGCGATCATTCAGCACATCCCCGACCTGCACCCCGCTGGGAATCTGCACCCTGCCGCCATTCGCCCAACTGCGCGACACGAAGCCGGGAAGCGCCGAGGAAACCGCCACGCCAGCACCCGTCACGGCCATCTGGCACAGGAAACGCCGTCGCGCCGCATCGACGGCGCTTCCAACCGAAGGCTTGCCCATGATCTCGATCCCCCCTGAAACCCGCATGGTGTCTCCATGGTGGAAGGGGGTGATGAACAAAGGGTGAAACGCTGATGACGGTTGCAAGAAACCAGGGATGGCCGCTCACGGCAGTGCGCGGTCAACGAGAACGACGCTCTGGCTATCCCGATGGCGACGAGCTGGCCTGCCCAGTTCACCGAACCGTTGTCAGCACCCCCGGCAGGCGCTTGCCCTAGCGCACCGCCGCGGCGTCCGTCAGCCACAGCTCATTAATCTTCAGCAACTGCCGATAAAAAAGTTACGGCACTCACTTCACCGGGTTCCGGATCGAGGCCGACACCTCTCCGGCGACCGCGAGATGCAACAGGAACGCTTTGATCCCGGTCGCGCCCATATCGCGCGAATGGCGCTTGGACTTGAACAAGACAAACTACCGAGGCTTAACTGTTCAGTGGCTCACGCAGCGGCAGACAGACCATTTATCTGGTCAAATCTCTCCAGCAGAAAGGCTTTAGCCTATGGAAGTCCTGATTATTCTTGCCATCTTAGTGGCACCGTTCGTCATCATTTATGTAAGCGAGAGGAGGCTTCGGACGCAGATTCAGGGTGTGGCCAATGATCTTGGCATCATCATTACAAAACACTTCCTTACTCAGCCATGTTCACAGTGCTGCGAGTTAGAGATGAGGCTTCTAACCGTTAGTCCGAATGCACGTTCAATTCAGTACCTATGCCGGCACTGCCAGAAGAAGCAGTATGCAGCAGCAACCAGCCCAGATGCATTCGGCGCCGCGGCAAAATATGAGCGGCTCCAAGCTCTGATCTGTGAGTTCAATAGACGCTATGGCCGGAATAAGCCGATACGCATCAGTATAGTATTCCATACGCCTGAAGCGCCTCTACCGTTCGAGCAGACCAAACGCGAACCCATCTCCGAAGCCATTCGCACAGAGGTCTGGCGTCGTGACGGCGGGAGATGTGTCAAGTGCAGGTCTAACCAGCAGCTTGAATTCGATCACATTATTCCCGTATCTCGCGGCGGAGCCACGTCCGTACGCAACCTTCAGCTGCTATGCAAGCCGTGCAACCGAGCAAAGAGTGCGAAGATTTAAGAGCTACTATCATGGGACGATCGA
>JBARUT010000214.1:0-14880 GCA_049645885.1 Candidatus Macondimonas sp.
CTGCTGCATCAGCTCGCCGCGCCGGGCCACCACCTGCACCGCATCGGCGAAGCGCATCGCCCCGGCGCAGACCAGCGCAGTGTATTCGCCCAGACTGTGCCCTGCCATGACCCGGGCCGCCGGCCCATTCTCGCCCTGCCAGACCCGCCAGACCGCGACCCCGGCGGTGAGCAGGGCCGGCTGGGTGACAGCCGTCTGGTTGAGTTTTTCCTCGGGGCCTTGCTGAACCAGCGCCCACAAGTCATAACCCAGAACCGTGCTGGCTTCCTCGAAGCAGGACCTGACCTCGGGGAATTCCTCGGCCAGCGCGGCCAGCATCCCCACCGACTGGGAACCTTGTCCCGGAAAAATCACGCCAATCGACATGTGGTGTTTCCCGTCCTGTGCTGTCCCTTCCACCCGAATGCATCTGCTCCGGGCCACTCGGCGCGCATCCTAGCATGGGCGGCAGCGGCGACACACCCAGTCTGGCACAGCGACCGATCATGCAGCGCGGGCAGCGTCCGGGTGCGAAACGACACTGCGAAGTTTGCTGATAAACTTGGAACATGAATCGTCCTGACATCGATACGCCGCCCGTCTGGAAACCGCATGTCACCGTGGCGGCCATTGCCGCCCGCGACGGGCGTTTTCTGATCGTCGAGGAAGCAGGCCGCGATGGCACCGTTCTCAACCAGCCCGCTGGCCATCTGGAACCGGGTGAAAGCCTGATCGAGGCCGTGGTCCGCGAAACCCTGGAGGAAACCGGTTACCGCTTCGAGCCGCGCGGCGTCGTCGCGCTTTATCTCTGGCGCCCCGGGCCGGGGGATCGCAGCATTCTGCGCGTCAATTTCTGGGGCGATCTCGGCGAACAGGCCCATCCCGCCCCGCCCGATCCCGACATCCTGGCCACCCACTGGCTCGATGCGGACAACCTGCGCGCCCAGCAGGCCCGCCTGCGCAGCCCGCTGGTGCTGCGGGCGATCGCGGATTACCAGCGCGGATTGCACTTGCCGCTGGACGCGGTGGTTGATCTCGCCGGTGACGCCTTCCCGCCGGAAGCGACTTCCAATGGCTGAACGACCGCTGATCATCGTCGGCCTCTCCGGCGGCGTGGACAGCTCCGTGGCCGCGCTGCGGCTGCTGGAAGCAGGTTACCGGGTGGAAGGCCTGTTCATGTTCAACTGGGAGGACCCGGAAAGCGACTGCGACGCCGCGCAGGATTTTCAGGATGCGCGGAGCGTGTGCGAGGAACTGGGCATTCCCTTGCACCGGGTCAGCTTTGCCGCCGAGTACCGTGATCAGGTATTCCGGCACTTCCTCGATGAATACGCCGCCGGACGCACCCCAAACCCGGACATTCTCTGCAACCGGGAAATCAAGTTCCGGCATTTCTTCCGCCATGCCCAGCGCCTGGGCGCCGACTGGATCGCCACCGGTCACTACGCCCGCATCGCGCACACGCCCGAGGGCCCGCGCCTGCTCGCGGCCGTGGACCAGACCAAGGACCAAACCTATTTCCTGCACGCCATCGACCCCGAGGCCCTGGCTCGGACGCTCTTTCCCCTGGGGGATCTCACCAAACCCGAGGTGCGCCAAATCGCCGAGAACGCCGGCCTGCGCACCGCGCGCAAGAAGGACAGCACCGGCATCTGCTTCATCGGTGAACGTGACTTCAACGCCTTTCTCGGCCGCTACCTGCCGGCCCGACCCGGCCCCATGGTGGATAGCGACGGGCACGAAGTCGGCGTCCATCAAGGGCTGATGTTCTACACCCTGGGCCAGCGCAAGGGCCTGGGGCTGGGCGGCAGCCGGGAGGGCGCGGAATCGCCCTGGTATGTGCTGGACAAGGATCTGGTTCACAACCGGCTGATCGTGGGGCAGGGGCATGACCATCCCCGGTTGCTGGCGCATACCCTCTGGACTGAAACACCCCACTGGCTGATCCGGGATCCCCTGCGCCAATCGGCGCAAGGCTTGCAGGCCAAGGTGCGCTACCGCCAGAGCGCTCAGGCCTGCCGGATGACGCCCGAAGGCGCCGGCCTGCGGGTTGATTTCGAGACGCCCCAATGGGCCGTGACTCCCGGACAATCGGTTGTTTTTTATGCCCGCGAGCAGTGCCTGGGCGGCGCCGTGATCCGCGATCGACTGACCCTGGACCACTCTCCCTCACTGCTGGAGCTGCATGCATGAATGCCACCGCGACCGACCGCCTGCTGGCCCTGGCCGGCGTGTTCCAGGCCGTGACATTGGTCGACCAGATCGCCCATCGGGGTCGCACCAATGTCGATGCCGCTGCGCTGACAGCCAGCATCAACAGCCTTTACCAGACCGACCCCGACAATGTGGCTGCCGTTTATGGCGGCACGGGCGGGGTGCGTGTGGGCCTGCAGGCCGTGATGGATCACCTGGGACGGCGCGGCATGGATGCCCAGCATCCCATCGCTTACTACACCGCCTGCGTCCTGTTTCTGGAAGGGCGCATCCACCGCAGCGCGGTTTTGACCCAGAAACTGACTGAAGGCATCCGCGCCGCAATCGCCAAAGTCCCGATGTTCGGCGCCGATGGCGCCACCACGCTCACTCACCTGTCTGAGGTCTATCAGCAAACGGCGGGGCAGGCCGGGCCCCGCATCGTGGTGCGGGGTGATCCGGAACAGATCAAGGCCCTGGGCACCGCCGATCTGATCCGCAGCCTGCTGTTGGCGGCGATCCGCTCCGCCTGGCTGTGGCGTCAATGCGGCGGCAGTCGGCTCACGCTGTTGCTGCAGAGTCGGCGCCTGCGCGACAGCGCCCGGGAAATGCTTAATGCCCTGGAGACGGCCTGACGGCAATTCATGGAGCACCCAGCGGGGTTTCGTTATAATCCGCGCTATTGAATGCATTGCCCTGGAATGAAGCATTGTCAATATGTCGGGTTTTAGCCCGCCCTTTGATAGCGCTGCACCAACCGCGGCATCGCGCGCGCATCGCCATCGTTGCGTTCAAACCCATTTCGCCTTTGCCCGAATCCTGACCCTCAACCCCTGGGAGAATCACCGATGACAGACAGTTTCAAAGCGCGCACCACCCTTGAAGTGGCCGGTCGCGAATATGAAATTTATCGGCTGGACGCCGTGCAGAGCGACAAGCTTGCCCGGTTGCCCTACTCCCTCAAGATTCTCCTGGAAAACCTGCTGCGCACTGAAGATGGAGTGAACATCACCCGCGCCGATATCGACGCCTTGGTGAACTGGAATCCCAAGGCCGAACCGGACACCGAAATTGCCTTCACCCCCGCGCGCGTGGTGTTGCAGGATTTCACCGGTGTCCCCTGCGTGGTGGACCTGGCCGCCATGCGCGATGCCATGAAGGCCCTGGGCGGCGACCCGAACAAGATCAATCCCCTGTCACCGGCCGAACTGGTCATCGACCATTCGGTGATGGTGGATGAATTCGGCCGTCCCGATGCCGCTGAGCTCAATGCCAAGATCGAATTCGGTCGCAACGAGGAACGCTACCAGTTCCTGCGCTGGGGCCAGACGGCATTCTCCAACTTCCGCGTGGTCCCCCCCGACACCGGCATCGTCCATCAGGTGAACCTGGAATACCTGGCCCGCGTGGTCTTCACTCGCGAGGAAAACGGCAAGACCATCGCCTATCCCGACACTGTGGTCGGCACTGACTCGCACACCACCATGATCAATGGCGTGGGCGTACTGGGCTGGGGTGTGGGCGGCATCGAGGCCGAGGCCGCCATGTTGGGCCAGCCGATCTCCATGCTGATTCCCCAGGTAGTGGGCTTCAAGCTCAGCGGCAAACTCGCCGAGGGCGCCACTGCCACCGACCTGGTCCTGACCGTCACCCAGATGCTGCGCAAGAAGGGCGTAGTGGGCAGGTTCGTCGAATTCTTCGGTCCGGGCCTGGAACATCTGCCGCTGGCCGACCGTGCCACCATCGCCAACATGGCCCCGGAGTATGGCGCTACTTGTGGCATCTTCCCCATCGACCAGGAAACCCTGAACTATCTTCATCTTACCGGCCGCAGCGCCGAGCAGATTGCGCTGGTGGAAGCCTATGCCAAGGCTCAGGGCCTGTGGCGCGATCCAGCGATTGAGGCGATCTACTCCGATGTGATGGAACTGGACATGTCCACCGTGGTGCCCAGCCTGGCGGGGCCGAAACGGCCCCAGGACCGGGTGACGCTGACCGACATGCAGACGGTTTATCTTGAGGCGCTGAAGCCCATGGCGGATGCGCGGGAAACAAAGAATGGCGCCACCGCGACTTTTGAGGACGAGGGTGGTTCCACCGCCATCGGTGCGCCCGTAACCCAGAATGCACTGGGCGCCGCCGCAGTGTCCTACAAGGGTCGTGAGTTCACCGTCAGGGATGGCGCCGTCGTCATCGCCGCCATCACCTCCTGCACCAACACCTCCAACCCGGCGGTCCTGATGGCCGCCGGGCTCCTGGCGCGCAACGCCGTGGCCAAGGGGCTGACCAGCCAGCCCTGGGTCAAGACCTCGCTCGCCCCCGGCTCCCTGGTGGTCACCTCCTACCTGCAGAAGGCCGGTCTGCTCAAAGACCTGGAAGCCTTGGGGTTCAACGTGGTGGGCTACGGCTGCACCACCTGCATCGGCAATTCCGGCCCCCTGCCGGAGGCAATCGGTACCGCCGTTCAGGAACATGACCTGGTGGTCTGCTCAGTCCTGTCGGGCAACCGCAACTTCGAAGGACGTGTGCATCCCGATGTACGCATGAACTTCCTGGCCTCCCCGCCCCTGGTGGTGGCCTATGCCATCGCCGGCAGCGTCAACATCAACCTGTACCAGGATCCCCTGGGCAAGGGCAAGGATGGCCAGGATGTGTTCCTGAAGGACATCTGGCCCAGCAACGCGGAAGTCGCCGCCACCATGATGGCCAATGTCGACTCCAAGATGTTCCTGGAGTCCTATGCCAGCGTGTTCAAGGGCGACAGCCGCTGGAACAGCCTGGATATCCCCGAAGGCGATCTCTATCGCTGGAACAGCGATTCAACCTATGTCCAGAACCCGCCCTATTTCCAGGGCATGACCATGGCCACCGGCGGTATTGACGATGTGACGGGCGCCCGCGCCCTGGCCGTGCTGGGCGATTCGATCACCACCGACCACATCTCTCCGGCAGGCTCCATCAAGGCCAACAGCCCCGCCGGCGCCTATTTGATGGCGCATGGCGTCGATCCCAAGGACTTCAATTCCTACGGTTCCCGTCGCGGCAACCACGAAGTGATGATGCGCGGCACCTTCGCCAACATCCGGCTGCGCAACAAGCTGGTGCCCGGCGTGGAAGGCGGCATGAGCGTGCACCTGCCCAGTGGCGAGCAGATGTCCATCTATGATGCCGCCATGAAATATCAGGCGGAGAAAACGCCGCTGGTGGTGCTGGCCGGCAAGGAATACGGCACGGGCTCCTCGCGCGACTGGGCGGCCAAGGGCACCATGTTGCTGGGGGTGAAGGCCGTCATCGCCGAAAGCTTCGAGCGCATCCACCGTTCCAATCTGGTGGGCATGGGCGTGTTGCCGCTACAGTTCCAGGACGGCGAGAATGCCGAAAGCCTGGGGCTCACCGGGCATGAAGTGTTCGACATCGTCGGCGTGACCAAGGGCGCCCGTCAGGTCACGGTGCAAATCAAGACAGCCGACGGGTCGACCCGCAACTTCAGCGCCCGCCTGCGCATCGACACCCCCAAGGAATGGGACTACTACGAGCACGGCGGCATTCTTCAGTACGTCTTGCGCTCGCTGGCCAAGGCAGCCTGATCGGGCAAAACGCCCACTGCGGATACGCTGAAAACAAAGCCCGGCCGAGGAGATTCCTCAGCCGGGCTTTTTTCGCCCGCAATGACCTGCGGACATCAGGGCAAAAGCCGGCCGTAGCGTATCAGTTCAGGACGCCACTGCGCCTGCCATGCGCCCCTCAAGTCGGTCGCGTCCATGCGCCAGGACCAGTTCCCCGCCACCGTTCCCGGCATGTTCAGGCGCGCCTCATCTCCCAGGCCCAACAGATCCTGGAAGGCAACGATCGCAATCCGGGCCACACTGGCCAATGCCATGCGGATCAGCGCCTCAGGCATGGTGATCGTCCCGCATCCCAGATAGGCCTTGATTTCATCCTGCCGGGATTCCGGCAGTTGCTGCCACCAGCCGCAGGTGGTGGGATTATCGTGGGTTCCCGGATAGACCACGGTCAAGGGCGCGAAATTATGCGGTAGATGGGGATTTTGAGCGTCGCTGTCGAAGGCGAATTGCAGCACCCGCATGCCGGGCATCCCCAGCGCCAGCCGCAAGGCATCGACCTCGGGGGTGATCAGTCCCAGATCTTCGGCCACCAGCGCCTGCGGGCCCAAAGCAGACTCGATGGCCGCGAACAAGGCCGCCCCCGATCCCGGCTGCCAGAATCCATGCACGGCATTGGGCGCGCCGGCCGGAACGGCCCACGCTGACTCGAAGCCGCGAAAGTGATCGATGCGAATCAGGTCGAACCATTCCCGCTGGCGACGGATGCGATCGATCCACCAGCTGTACCCCTGAGCCGCCAGCACGTCCCAGCGATAGTGGGGCATGTTCCAGAGCTGGCCCTCGGCCGAGAAATAATCCGGGGGCACGCCGGCAACCTGGGTCATCTGTCCCACATCATCGAGATGAAACAGTGCCCGATGCGCCCAGACATCCGCGCTGTCGTGGGCCACAAAAATTGGCAGGTCACCGAACAGCTGCAGGCCTTTTTCCTGGGCCTGACGATGAATCGCTTTCCATTGGCGATCAAAGAAAAACTGCGCCACCCGGGTACGGGCAATCGGGGTTTCGAGTTCCGCGCGCGCCTGATCGAGCACCTCGGCATCGCGATCCCGCAGGGGAGCGGGCCAGGCATGCCAGGGTGTGCCTTCCCGTGCCTTGAGTGCCTGGTACAGGCAAAAATCCTCGAGCCAGTGGGCTTGGGCGGCGCAGAATGCCTCGAACTCCGTACGCAGCCCTGTATCGGCATGGAGGGCGCGACTGACCTGTTCCCATTGCGTGTCGGTCAGTTCACCGGACACGTCATCCGCGCCATCGAGTCCCGGGAGGCGCGTGGGATCAATCAGCCGTTCATCACCCGCAAAGACGGAACAGGATTGGTAGGGACTGCCCAGGCTGTCCGGTGGACACAAGGGCAGCGTCTGCCAAACCCTAAAACCCGACTCGGCCAGGCAATCGACCCAAGCCTCGGCTACTGCCCCCAATCGCCCCACAGTGCCCGGTCCGGGAAGTGAGGTTGGATGCAGCAACACCCCCGCACATCGCTCGGCCAGCCAGGGGTGAATCGCCTCGGTTTGTCCCATCATGTGCCTCCCCGCATTGCGGAACCAGTGCCGTCAGTCGAGCCGTGGGCGAACGGCCGCGTCAATTGATCGGGAACTGCCTCATCCAGCATCTGGTAGAGCGCGGCCAGATGGAGACGAAACAATCGTTCGAACTGAGCGACATTGACGGCTGAATTATCTCCGCCCAGCCACCAGAACCAATCGGAGGCCTCGCAGTGCGCCAGCTGACGCTCGGCCTGCGCCTGTTGTGGCTCGCTCAAACGGTTTTCCGCCATGACGCGGTCGAATGCGCGTTTGGCCTCCACCAGCAGATCCCAGGCGCGATTTTTGTCGGGGTCACCGATCCAGATGGCGAAATTGCCATACACCCAACTTCCGGCGACCACTCTGTCCAGCGGCTCGATCGTTTCAGCGGGAAGCGCGTCCAACACCGCGCTGAAGGTGGTGAGTTGCAAACGTGGGTGGGTCGCCAGCCGCCGGTAGAGCGCCGAAAGGAAGTAATAAGCGTTTTCTGGGTAGTACTCCCAGGCGTTTTCGCCATCCAGGATGATGGAGACCACTTGTCCTGGCGGAAGATCCTGATCGGCGAGACGCTCCAGTTCGTGAATCAGGTTGGACACTGCGTCATCGCCATGCCAATTGCGGTATTCGAAGCCGATGCGATCGGAAAGTTCATCGTCGCGAAAGAAGCACACCGGCCCCTCAGGCGGCTGGTAGGGACGGTGCAACTGATGAGCGGTGGGCTGTTCCAGACCCAGGGAATGGCGCAACACCCCCTGCCCGGTAGCGGCCCAGCGGAATCCATTCTGGCGCAGCAGGGCCAGGGTGCGCTGACACACACCCCCCTCTGCCGGCCAGACACCCACCGGATCGAAACCAAAATAGTGTCGGAACACCCGCTTGGCTTCCAGGATCTGCCACAGCCCTCGCGCCTCACCCCCCGGATAACCCGCAGCCAGCGGCAAGGACGCTTGGGGCTGAGCCTCATGGGCGGCCTTGAAATCAAGCAACAGCGGCAGGATGGGGTGGCTGTAGGGGGTGACCGACAACTCGATGCGTCCCTGTTCGGCGAGCAGGCGGTAGCGCGGAATGATGGACGCCATCAACTCGGCCAACAAAGCGATCAATATTCTGCGATCGGTCAGGCTGTAGTGGCCGCCCTTCTCGATCAGTTGCCGAGCACGGGCATCGGTGCGGCGCACGGTCTCACCCAGCCAGGCCAGGTGATACCACACCAGCAGGTCGATCAGAAATTGATCCGCGAGGTAGGTCAGTCCCGCCGGATGCTCCAGCACCCAATCCGCCAGGCGCGCCAGACGCCGGTAGGGCGTGAAGCGATCAATCACCTGCCCGCGATCGACGCGCAAGGCAGCCTGGATCAGCACCAGGCGCTGCTGGGCCTCCGCAGGCAGCACGGGACCCGCCAAGGCCTGCAACAGGGGATCGCGCAAGCCGTCCTGGCCGCCTGCAGCGGTCTGCAACTGCGTCGCGTAGTCGGCGATCTGTTCCAGCAAGGTGGGCGTGAAATTGACCACCGCCCGGGCCAGCGGCTCGGCTTCCAGGTGGGCCGCCATGTCGACATAGTCCTTGATGCCGTGCAGGTAGGTCCAGGGCGCTTCGTAGTGATGTTGGATGGGATCTTCGTAACTGGGTTGATGCATGTGCCAATACAGCACGACGGGAAGCGGCGCCTTATCGGACATAAGGCAGTTCCTGCTGCAGCATTTCCGGCGTGACCAGTACCACACCCCCCTCGGTCACATGAAAACGCCGCGCATCGTCCTCGGGGTCTTCCCCAATCACGGTGCCGGCCGGGATATGGCAGCCAGTCTCGATCACCGCGCGGCGCACCAGGCAATCCGGCCCGATCACGGCGCGCGGCAGCACCACGGTGTCCTGCACCAGCGTGCGTTCGGCAACCAGCACATTGGAGAAAAGCAGGGAATGGCGGATGACCGCCCCGGAAACGATGCAGCCTCCGGACAGCATGGAGTCAATGGCAATCCCGCGGCGTTCCTCATCGTCGAATACGAACTTGGCCGGCGGCACTTGTTCCTGATAGGTCCAGATCGGCCAGGTGTTGTCGTAGAGATCCAGTTCCGGCGTGACCCCGATCAGCTCCATGTTGGCCGCCCAGTAACTGTCGATGGTGCCCACATCACGCCAGTAGGCCTGCTTGCCCTGGGCATTGTCGCGGAAGGGGAAGGCGAACACGCGGTGACCTTCGCGGACGCCACGGGGCAGGATGTCCTTGCCGAAATCATGATCGGATTGCGGATCCTGGCCGTCTTCAACCAACATACGCAGCAGGTAGTCGGTATCGAAAACATAGATGCCCATGGACGCCAGGGCGTGATCAGGATCGCCCGGAATCGCCGGTGGGTCGGCGGGTTTTTCGACGAAACTCTGTACCCGGCCCTCCGTGGTCACATCCATCACCCCAAAGGCCTGCGCCTCCATGCGCGGCACTTCCAGGCAGGCCACGGTGACATCGGCATCCATGCTCACATGGAAACCGAGCATGGTGCCGTAGTCCATCTTGTAGACGTGATCCCCGCCCAGCACCAGCACATAACGCGGATGATGGGTGCGGATAATCTCCATATTCTGGTAGACCGCATCGGCGGTGCCCTTGTACCAGGCTTCCCCGTGGCGCTGCTGGGCCGGAACGATTTCGATGAACTCGCCGAATTCCCCGCGCAGAAAACCCCAGCCCTGCTGCAGGTGGCGGATCAGGGAATGGGCCATGTACTGGGTCAGCACTTCAACCCGGCGAATGCCCGAATTGATGCAGTTGGACAGTGGAAAATCGATGATGCGGAACTTGCCGCCAAAAGGCACAGCCGGCTTGGCGCGATGACTGGTGAGTTCGCCGAGGCGACTGCCGCGCCCACCGGCAAGGATCAGGGCCAGCGTATCCTTGGTGACAAGACTGATGAATCGCTGCGAGGTTTCAATCTGCATGGAATCTCCGCGGGTTGGGCACTTGAGAGGTCAATCCGAGTCTTGCATCCGCAAGTATGGATCGTATTGCTTTAAGTCATGACAAATGCTGCTCGCGGAAGTGCCTCTTGGATTCATCGTTGTTGATCCAGGATAACGGGTCTCCTGGGGGGCCGCGCAATCGGTTATCCTGCGGGCGCCCCTTCGCCGCCGTTTAGGTGCAACTTTTGCAGGAAGCATGCCACGAAATCAGCCGCCATCGCGATGTGGGCAGGGATTCACAACGTCCTGCCCCCGCATGGCCCCACCCTCTACTTTGGAGCCTGCATGTTCCCACTTTCTGCCAATAGCTTGAACAGTGCCCTGAGTGAAGATCTGCGCCTGCTGCTGGACCTGCGCCATCACGACCCTGCTCAGATTCTCGGTCGCCATGTTCAGGGCAGCCGATGCACCGTCAGGGTGCGCATACCCGGCGCGCGGGCGGCCTGGTTGTTGCCGCTGGAGCTCCCCCTGCAACGCCTGAACGATACCGACCTGTTTTACTGGGAAGGGCAAGCCCAGGGCGTTCCACCGCATCCCGCCTACCGCTGGGAGGATGAGTCCGGCACCTTACAGGAACGCACGGATGCCTATAGTTTTCCCACACTGTTGGAAGACGCCGAGCTGATGCAGTTTCACCAGGGCCGGCACAATCGTGCATGGCAGTTGCTTGGAGCGCACCTGCGGACGGTGGATGGCGTCGCCGGCACGCTGTTTGCCGTGTGGGCGCCGAATGCCGAACGAGTGAGCGTAGTGGGCGAGTTCAACCAGTGGGATGGCCGCATCCACCCGATGCGCAGCCGCGGCTACACGGGCGTGTGGGAGCTGTTCATCCCTACCGTGACTGAAGGCCAACTGTACAAATTCGAAATCCGCAGTCGCCCCCATGGCACGCTGCTGGTCAAGACCGACCCCTACGGGCGCCAGTTCGAAATGCGGCCCGGCACAGCGGCCCGGGTCTGCGGACCCCAGCGCCATGACTGGCATGACGCTGATTGGATGTCCAGCCGGGAGGGGTGGCAAAACAAGCCCATTTCAGTTTACGAGGTCCATCTCGGTTCCTGGCGGCGGCGTCCCAATGGTGAATTCCTGAGCTATCGCGAACTGGCGGACCAGTTGATTCCCCATGTGCAATCCCTGGGATTCACCCATATCGAACTGCTCCCCATTACCGAACACCCGCTGGATGCTTCCTGGGGCTACCAGTCCACCGGGTTCTTCGCGCCCACCAGCCGCCACGGGGAGGCCGATGGCCTGCGCGAACTGGTGGACCGCTGTCATCAGGCCGGTATCGGCGTCTATCTGGACTGGGTTCCCGGTCACTTTCCCAAGGATGCCTTCGGACTGGCACGCTTTGATGGCAGCGCCCTCTATGAACACGAGGATTGGCGCCGGGGCGAACACAAGGAATGGGGCACGCTGGTGTTCAACTATGCCCGCAACGAGGTGCGCGCCTTCCTGCTGTCCAGTGCGCTGTATTGGCTGGAGGTGTTCCACTTGGACGGCCTGCGGGTCGATGCCGTGGCATCGATGCTCTATCTGGATTATTCGCGCGCTCACGGAGAATGGCTGCCCAATATGCATGGCGGCAATGAACATCTCGAAGCCGTTGATTTTCTGCGCGAACTCAATGTGCTGACGCATCGCGAAGCCCCCGGCTCGGTCACCTTGGCGGAGGAATCGACCTCCTGGCCCCAGGTCACGCGCCCCACCTACGTCGGGGGCTTGGGATTTTCCATGAAATGGAACATGGGCTGGATGCACGACACCCTGCGTTACATCAGCAGGGATCCGATCTATCGCCACTATGACCATCAGGACCTGACCTTCGGCCTGCTCTACGCCTTCAGTGAAAACTTCGTGCTGCCTTTCTCCCACGACGAAGTCGTCCATGGCAAAGGCGCCCTGTGGCAGAAGATGCCGGGGGATGACTGGCAAAAAATGGCCAATCTGCGACTGCTGTTCAGCTATATGCTGACCTATCCCGGCAAGAAACTGCTGTTCATGGGAAGCGAACTGGCGCAACCCTGGGAATGGCGCCACGACGAAACCCTGCCCTGGTCGCTGGCCGAGGATCCTGCCCGCCAGGGGCTGGCGCGGCTTCTGGGAGACCTCAACCGGCTCTATTGCAGCTGGCCGGCATTGCACCGCCATGATTTCACTGCCGATGGATTCGCTTGGATCGATTGCCATGACGCGGCGCAGTCGGTGATCAGTTACCGGCGCCTGGATGGTCCGGACGAAGCGGTGGTCATCCTGAACTTCACACCGGTCCCGCGCCCGGGCTACCGGGTGGGTGTGCCGCGACCGGGCTGGTATCGGGAATGCTTCAATTCCGATTCGGCCATCTATGGCGGTAGCAATCTGGGCAATGACGGCGGGGTCGCCAGTGATGCCATGCCATGGATGGACCACCCTCATTCGCTATTGCTGACCCTCCCCCCGTTGGCGGGCCTCATCCTGCAGCGCCAGGAAACAGCGCCATGAGTCGATCCAAATCGAGGGCCCGTACCAAGGCGCCGCTCAAGATTCTGTTCGTGGCAAGCGAAATGACACCCCTGATCAAGACGGGAGGACTGGGGGATGTCGCCGGCGGCCTGCCCATGGCCTTGGCGGCTTTGGGCGCGGAGGTGCGCGTGTTGCTTCCGGCTTACCACGATCTGCTGGCGCAGACGCCTGATTGGGCGCCGGAGCCGCGCTTTTCACCGCCCCCGGGCTTTGCAGACTGTCGCCTGCTCACACTTCCCGCCGAACACCTGGGTGTGCCGGTCTGGGCGCTGGAAAGCGCCGGTTTCAGCGATCGGTCAGGCAACCCTTATCTCGATGCGGCGGGCCGGGACTGGCCTGACAATGCCCAGCGCTTCAACCGGCTGTGTCGGGTTGCCGCGCACCTGGCCGGCGGGCGCGCCGGCTTGCCCTGGACCCCGGATGTCGTGCATGCCAACGACTGGCAAACGGGCCTGCTGCCGGTCTGGATGCTGCTGGAGCGGATTGACCGGCCCACCCTTTTCACCGTCCACAATCTCCACTATCGCGGCGATTTTGCGCCCGAAGTTCTGGCCGATCTGGGGCTGCCCGGCTGGCTGAACCATCCCGACGCGCTGGAGTTCTACGGCCGCATCGCCTTCATGAAAGGCGGCCTGGTGTTTGCCGACGCCTTGAGCACCGTCAGCCCGACCTATGCGCGCGAAATCCAGACCCCAGCATTGGGCGAAGGACTCGATGGCCTGCTGCGGCATCGACAGCAGGTGCTGCACGGCGTGCTCAACGGCATCGACACGGCGCTCTGGAATCCGGCGACCGACCCGCACCTACCAGCCCACTATGCCGCTCACGATCTCAGCGGCAAGGCGCAGATCAAGCGTGCCCTGCAGGCGGAAATGGGGTTGGCGGTGCGGGACGATATTCCCTTGCTGGGCTGCATTGCGCGCCTGGTGCCCCAGAAAGGCATCGACCTGATTCTGGATATTTTGTCCGAGCTCATCCACCTGCCGGTGCAACTGGTCTTTCTGGGTTCGGGGATACCGGAATTGGAAGAGCGACTGCGCCACGCCTGCGCCAGCGCGCCCGGCAGCGTTGCGGGTCGCATCGGTTTTGATGAAGGCCTGGCGCATCGCATTGAAGCAGGGAGCGATCTTTTCCTGATGCCATCCCGCTTCGAGCCCTGCGGCTTGAACCAGCTCTACAGTTTGCGTTACGGCACACCGCCCATCGTTCATTACTCCGGCGGACTCGCCGACAGCATCGTCGATACCCATGAGACCAGCCTGGCGGATGGCACCGCGACTGGGTTTGTGTTCTCGCCACCCACCCCCTGGGCACTGCTGGATGCGGTCCGGCGTGCCCTGCATTGTTACCGTCAACCCGAGCAGTGGACCAAAGTGGTGCGCACCGCCATGGCGCAGGACTTCAGCTGGAATCACAGCGCCCGCAGTTATCTGCAGATTTACCAGGGATTACGGCGTCCCATCGCCGCGGCTTGATCTGCGTCAACGCCAAAACACACGCACTGTGCTGAACTACAAGCCGTCCAAACGATGGCCCGAATGTTGCAAATAGATTACACAGCGTCCGTCGGGGCTCATGCGCAGCGGGGTTGGCACTCCCATGCCGCATACACTGAGTTGTCCTATGTGACTGTTAGGTGACCTGAGGAACTTTCAGGAAATGGACTTGGTCTTCAGATCACAACACTATTTTTCAAATTGACCCAAGAAATACTTTCTCGTGCTGAGAAGGACCTCACCCCCACCGCCGGAGACGCGCCATGAGACAGGATTCCCAGTTCGGTCGGCTCTACCAGGAACGGGTCATTCAACTGCACGGCGGTCATGAACCGTCGGATCGGCGTTGGGAAGTCTGGAAAGTCCAACACCAGCTGGGCTTGGAGCCGTGTTTCGCCACCGAAACCCGCTACGCCTGCCAGACCCTGAGCTGCCCATGGCGAACCGAATGCCAAAGCCTTTGTGTGGAGTGGAAGCGCTGAGCTGAGCGACATTCGGGTGGCGCTCCGCGTGGGGCCACCGCTATCATGACGCCATGCCTGCCACCCTCGCTCCTCCCGCTGACTCGGTCTACAGCGTTTCCCGGCTGAACCG
>JBARUT010000215.1:0-6346 GCA_049645885.1 Candidatus Macondimonas sp.
GTGCTGCCATCGGCTCGCCGTCCAGTAACGGCAATGGCGTCCCTGGGCAAACGCCCTTGCTGGGCCTCCCGCAAACAACGCTTGACCGCATCCCGGGAAGCGGGCGCAATCACATCCATGACCGGACTGCCTTCCAAGGCCGCCGGCGCGTCGTAACCCAACAACCGAGCGTAGGCAGGATTAACGTGCAGATGGACGCCTTCAGCAACCCAGGCCATGGGGTCGGAAGTATGGATCACGAAATGTTCCAATTGGCTGCGGCATTGCGCCGCTTCCTGTTCCTGGATGAGTTGCTGTTGGGCCGCTTGAGTCAGCGTCACCTCCCGCAGTGCCACGGCAGCCAGTAACGCGCCGCCGCCGCGGTCGACCAGGAGGGCCGCGCCTTGAGCTAGGGCGGCTGCCATCCGCGAGGAATCCGGACTGTCGCCCAGGGCGATGACGGGGATCGGTGGCTGGCAACTCATGGCCCGCGCCACGGCGTCCTCCAGGGAAACCGGGCCATTTGCTTCGGGGCAAATCAAGACATCGGGCCGGTCGTTTGCGAGGGCCTGCGCCAGGCTGGAACTATCGGACAGGTGGCGGGTGCGCACACGCAACCCTTCATTGCGCAACAGGCTGCCCACGCTCTCGGCCGCGTTGGGCGCGCGATCCACGATCCAAACCGAAAGCAGGGCGGGGGCGTTCAATTGCTATCTCCTGGGCGGTGGCTCACCGCTGTATTCATCCATGGGTTCATGCGCCTGGGCCCAGCGCACCGGGAGAATCCGTTTGGCCGGATCGTTTGCCGTTTCCCGGGCCAGGCGCGGTACCAGATACCCCGGCAACCGCGCCGCGACATCGCCCATGAGCCGCTGGGCTCGCTCCGTATCCACCTCGAAGTGGGCGGCGCCCTGGACCTGATCGAGCAGATGCAGGTAGTAAGGCAGCGCGCCCAATTCAAACAACCGCTCGCTCAAGTCGACCTGTGCAGTCACCGTGTCATTGATGCCGGCCAACAGGACCGCTTGGTTGAGCAGCACCGCTCCGGTTTGTCGAATGCGCATCAAGGCTGCAGCCACCGTTTGATCCAGCTCCTGGGCGTGATTGCTGTGCATGACGATTACCCATTGGAATCGGCGGTTTTGCAGCCAACTTGACAACCGCTCGTCAACCCGCTCGGGCAGGACGATGGGCAGGCGGGTATGGATGCGCAGGCGCTTGAGGTGGGGGATCTCAGCCAGTGCCGCCACCAGTTCGGTCAGCTTCTCATCCGGCAGACTCAATGGGTCACCGCCGCTCAGGATTACCTCGTTGATGTTGGCGTCATCGCGCAGATAGGCCAGCGCCTCGCTCCAGCGGCTACGGGCGGCATGGGCTTCGCTATAAGGGAAATGACGACGGAAACAATACCGACAGTGAATGGCGCAGGCGCCGGTCAAGATCATCAGCGCGCGACCGTGGTACTTGTGCAGCATGCCACCTGGCCGCCGGCTGGGACCGTCGCCCACCGGATCAAGGAGAAAGCCCGCTGTCGGTATCGCCTCTTGCCCCAGCGGCAGGACCTGACGCAGCAGAGGATCGGTCCAATCGCCCGGACGCATGCGATCGACGAAGCCGCGTGGGACTCGCAATGGAAAGGGCGAGTGCCGGTCGATCGGGTAGGGGGCCTGCGCCGGATCGAGCCGCAGGAGTCTCAGCAGTTCGTCAACACCCTGCACACCCTGGGCGAGCAGCGATTGCCAGCGCGGCGGCTGTGTCGGGGAAATGCTTCGGGTTATCATGGCGCTCCTGCGGTATCCGTCGCGGTTGTTCGGGATGGATGCAAAACGACGCATTTTGACACCCCAGCGGGTCTTTTGGCGGCGCCTTGGGCGCTTCCCGCGAATCCGCTCCATATTGTTGACAGGACATCCATGGCAATTTACAGCACCAATGAATTCAAGGGCGGCCTCAAGGTCATGCTCGACGGCGACCCGTGCAGCATCCTGGAAAACGAGTTCGTCAAGCCCGGCAAGGGCCAGGCATTCAACCGCGTCAAATTTCGCAACCTCAAGACCGGTCGGGTGATCGAGCGCACCTTCAAGTCGGGGGACACCATCGAATCAGCCGATGTGGTGGAAGTGGAAATGCAGTTCCTCTACAGCGATGCGGACAGCTGGCACTTCATGGTCACCGACACCTTCGAGCAACATGCTGCCACTCCCGCCGCGGTGGGTGAGGCGGCCAAGTGGATCAAGCCCGAGGATCTGTGCACCGTCATGCTTTACAACAACATGCCGCTGAGCGTGACCCCACCCAATTTCGTGGTGCTGCGTATTGCCGAGACCGATCCGGGGATGCGCGGCGACACCGCCAGCGGCGGCGGCAAGCCGGCGACTCTGGAAACCGGCGCCGTGGTGCGGGTGCCCTTGTTCGTGGAGCAGGGTGAGTTGATCAAAGCCGACACCCGCACCGGCGAATACGTTTCCCGCGTCAAGGAGTAATCCTTGCGCAGCGCCGGGTGCTGGCGGCCCAGCGCATCCCTGCAAATCTTGCAGGCGCGCGCCCGGATGCTGGCTCGCATTCGGGCCTTTTTCGATGCGCGCGGCGCGTGGGAGGTGGAAACGCCGCTGTTTGCTGCCGCCTGTGCCAGCGATCCCCATCTTCAAGCCATCCGGCTGGCCGATTCCCCATGGGGGCCACGCTACTGGCAGACCTCCCCCGAGGCGCACATGAAGCGCTTGCTGGCGGCCGGCTCGGGTGCGATCTACCAGATCTACCGAGCGGCACGGGCAGGGGAGCGGGGGCGTTTCCACCACCCCGAATTCACCCTGCTGGAATGGTATCGGCCAGGCTTCGACCACTGCGCCCTGATGATCGAGGTGGATGCGCTGCTGCGCGCGCTGCTGATCGAGGGACCGCAGCTCGGGTTAACCGAAACCCTGACCTACCGCGATGCCTTCCAGCGCCATGCGGGGCTGGATCCGTTCGTGGTCGATGCGGCGCAATGTCGTGCCCAGTTGGCCGCCGCCGGAGTCGGCTTGTCCGTGGGCGCGGCTGACCTGGATCGGGACGGTTGGCTCGACCTGGTCATGACCCATTGCGTCGCGCCCCATTTGGGCCGGGCGGGGCCCTGCTTCATCACGGACTATCCCGCCTCGCAGGCCGCAATGGCCCGGTTGCTGCCCGGCGAGCCGCAGGTGGCCGCCCGTTTCGAGCTGTATTTGCATGGCCTGGAGTTGGCCAATGGCTATCATGAACTCAGCGATGAACCGGAACAGCGGGCCCGCATTGCAGGTGACCTGGCTTGGCGCGCTGCGCATGGTCTACCGCCGGTGCCGGTGGACGAGGCACTCCTGACGGCGCTGGCGGCGGGTTTGCCCGATTGCGCCGGGGTGGCGCTGGGGGTGGATCGACTGGTCATGATCGCCACGGATGCGCCCGATATCGACGCCGTCCTGGCCTTCCCTGTCGAGCGGGCTTGAAGCGGAAACATTCCGGGCTGATGATGCGAAACGATCCGCTGCGGGGAAAATGCCATGGAAGGACACTACGAGTTCGTCGGGCGCTTTGAGCCGGTCCTGCGGTTTGCCGCGCCCCCCGTGGACGCGTCCTGGTGGTTCATCTGCGATGGCGCGCGCCTGCTGGTGAACCGCCAGCCCGACGGCAGCTGGAGCGTGCCCCTCGTGCGTCAGCCGGCCTGGTTGGGATTGCCTCTGGATCAAACGCCGCATCCCCTGGGTTATCTGGATGGCGTGCCCTGCTACGCTCTGGGTGCCGATGGCAGTGTCAGCCCAGCCGATCCAAACGGGCAGTGGACGGACCTGCGCCGCCTGTTCGATCGTTTGCCCGCCGATCTCTTTCTGCTGGCCGGACGGGCCATTCAGATCGTGGCCTGGGATCGCACCCACCGCTATTGCGGCCACTGCGGTGCGGCGCTCGTCTTTGCCGAAAACGATCGCGCCAAGCAATGTCCCGCCTGCGGCCTGCGCCAGTTTCCACGTCTGGCGCCGGCGGTCATGGCCATGGTGGTGCGGGGTTCGGAGGTATTGCTGGCGCGCGGACCGGAGTTTCCGGTTGGCCTGTTCAGCATCCTGGCCGGCTTTGTGGAGCCCGGGGAGACGCTGGAGGCCTGTGTGCGCCGCGAGGTGTACGAGGAAGTAGGCGTCTTTGTCGGCCCCATGCGCTACTTGGGATCCCAGTCCTGGCCCTTTCCGCATTCCCTGATGATCGGTTTTGCCTGCGAGTATGCGGGGGGGGATCTGCAACCGGACGGGGTGGAGATCGTGGAAGCGGCTTGGTTCGATTATCGCCATCTGCCTGCTCATCCGGGGGCCATGAGCCTGGCGGGGAAGTTACTGGCTCATTTTGTGGCGGATTGTGAGCAGCGTTTCGGTAGCGGTTGATGGCCCTGTAGGTCGCCCATGCGGCTACACGGAGTCAGTTATGGTATTTTTCCAGCGGTGGGAGATCCATGCCTGAGGGGGCATGGGGCCGGTTGACGGCCAATCCCGAAAAAGAATGTAACGAAAACAGGTCATTCATGGAGGAGACCGCCCATGTCCGCATTGGCACAACTGCGCAAAATGCCCGAAGCCCGCAAAGGCGCCTTGGCGCCGCTGCGTCAGGTGGGGTTGATTAATGGTGTCCGCACCCTCACCAAGGCCTTGATTCGCAGCCGCTTCGACCGCAACGAGCTGCCGCGCCAGTTCCTGCTGTCGTTCTGGGATACGCTCGGCAGCCGCGAAGCCATCATCGATGGCAACGACCGCATTACCTTCGCCCAGTTCAAGGATCGGGTACTACGCCTGGCAGATGTGCTGCACGGCCTGGGCCTGAAGCCTGGCGATCGCTTCGCTGAGCTGCTCTACAACAGCCCGGTATGGTTCGAGGCGATGGCTGCGGGCACGCTCACCGGCATCAACATGCCCATGCTCAACTGGCACTTGCGGCCCAACGAGCTGGCCCAGTGCATCAATGCCGCCCAGCCGCAGGCGCTGCTGGTCGATCATGAATTCCTTGATCGCATCCTGCCGATCCGCGACCAGATTCCTTCCGTCAAGCATTACCTGGTGGTCGGGGGCGAGCCGCCGGAAGGCATGCATTCCTATGAGGCGCTCATGTCCCGTGCCCAACCGGTGCTGCCGCCCGGCAAGCTGGACATGGCGCCCCGGCCCTACAGTGGCGGCACCACCGGCACGCCCAAGTACATGAACATCAATCGCGAGCGGCTGGCCAGCGATTCGGATGCCGATCGCCGTGGCGCGAAAAAAGAAGACCTGATCCGCATGGGCCTGATGCAGCTCACGGCTTTCCATTATTACAAGCTGGGCGAAATCTCCGATCCCATCACCGGCAATGTGCGCTCCCTGATTCCGGGGCCGCTCTATCACGCCGGGGTGCAGGTGGGCGTGTTGCCGTTCTTCGTTGGCGGCACGGTGGTGCCGATGCGCAAGTTCACCGCCGAGGGTTTCCTGAAAGCGATCCAGGACGAGCGCATCAACTGGACCTTCGTGGCGCCGACCATGCTGGAGCGAGTGGTGGGCTTGTCCGATGAGATCAAGGCCAAATACAACCTGTCCAGCATGCGCACCATCATCTGCGCAGCGGCGCCGTGTCCGCCCCAGGTGAAGCGGGAGATCAACGCGCTGTTCCGTCGCCAGGGGGCGAAGGACGATGTGTTCCACGAGTACTATGCCGCCTCCGAAACCGGGCTGGTCACGATCCTCGCCCCCGAGGACTATCAGGCGGATCCCAAGCGTTATGACAGCGTCGGCAAGGTGCGCGGCTGCGAAGTGGGCATCTGGAATCCCGACACCCAAAGCTGGTGTCCCACCGGCAAGGAAGGCAAGGTCATCATGCGCACACCAACCGTCTACGGTCTGGAATACGCCGGCGTGGACGAGGCGACCATGCGCAAAAACTTCCTGGAGATCAACAACGCGCTCTGGTACGACGATGGTCTGATTGGTTATCTGGACGCCGATGGTTTCCTGTATCTCACCTCGCGGGTGAAGGAGATGATCATCACCGGCGGGGTGAATTTGTTCCCCAACGAGATCGAGCATGCGATCAAGCTCCATCCGAAGGTTGCCGACGTGGCGGTGGTGCGGGCGCCGGACAAGGATCTGGGCGAGGTGCCGGCGGCGGTGATTCAGTTGAAGGAAGGCGAGTACGCCGATGCGGCCGAGATCCTGGCGCACTGCAAGGAAGTGGGTCTGTATGGCTTCAAGCTGCCCAAGATCATCGATTTCGTTGATCAGTTGCCGCGCAATCTGGCCGGCAAGTTGCCGAAGAAGGATCTGGAAGCCCGTTACTGGGAAGGCGTCGCCAAGCACGGTTGAGGCCATTCGGAGCGAATGGCTCCCTAGTCAATCCGCATTTCTGC
>JBARUT010000216.1:0-5156 GCA_049645885.1 Candidatus Macondimonas sp.
CGCGTCAACACCTCGCCACCCGGAATCTGGATCGAAACAGGAAGCACGATGCCCTGATCGTAAAGCGTCACCTGGGACAGGATGTTGAACACCGGGATGCCTGCCACCACAATGCGCAGCTTGAGCAATCCGGTGGCCCGCACGGGTCCGTCCTTGGCAAAGATCAGTTCGGGACGAATATTGTCCAGCGTATTGAAGCTCAACTTGGGCCAGCGCGTGAACACCCCCGTTTCCAGCTCACCATAGATGGCATCGAGCACCCGCTTGTCCTGGCGCGGACCCACGTTGGCGCGAAAATCCTGGAAGTCCAGGAAATTCTCCGGATTCGTCCGGAATTGGTAATAGGTGTTGTTTGAAACACCGGTCTTGGCATCGAATGACACGTAATCCGCCGGGTTGCGACGCGCATCGCCCTGTACCAGATAGGCGTAGCGCGCCTTGCCCTGGTACTCAAAGGCCAACTCCTTGAGAATGCGGCCCTTGACCTCTCCATGCTGGGTCGCTACGTAGGGCTCATACCCCGTGTCGCGATACATGAACACCAACTCATCCACCGGATCGATCTTCCCGTAGGTCCCCTCAAGCTTGTTGGGTGAGACATCCGGGAGATAGACCCAGCCCTTCTGGTCCATCTCATCGATCTGGAACGGAATGGGCTGCATGCGCCCGCCCCGCACGACCATGACCGAAATATCCCCCACCGACTGGCCAATCAGTTCGGACACTTCCTTGCCCTTGATCACCACCGGGTGCAGGTAGGCGTAATGCGTCAGGTCCAGCTTTTCAATCGCCTGGCTGAGCTGCTCGGGGGTCAGCGCCCGCAACAGCGCCTGATTGTCGACGAGGTAGGTCGGATCGTCGCGATAGGCCGCCACGGCCTGCTCGAACGTTGCCGCGTCCACTTTGCCATAAGACGGCGCCACGGCATGCGCCGACCCCACAACGAGCGCGACGCACAGCGCGGCCATGCTTTTTCTGATGAAAACCATGTTCATCTCCTCCTTAAGATCCTTGTTTTTTCCCGGCAAGCCCGGGATGAACCCACGGCACGGATTGCAGTCCGTCCGTCCAAAAGTTATAGCCAATCCTGCGAGACTTGCTTTTTTCTTTTTTCTGCGGCTGGGCTTATGATTCGAGGATGCAGAGAACTGCGCGGACGATCCGGCCCATGCGCCGGACGCATGACAAAGCCGCGGGATGCGGCAACGAGGAGGAGACGCACATGGCTAGCCAGCCCACATGGGATCTGTTGATCAAAAATGCCCTGGTTTTCGACGGCAGCGGGGAGATGCCCCAGGCATACGACCTCGCCATCCATCAGGGCCGCATCGCCGCCAAGGGCCTCGATTTCAATCCGGCCTGGGCGCGCACGGTGGTCGACGGCGCCGGCCAGTGGCTGATGCCCGGCCTGCTCGACATCCACACCCATTTCGACGTGGAAGTGGAAGTCGATCCGGGTCTGCCTGAAGCGGTGCGCCACGGCACCACCACCGTCGTGATGAGCAACTGCAGCCTGGGGCTCGCCTTTGGCCTGCAGCCCTATGGCTGGGGCGATCCGCTGCAGGACAATCCCGCAGTGGATTGCTTCGCGCGGGTGGAGAACATCCCCAAGTCCGTGCTCAGTAGCGCCCTCGATGGCCATGTCACCTGGGACAACCCCATCGATTACCTCAAGCATTTCAAGGAGCTGGCGCTTGGCGCCAATGTCTGCCCGATGGTGCCCCACACCATGCTGCGCATCGCGGTCATGGGCATGCCCGGCGCCTTGAGCGACAAGCCCACCGACGAGCAGATCGTGGCGATGTGCCGCGTGCTGGATGAATGCATGCAGGCGGGTTATGTCGGCATGTCCACCGATGGCCTGCCGCTGCACTATCTGGCCAACGACCCCTATCGGGGCGAACGCATCCCGGCACAGCACGCCACGCGCAAGGAGATCCGCGCCCTGTGCGAGGTGGTGCGGGCCAATGACGGCATCGTCCAGTTCACGCCCAATCCGGATGCCAAGCTCGCCACGCTGTCGTTGATGCTGATGGGTTGCGCGCGGCTGTTCGGCAAGCCTCTGCGCATGACCGCCACGGCGGCCATGGACCTGGCTTCCCAGCCCATGGCGTGGCGGGGGCTGCTGCGTGTCAACCGACTGATCAACTCGCGCCTGCTCAAGGGCCGCTTCGCCTTCCAGGCCCTGTCGGCGCCGTTCAAGGTCTATGCGGATGGGGTGACGTCACCGCTGTTGGAGGAACGTCCGGCTTTCCGCGAGCTGATTGCACTCGAACTGGACGATCGCGAGGGCCGCCAGCGCCTGCTCAATGATCCGGCCTACCAGGCCCGTTTCCGCAAGGATTGGATGGCAGGCAAGCAGGGGTTCAACCTCGCCCGCCTGGCACGCCGACTGGGTATCGAACCGACCACATTCAACCGTGATCTACGCGACATGGAGCTGGTCTCGGTCCCGGACATGCCCGAATGGAGCGGACAGAGCATGCAGGCGATCTATGACCGCCTGCTGCGCTTCCAGTCCTCCGAGGGCCGGCTGGGGCATTTGAGCGATGCGGAGGCCGCAGTGTTTGCCCAATTCCCCAATCCGATCATCGACGACGCCGAGTTCATGCTGCACCTGCTGCGTCGATATGACCGCCAGTTCCGCTGGGCCATGACCACCGCCAACCGGCGCCGCGAGGTGCTCAAGAAACTGCTGCTGGATAAGGACACCCTCCCCGGCTTCAATGATTCGGGCGCCCATCTCACCAACATGGCCTTTTTCGATGGCAACCTGCGCACCTTGCAACTGGCCCTGGAAGATGGCCTGGAAACGGTAACGCGCCAGGTTCGGCGGCTCACCCGCGACCCGGCGGCGCTGTTCAACCTGGACGTTGGAACGCTTGATCTGGGCGCCCAGGCCGATGTGGTGTTGATCGATCCCGAGGCCCTGCGCGCCTATGACCCGGAAGCTGCGACCGTGATGCAGTACCGCGAAATCTTCCGGAATCCCCAGATGGTCAACCGCTCCGACGGCGTGGTGACCCAGGTCATCATCGCCGGCAAGATCGCCTGGGACGGCAAGCGCTATACCCCTGTCTATGGGCGGGAGCGCATGGGCCGTGTCTTGACCCGTCGCGGCACGGTCGCGCCGGGCCATGACGATCATCCGGACCGCGCCGAGTTTCCCAAGGCGCTGGCTAGCTGAGCCCAGAAAAAAGGCCCTCTCGGTGAGGGCCTTCAGGTGACGCGTATCGCTTTGTTATCTTTCTTCATCTGTGCCGGCGCTTCTGAGGCGCCGGCTTATTTTTATGGATCCTCAATCAACGCGGTGTCTTGAATGTTGCCGCCGCTCCCTTTGGTGTTTTTGTCGTGGGGCGGTTGCTGATCTCACCGTCGCCATAGCTGTTGCAGGCTACGTGCCAACAAAATGAAACATTGCCGGATCATCTCCCGCGGAAACCCAAGCTGCGGGACACATGATCCGCAACCATTTGATTGCAAACATACTTCTGCTATTTTTCAAGTCATTTTCGCGCCAGCCCCATTGCGGGACCACCATCATTCCGCTGCTTTCAACTCCCCGAATCACCCGCTCGTGCGTCCCTCAACATGGACCGAATCGGCACCTCTCATCCGCCTGGGACAAAAACTGACCCAACGGGTCGGTTTGCCGTCCATGAGTCAACAATCGAAGCAATCCACCTTGTCCCTGGAAAGCGCATCCGGCCGCGCTGCTCTCGGCACGCAATGCCAATTGCCGCACATGGCGTGACCCGGCTTCAGCGGGCCCGGATGCGATAGCAGCGATGAATGCCCGGGTTGCGGGCAAAATCGGGCGGGAGCGTGGCGCGGCTCAGGTCTTCCACCCGCCAGCGCTCAGCCACGGCCGGGTCGAGCCGGAAGCGGCGGTGGTTGGTGGAGAAAATCAGTTGACCGTCGGGGGCCAGGCGCGCCATCACCGATGCGATCAAGCCCACATGGTCACGCTGCACCTCCCAGGTCCCCGCCATGCGCTTGGAATTGGAAAAGGTGGGCGGATCCAGGAAGATCAGGTCGTAGGTTTCGGTGTCCTCGTCGATCCACACCCGGCCGTCGGCCTGGATCAGGCGATGGCGCGCGTCGCTCAGCCCGTTCAGGACCAGGTTCTCCCGCGCCCATGCCAGATAGGTCGCCGACAGGTCCACCGAGGTCGTCGATAGCGCACCGCCCGCAGCGGCATAAACCGTGGCGCTGCCGGTGTAGCAGAACAGGTTGAGGAAACGCTTGCCGGCCGCTTCTTCCCGCAACAGGCTGCGGGTGAGGCGGTGGTCGAGGAACAAGCCGGTGTCGAGGTAATCGGTGAGGTTGACCCGAAAACGCAGGCCGCTTTCCGTCACGATCCGTTCGCTGCCCGCAGCGCCCTGGCGGTGGTACTGGGCGCGCCCACGCTGGCGCTCGCGGGTCTTGAACACCACCCGCTCCATCGGCACGTCCAGCCAATCCGGCAAGGCCGCCAACAGCGCCGCACGCCGCCGCGCCGCCGCTTCGGGATCCACCTGGGCGGGCGGCGCATATTCCTGCACATGCAGCCAGTCGCCGTAGCGGTCGATGGCAAAGGCATATTCGGGCAGGTCGGCGTCATACACCCGATAGGCCTCGATGCCCTCCCGGCGCGCCCAGCGTCCCAGGTGGCGGGCGTTCTTGCGCAGACGGTTGGCCAGCGCCTCCAAGCCCGGATCTGGCGCAACGACAGCAGCCGCTTCGCCTCGCACGGGCACTTCGCTACCCGGCACTTCCCACACCCACACAGCGCAGGGCAAGGCCCCATTGGCGACCTCAAGATCCGCAGGCCGCGGGCAGCGCAACAGCGATCCCGCCTCGGGCAGGCCGCTGATCACCGCCGCGCGCCAACCCGCAAAGGATGCCGCCAGTCGGGCCCCCAGCGCCGCATGCAGGGTACGCGCGGTACCCGGACTCTCCAGTCGCTCGCCATAGGGCGGATTGGCGACCACCAGCCCCGGGCGGACCTCGCGCGGCGGCGCGGCCTGCGTCAGGTCGCCCTGCGCGATGCGCACGCGTCCCGCCAGTCCAGCGCGGTCCAGATTGGCCTGGGCCAGGGCAACGACTCCCCCATCGGCATCGCAGCCCACTATCGGCGGCAGTCTGGCCAGTCCTGCGACCCGCCGCGCCTGGGC
>JBARUT010000217.1:0-6839 GCA_049645885.1 Candidatus Macondimonas sp.
GCGCTGGATCGGACCCGACATGCCGAAATGGCTGTGCGGGATCAGCTTCATCTCGGTGAGCATTGCCAGCATCCGCGACACCGCGAAGACACTGGCCAGCAGTCCCGAAGCGGTGGCCACCGCCGCGAGAAGCACGGTCAAGATGAACCCCGTCTGGCCCAAGGCGGGCTCGGCGGCCTCGGCCAGCGAATAGTCGCGCGCGGCGATGATCCGGTCGATGGTGAGGCTCGATCCGACGCCGAAGGCCACAAGCAGATAGACGACGACGCAAAGCGCGATCGAGATCATGATGGCCCGGCCGACGTTGCGGTTCGGTTCGGTGATTTCGGCGCCGCTGTTGGTAATCGTGGTGAAGCCCTTGAAGGCGAGTATGGCCAGCGCCACCGAAGCGACGAAGCCTGTCGCGGTGAAGTCCCGGCCGGTCTCAGAGGAGGCGGCGAAGGAAAATCCACTCGCCCACAACGCCGCGATCCCGAAGAGCGCGATGCCGCCGATCTTGAGCGTAGCCATGATCAGCGAGACCAGCCCGACTGACCGGTTGCCGGCAACATTGACAAGGAACGCGAACAGGATCACCGCAACGGCGAGGATCGGCACGAGCGGCCCGCCCGTTATCTCGAAAGGCCGCAGCACATAGGTCGCGAAGGTGCGCGCCACCAGGCTTTCGGCGATGACCATGCTGAGCGCCATCAACAGCGCCGCACCCGCGGTGACCGCTCCCCGCCCGTAGCACTTCTGCAGGATCATCGCGATTCCGCCCGAGGAGGGCCAGGCGTTCGACATCTTGATGTAGCTGTAGGCGCTGAGCGCGGTCACGATGGCGCCGACGATGAAGGACAGCGGAAACCAGGGTCCCGCCAATTCGGCAATCTGACCGGTCAGGGCAAAGATGCCGGCGCCGATCATCACGCCCGTGCCCATCGCGACCGCACCGCCCAAGGTGATGCTGTTTGCCTCGTATTGCCCTTGAGTTCGGGGTTGGCCCGCCGACTGTGTCACAGTCGTGCCCGCTTCAAAAGCTGAGCATTGATGGCCACCACCACCGTGCTCGCGGACATCAGGACCGCGCCCACCGCGGGTGTCAGCAGTATGTCCCATGGCGCCAGAACGCCGGCGGCAAGGGGGATCGCGAAGATGTTGTAACCCGCCGCCCACCAGAGATTCTGGATCATCTTGCGGTATGTGGCGCGGCTCAGGGTGATGATCCGGGGGATGTCGCGTGGGTCGGACCGAACCAACACGATATGCCCGGCCTCGACGGCAACATCCGCGCCCGCGCCGATCGCGATCCCGATATCGGCCGTGGCGAGAGCCGGGGCGTCGTTCACGCCGTCGCCGATCATCGCGACTTTCTTGCCCTGCTCCTGAAGCTCACGGACCTTCGAGGCCTTGTCCTCGGGCAGCACTTCCGCGAACACGGTATCAATGCCAAGTTCCCTGGCGACGGCATCGGCCACGGCCCGCGCGTCGCCGGTCAGCATGGCAACCTCGATCCCCCGTACATGCAGCGCCGCGATGGCTTCGCGGCTCTCCTCGCGGATCGCGTCCGCCACGGTATAAACGGCCACGGCCTCGCCTTCGCGGACGAGATATATGGCAGCCTGGCCGCGGTCGGCCGCCGCCTTGGCCGCCTCCAGCAGCGCGGGCGGCACTTGAACATTTTCGGCCTTGAGAAGAGCCGGGCCACCCATGTGGTATTCCGAACCGGCGATCGTCGCCGCCACGCCCTTGCCGGTGATTGCACGGAAGTCTTCTGCGACGGGCAGGTCTATGCCCTTGTCCTGTGCGGTCTTCACGATGCCCCGGGCGATCGGGTGCTCGGATTCGGATTCGATGCCGGATGCGATCCGAAGCGCTTCGTCTTCAGTCATCCCTTCCGCGATGGACATTGCCACGACCCGAAACTCGCCAAGCGTCAACGTGCCGGTCTTGTCGAAGATCACGGTGTCGAGGTTCCTCGCCTCCTCGAGTCCGCGCCGGTCGCGCACTAGAAGCCCGTTGCGGGCGCCCAGCGTCGTCGAGATGGCCACCACCAGCGGCACGGCCAACCCAAGCGCGTGCGGGCAGGCGATCACCAGCACCGTCACCATCCGCACCACGGAAAAGTCGATCGCTGCGCCGACAGACTGCCACACCACGATGGTGATGGCCGCGGCGGCGATCGCGACGAAGGTCAGAACCCGGGCTGCGCGATCTGCAAGGTGCTGCGCTCTGGACTTGGACTTCTGGGCATCGGCCACGAGTCGCATGATGCCGGAAAGCTTGGTTTCCTCTCCGGTGCCGGTGACCTCGACGCGCAGAGACCCGTCTCCGTTGATCGTGGCGGCAATCACCTCGTCGCCTTCCCGCTTTTTCACCGGCCGGGACTCGCCGGTGATCATGGCCTCGTTGACGTCGCTCTCTCCCTTTCGCACGGTCCCGTCGGCGGGAATGCTCTCCCCCGGATGCACCAGAACGAGGTCTCCGTTCCGCAACGCGCTGACGGCGACCTTCTCCTCGCCCCCGTCGGTGATCCGCGTCGCGGTATCCGGAAGGAGCTTCGCGAGTTCCTTCAGTGCGCCTTCGGCCTGGTTGATGGACCGCATCTCGATCCAGTGGCCAAGCAGCATGATCGTGACCAGCGTCGCCAGTTCCCACCACAGCGCACTCGCCTCGATCAGCCCGAGCTGAACCACCCAGGAAAACAGGAAAGCGACGGAGATCGCGAGCGAGATGAGGGTCATCATTCCCGGCAGCCGGGACCGCAGTTCCCGCCAGGCCCCCTGCAGGAACACCAGACCGCCGTAGAGGAAGACAACCGTGGAGAGCACGGGGCCGATCCACTCCGATCCTGGAAAAGCGGGGGCCCGGTAGCCGAGAAGTTCCTGGATGTGGGCCGACCAGATGACCACCGGAACCGTCAGGGCAAGCGAAAGCCAGAAGCGGTCCCGAAACATCGCGGGCGAGTGGCCCGCGTGCTTGTCATGGCCCTGGTGTCCTGAATGGCCCGATGCCGGTCCTGGACCCTCTCGTGATGCGCCGGCCGTGGCGTGGCCTTCGTGACCTCTGCCGGTCGCGGCGGCAGTCGACGCGTCGATGCCGGGACCGGGCCGCTGTGCCAGCGACTTGATGTCGGCGACCTTTATACGGGTCTCGTCGTACTGCACCGTGGCGCTTTGCGCCGCGTGATCCACAGAGACGCTTTCGACGCCAGGCACCTCGCCGATCCGCCGGCCCACTTCGTCCGGGCTCAACGCTGTCAGCAAGTCGCCGACGTCGATTGCGATTGTTTTCATCGTGTTCTCCTTCGGTGGGCGCCAGTACCGGTGTCAGGTGTCCGCGCGCCTATTCGGCTATCGAGACCGGGATAGCAGTTGAAGGCGAGCTTCTGAGCCAACGGGCCGTCCACGGTCACAATCTCCGCAGTGATGCTCTCGTCAACCGCGGTGCCGATCTCGCCGAGCCTAACCTTTTTAACACCTGACAAGCGCTTCTTGCTGCTACTCCATGTTCTGCATCATCTTCGCAATGTCCTCGGGAATGTCGTCCTTCGAAAACTTCGCCTGCTCGTCGGCCTCGTGGACGAATGCGATGATATTTGCGGGCAGTACGACAAGTCGAGAAAATCAATTGATTCAATAAGGTATATGCGTAACTCACCGGGATCGAAAAAGAGCGAGTGGGCTGATTGGGGATTAGGCCGAGGGGGAATTCGCCGAACGGGGAGCGATTACCTGTTGCGTATGACCATGAGACGGAGCTGGCATACGGGCGGCCTTGCGGGCGCGCTGCACCACATGGGCCGGCACGGCGAGCACCAGGCCGACACCGACAATCTGGTGGCTGAGACTGGCGAGGGTGCGCAGGGTGTCGTCCCCGCTGTAGTACAGCACCAGGGCGGACGCCATCAGCGTCGCAAACAAGGCAAGCAGGCTGATTCCAGTGGCCCGGCTGCGGCGCGCGCGCCAGCCGGCACCAACATGCTGGGCCAGAAACAGGCCAACGGCCACCGCCATCAGATAACCCAGGATGCCATGGAAAATCATGAGCTGGTGGAGCAGGGCATAGGGCCGGTTTTCGCCCGCGAATCCGCCATTGGCATAGTGGATCCCCATCCAGATCAGGCCCGTGACGCCCAGCCCCGTCAGGGTCAGATAGAGGAACATCCGCTGCCAGGCGGGGGCGCTATTGATGCGCGGTACAGAAGCCATGTGGAGTCTCCTCGGAAACGGGCGGGAACAGGTGCGCCGTGGCGCCCAGTGATTCAAACAGCGGGCTCAGGTTCAGGCGGCCGGCATGGGCCAGCGCGGCGACCTTGGTCAGGGCATCGGCATGCATGCAGCGGGGAGCAGTCACTGTGATGCTGCCGGGTAATGTCACCGCTTGACCGGAGGCGGGGTGGATCACCGCGCTGGGCGCTTCTGCGGCGGCGCCAAGAAAATAGCTTCCCGTCGTGGCCAGGGCGATCTCCCGATGTTCGCCCATGGACCATAATCGCGTCGGCTGGCGCGGATCACGCAGGCAGACGGCTTGCGGAGCGGGGCCGAACAAACGCAGATCCCCGCCGGCATTGACGCAGCCCGTCGTCACTCCTTGGGCCTGCAGGACCGCGACCGCCCGGTCAACTGCGTAGCCTTTGGCGATGCCGTCCAGGTTGACGGTCAAGGGCCTGTGCAGACGCACCCGCGCGCCATTGTCCAGTTCCAGGTCCGCCATCCCGCCCATGCGGTCAACCGCCCATCCGGAGGAATCGGCCGGCAACAAGCCGCAGGTACGCAGATGCCGTTCGCAGGTGATGTCGAACAAGCCGCCGCTGCGCTGCCAGAGCATCCGGGCGGTGTGCAGGACCACCGCGGTGCAGGGGTCGATGTTCAGCCAATGGCCGGTCGTTGCCCGGTTGATCCGACCCACATCGCTGTCGGGCGCATGCCAGCTCATCAGGTGGTGGATGCGGCCGATTTGGGCGAAGGCCGTCTCGAATGCCTGGGTAGGGTAGGGTGCCCCGGGCGCATCAAGGGTGATCTCCACATAGGTCCCCAACAGCGGCCGGGCGCGCCGCCACGGGCCGATCTCAGGGCTGGCGGATGGCGACGTCATGGGTGATCAGCAGGCGGCGGATGCCGTCGGTGATGTGGACACAGGAGAGCGTAGCGCCGGAGATGTTCTCGATGTCCTTGTTGATGCGCAGGGTGTCACGGCTGGTCTTGCCGGTGAATTGATTGCGCCATGCGGCGCGCCGGACTTCATCGCCATGGGTTTCCCGGAAATCCAGGATTTCGACTTGGCGCACCGCGCCGGTGCTGTCGAGCGCGACGGCATAGGTGATGAATTCGTGCTTGCCCAGCACCTGGTCCAGCACGAAATAGCCGCCGTTGGCCGCGCGCCAGCGTTTCAATGTCGTCTGGCGTACTTTCATGCCGCTGCGTTGCTCGATCTCCCGCTTTTGGACGTCGGTAAGGGTCAGAGGGGCGGCCGTGAGAATCGTATCGGGGAACATCACGGCCTGGGCCTGTTCCACCGACAGGTACTGCACCGCATAGCCGGCTGGCGACGCGGCCAGGGCGGCGAGGGGCAGGACCATGAAGGGCGTACGGCGATCCATTTCTGAGTCCTCCCAGCTTAGAAGTTGTAACCCACCTTCATGCGCAACTCGCGCTTTTCGTGCTCGTGCAGGTGGAGGTCTTCGTCCCGTTTGGGGTCGGAGGGCCGGCCTGTGAGCTGAGGCAAATAGGTGAAGGTCCACCACCATTGCTTGGCGCCGTAGTGCAGGGTCGGACCGAGAAAGAGGCCGTAATGCTCGCGGGTATTGGCGTCCGGCCAGTCCGGATATTCAGAGTGGTAACGCGTTTCCAGGCCGCCAAACCACTTGGGGGCAAAGCGATACGAAACACCCGAGGTCACCTCAAAAGCCAGTTCGGTTTCCCATGCGTCTTCACCCTCGAACTTGCGCACTTCGAACTCGGGCGTGAGGTTGGTGGCCCAGATCAACTGGTCCTCCAAGAAGTTCTTCTGCACGATTAGCTTGGTTTCCAGAGACAGTTCCTTTTGTTCCTGGCCCGTGATCTTGAAGATCTCCGAGTAGCCCGGCTCGACATACAGCGACAGGCCGAAAGGATGGGTATAGGGGCTCAGGAAGTTATATTTGAGGGAGCCCTGCACCCCCTGAAAGCCGAAGCGATTGACATCGGGATATTCCGGCATGCCCGTCTCGTCTGCTGGCGCCGCACCGTCGATGTCATGGGCGCGCCAGTTCAGATAGAGCGAGCCGGTAAGGCGGTCGGTCAGTCCACGCTCCAGTTCGATGCGGTAATCCTGGGCCGCGTATTTCCCTTGTCCCTTGTCGCGCCGGTCCGTCGCCCACAGATAAACCTCGTTGGCTCCCTTCGGCAGGGTGTCCGCCCCCGTCACATAGCCGAACAGGTTCTCGTCCGCTTGTCCGGGCAGGGTGTACAAGCCCAGCAGAAGCGCCGTTCCCACGATGGGAAGACCGCGCGCAGGGTGAAGAGGAGGGCGGATGGGAAGCGGGTTCATCGGTGGACACCAAAGAGCTGCGTTTGCGTGAATTATTCTCCTAATGAGAATCAAACGCAATTGATCTGGGTCACGTTTTGGGGCATGCGCCGAGAGATCAAAGCTTCAAGGAAGAAGTCTGTTCCTGTCGGGTAGCGACTCTTGAACACTAAGCATTCGGCCTGAGGGGCACTCAGGCAGGGACTCAAGTGCGCCAGTGCACCAGCAGGAATCCGGATCAGCCGTGGCCGCTCAGCTGGCCGAACAGCCGGAAGCCGCCCACATAGGTGCCCATGGAGGCGCCCAGGTTGACCAGCATGAATACCAGGAAAGTGCGTGCGACCCGGTTG
>JBARUT010000218.1:0-5454 GCA_049645885.1 Candidatus Macondimonas sp.
TGGGATGGTGATCGAAACGGGCGTCGGTCGGCCCGTAGTGGCGAAAATCGCGCCACCGCGTCGGGTGCGTGCCAGCGCGAAAATAAACCCGCCAGAGCAGGCTACCGGCCGGCAGCGTGCGCAACTCGGGGTCGAGCCCGGCGAGCCGCGTCAGGTCCGGCTCGGGCGGAATCTTGGCCGTCACAGCTGCCGGGCGATAGCGATCACGGGCTCGGGATCGCGACCGGATTTCAGCCACGACAGCGGACTCAGCGGACCGGTTGCGGCATCGAGTTCAGGATCCGGAGCGCTGTACCACCGCCACACCGACACCGGATCAAGGTCGCCAGCCAGCGCCGTATTGACGGGTGCCAGATTGGGCAGCAGCCCGTTTTCCTGAAACTGGAACAGCGGAATCCGCAGGTTGCGGTCGATGCGAAAGGCGTACAGGGCGCCACTGGCGATCAATTGGCGCACGCGGGTGGGCGTAATCCCGAGGCGCAATGCGGCCTCGGCGGGCGTCAGGCTGGTGTCGAGCAGCGCGGCGAAACAGGTGGCATAGTCGAGTAACGGATCGGGCGCGCCGGGCTGTTCGGCGATCTGGGCGCCGGCAACCGCGAGCAGCGCTTGCTCCTCGGCGGGAAGTTCCTCGACCGAGGGACCGTAGAGCGTTTCGCGCATTGCGCCGATGGCTTCTTGCAGCGCCTGGTTCAACGCCTCGGGCGCCTTGGACTTCAGCCCATGAAGCTCGAAATATCGATCGTCCGCCGCATGGGTTGAGGCCATCACCCCACCTCGCTTTCGTTTCCTTTCCCCACAAGTTAGCGAAAGTCGGATCGACGCGTCAAGGCGCCAAGGCGCCGGCCGGACGGGGAAGAATTGGCTGAGAGGGCGGTGGGCCTGACCTTCGCCGACGGGCGGGCGATTCAGGCACGATTGGGGCGAGCGTCATGCGCGGCCAGGCAAATGGTGGGACATGCCCGGCCGCGATGAAACGGCCTCAGAGCCCGGAGCCGAAGCCGAGCAGTTCGACGCTGATGTCCTCGGTGCCGGTGATGCGGCACTGGCAGGCCAGGCGCGACTTGGAGCCCACGCCGACGATGCTGTCGAGCTTTTCATTTTCCAGCGGGCTGAGTTTGGACACGCTCTTGCGGCCGCTTTGCAGGAAAATGTGGCAACTGCCGCATTTCGCGTTGCCGTCGCATTTGTGGGGGATGTTCTCCCCGGCCGCCAAGATCAGCTCCAGCAGGGTTTGGCCCTCGCTGGCAGCGATGGTTTTTCCAGAGGGCAGAATGGTGAGCTGAGGCATGACACAGGACTCCGTTGGGGTTGAGGGATTCAATCCATTTCCTCGATCCAGGCCATCTGGATGGCCTCCAGCACGCGCTCGTTGGAGCGCTCGGGATCGTCGCTGAACTCGGGCAGGCCGGTGATCCAGCGATGCAGGTCAGTGAAGCGCAGGGCGCGTGGATCCACCTCGGGGTGACGGTCCACCAGGGTCTGCGCGATGGGCAATACGTCGGTCCATTTCATGGCGGGCCTCAATGGTTTTCCCGGACGAAATTGCGGCTGTAACGGGGAATCTCCACCACCACCTCGGCGCTCTGCGGCAGCCGCACCTGGCAGGACAGGCGCGAGTTGGGTTCCAGGCCCCAGGCCTTGCCGAGTTGGTCTTCCTCATCGTCGCTGGCCGGGCGCAGGGCCTCGAAGCCGCGACGGATGACCACATGGCAGGTGGTGCAGACACAGGCCTTCTCGCAGGCATGCTCGATCGCCACCCCGGCCGCCAGCAGGGCATCGGACAGCCGGCTGCCCGGCGCGGCCTCCACGGTGGCGCCTTCAGGGCACAGGTCGGGATGGGGAAGGACCGTGAGTTGCGTCACATCAGCCTCCGATTTCCTGCACGCGTCGGCCAGCCAGCGCGGTGCGGATGTTGTGATCCATGCGGCGGGCGGCGAAGGGGTCGGTGAGGGCGTCGAGGGCCGATTTGGCGAGGCTGATGGCCTCCCCGTCGGACCCCGCCAGGCTGTCCTCCAGATGCTGGACCGCCTGCAGCATCGCGGCGATTTCGGCATCGTTCAGGAGCGCGGCGCCGTCGGCATTCAGTGCCGCGCGGGTGGCCTCGATGAGGCGCTGGGCCTCGACTTTCTGTTCGGCCAGGATGCGCGCCCTGGCGTCATCCTGAGCATGGGCGAGGGAGTCGGCCAGCATGCGGGTGATGTCCTCATCGCTCAGACCATAGGAGGGCTTCACCACCACCTGGGCGCCGGTGCCGGTGCTCTCCTCGGTGGCGGACACGCTCACCAGCCCGTCGGCATCGACCTGGAACAACACCTGGATGCGCGCCGCGCCGGCGGCCAGGGGCGGGATACCGCGCAGCTCGAAGCGGGCCAGCGAGCGGCAGTCCGCCGCCAGATCCCGTTCGCCCTGCACGATGTGCAGGCCCATGGCGGTCTGGCCGTCCTTGAAGGTGGTGAAATCCTGCGCCCGGGCGATGGGCAAGGTGCTGTTGCGGGGGATGATCTTCTCCACCAGCCCGCCCATGGTTTCGATGCCCAGCGACAGGGGAATGACATCCAGCAGCAACCAGTCCTCCCCATCCCGGTTACCTGCCAGCACGTTGGCCTGGATCGCGGCGCCCAGCGCCACCACCTGATCGGGATCGAGATCGATGAGGGGCGGTTTGCCGAAACATTCCGCCACTGCCGCGCGTACCTGGGGCATGCGGCTGGCACCACCCACCAGTACCACGCCATCGACTTCGGCGGGGGTGAAGCCGGCATCGCGCAGCGCGCGGCGGGTGAGTTGCAGGGTTTTTTGCACCAGGTCGGCGGTCAGCGCGGCGAATTGCTCGCGCGTGATGCGGCACGCCGGGCGCGGGCCAGCGCCGGCGTCGAAGGCAAGATCCACCGCTTCCACCGTGCTCAGGGCCTCCTTGGCCCGGCGCGCATGGGCGAGGAGTTCGCTGTAGGCGGCGGGGGTCAGCGCCAAGTCGGTCTCGGCGAGAAACCAGTCGGCCAGCCGGCGATCGAAGTCATCCCCACCGAGGGCGGTGTTGCCGGCGGTGGCCAGCACTTCGAACACCCCCTGGCGCAGGCGCAGGATGGAGAGATCAAAGGTCCCGCCGCCCAGGTCGTAGATGGCAAAGATGCCCTCGCTGCCCTTGTCCAGGCCATAGGCCACAGCGGCGGCGGTGGGCTCGTTGAGCAGGCGCAGCACCTCGATGCCCGCCAGCCGGGCGGCATCGCGGGTGGCCTGACGCTGTCCATCATCGAAATAGGCCGGGACCGTGATCACGGCGCCGTGCAGCGGGCCACCCAGGGCGGCTTCGGCCCGTACCCGCAGCACTTTCAGGATCTCGGCGGAGATTTCCACGGGCGACAGTGGGCCGCGAGGGGTCTGGAAGCGGATCATGCCGTCCCCCTCGACCACCTGGTAGGGCAGGGGGCCGGCCTGGGCCAGATCCGCCGTGCCCCGCCCCATGAAGCGCTTGATGGAGTGGAAGGTGGCACCGGGATTGTGGATTGCCGCCTCACGCGCTGCGCGGCCCACCTGGGCACGGCCGTCGGCCTGGAAGCCCACCACCGAGGGCAGCAGGGCATCACCGGCGTCATTGAGCAGCACCTGGACCTGGCCGTTGTCGAGGGTGGCGACCAGCGAATGGGTGGTGCCGAGGTCGATCCCCACCGCCAGGCGGCGGATCACGGGTTCCTCGGTCGCAGCGCCGGGTTCGAGGATTTGCAGCAGGCTCATGAGGATTCCCACTCCTCGATCGCGGCCTGCGCCTGCTCGATGAGCCGGCGCAGGAACATGAGCTGGCGCACCCGTTGGGCGGCGGCGTTGTCGTCGCGTTCCTCGTCCAGCGTTCGGATCAGCATCTGGACCAGGCGCTCGCGCTCGGCCAGCAAGGACTCGGCGAGTCGGGCCAGCCGGTCCTGGTCGCCGGCCTTGCGGGCGGCCTCAAGGTCCTCGTGCCAGCGCATCTGTTGAAAAAGAAAGTCCGCCGGCAAGGGGATGGAGCCGGCGGACAAAACATCCACCCCGCGCAAGGCAAGCAGGTGGGTGGATCGGGTCAGCGGGTCCTTGAGGTTGCGGTAGGCCTCATTGATCCGCGCAGCCTGTTCGACCGCGGCGCGGCGCTGGGCCGCGTCCTGGTGGGCATGGCGATCGGGGTGGACGCGGGTCTGCATCGCGAGATAGCGCCGCTCCAGCTCAGTCGGGTCCTGAGCAAAGGCGGGCGGCAGGTCGAAGACCGCGAAATAATCCGATGCCATCATCGCTGTCATGGGATGTCCTTGATTGATGCCAGAGGGTCGTCAGGCGCTCACGCTGAAACTTTCGCCGCAGCCGCAGGAACTCTTGGCATTGGGGTTTTCAAACTTGAAACCCTCGTTCAGGCCCTCGCGCACGAAGTCCAGTTCGGTGCCCATCATGTAGGGCAGGCTGCGGGCATCGATGACCACGGTCATGCCGTGGCTTTCGAAGCACTGATCGCCTTCCTGGACCTCGTCGACGAACTCCATCACGTAGCTCATGCCCGAGCAGCCGCTGGTCTTGACGCCCAGCCGGATGCCCAGCCCCTTGCCCCGGCTGGCCAGGGAACGCTGCATCTTCAGCGCAGCTCGTTCGGTCAGTGTCACGCTCATGGCCGATCCCTCACACCGAAAAGGAAGTGCCGCAACCACAGGTGGTCTTGGCATTGGGATTGCGGATGATGAAACGGGCGCCTTCCAGGCTTTCCTCGAAATCCACCTCGGCGCCCGCCAGATAGGCGAAGCTCATGGGGTCGACCAACACGCCCACCCCGTCCTGTTCGAACAGGCTGTCGTCTTCGGCCACCCCTTCCTCGAAGGCAAAGCCGTAGCTGAAGCCGGAGCAGCCGCCGCCGGTGACATAGACACGCAATTTGAGCGTGGTGTTGTTTTCCTCGCTGAGCAGATCCTTGATTTTGCCGATGGCGCTGGGCGACAACAGCAGGGGAGACGGGGTGGCGACGACAGCGGACATGGCAATTCTCCCGGAATAGGACGGGTCAGGCCGCGGATGCGGCGGTGTCGGAGGCAGGCGCCTCCTGCTTGGCGCGGTAGTCTTCCACCGCGGCCTTGATGGCGTCTTCGGCCAGCACCGAACAGTGGATCTTCACCGGCGGCAGGGCCAGCTCTTCGGCGATCTCGGCGTTCTTGATCGTCATGGCCTCTTCCAGCGTCTTGCCTTTCACCCATTCGGTGACCAGCGAGCTGGAGGCGATGGCCGAGCCGCAGCCATAGGTCTTGAAGCGGGCGTCCTCGATGATGCCCTCGGGGCTGACCTTGATCTGCAGCCGCATGACATCACCGCAGGCTGGCGCGCCGACCATGCCGGTGCCGACATCGTCTTCACCGGTATCGAAGGTGCCCACGTTGCGGGGGTTTTCGTAGTGATCCAGAACCTTGTCGCTGTAAGCCATGGTGATGTGTCCTCCTGGCGGATGGGGTC
>JBARUT010000219.1:0-9630 GCA_049645885.1 Candidatus Macondimonas sp.
CATCAGTCGTATGCCCAAGCCCTTGCCGCCCTGGTCGTGGCGCACACCGATGGCGAATTCACAGCGCTCATCATTGGGATCCCCAGCAATGCGCACCCCGGCGAGGATACGCGCCTGGCCCGGCAAACCCGGTTCGGTCAGCACCAGTGCCATCTCCCGATCATAGTCGATCTGGCTCAGCCGAGCCGCCAGCTGGTGGGGCACATGGCTCATGGGCGAGAAAAAGCGCATGTAGCGCTCTTCCTCAGTCATGGCATCGAACAGCTCGATCAGGGCGGGTTCGTCCTCGGGCTGGATGGGACGCAGCAGCAAGGAATGGCCGTCGGCCAACGCGAAGGACTGCTCCAGTTCCTTTGGATACGGCCGGATCGCGAAATGCTCATCGCCAGCCGGCGCGGACAGGTCAACCCGCACCCGGGCATCCAGCGCGAGTACGCCCTCCTCCCCAGCCAGCAGCGGATTGATCTCGATCTCCACCACCTCCGGCAAGTCGGCCGCCAGCTGGGACAGCTTCACCAAGCTCAGTGCCACGTCATCGATGCGTGTCGCCGGAATACCCCCGACGCCCTGCAACACTCGGTAGATCCGGGTGCGCTCGATCAGATCGCAGGCCAGGTGCAGGTTCAGGGGAGGCAGCGCAAACGCCGTGTCGTTCAGGGCCTCGACGGCATTCCCGCCCTGACCGAACAACAGCACCGGCCCGAAGACCGCATCCGTCGTCATGCCCAGGATCAACTCGTTGTTTTCCCCCTTGGGCATCATGGGTTGAAGCGTGAATCCTTCAATCCGGGCGTGGGGCTGATGTTCCCTCAGATGGGCCAGAATGCCCCGCGCCGCCTCGGCCACCGCCTCGGGGGTCTGCAGATTGAGTGCCACGCCGCCCATGGCCCGCTTGTGGAGAATGTCCGGTGAGGACACCTTGAGCACCACCGGAACGGCCCAGGCTGCCGTCTGGGTAGCGGCATCCTCCGGCGTGGCAACCGCTACGGTTTCCACCACCGGAATGCGATAAGCCGCCAGCAAGGCCATCCCCTCGGCGAGGGACAGCCAACCGCCGCCCCGCGCCCGCGCCCGGTCGATGACCGCCCGCGCCGCCTCGGTATCGGGGAGGAAGGCCTGCGGCATGGAAGGCGGCGTTTCCAGCAAAAGACGCTGATTGCGCCGGTAGCGGATGAGGTGCATGTAGGCGCGGATCACCTGATCGGGGGTTTCGTAGCTGGGAATGTGGTGCGCCGCGAAGGCCTCACGTGCCAGTTGGGCGGTCTTGGCCCCCAGCCAATTCGTCAGCAAGCCCTTGCGGGGGGTCTGGTGAATTTCGATGACCGCCTCGGCCGCCTCCTGGCTGCTGGCCACCCCCACCGGGCAGTTGAACACCGCCACCGTATCCACCTCCGGGGCCTCGTAGAGAATGCGCAAGCTCTCGCGATAACGACTCGCGTCGGCATCGCCCAGCACATCCACTGGATTTTGCGTGCTGCACAGGGGCGGCAGCACGTCCCGTAGCCGATGGCGGGTATTTTCGGACAAGGTGGCCAGGCTACCCCCCAACCGCGTCAGCTCATCGGTGGCCAGCACACCGATACCGCCGCCATTGGTGATCATGGCCAGACGTTCCCCGAAGCGGGGATTGGAATGTCCGAGGGTTTCCACCGCATCGAACAGCTCGGCCATGGAATCCACCTGTACCATGCCGGCGCGCCGGAAGGCCGCCGCATAGACCGCATCCACCCCTGCCAGCGCCCCGGTATGGGAAGCCACAGCTTGGGCGGACTGGGCATAGCGTCCGCCCTTGACCACAATCACGGGCTTCAGGCGCGCTGCCAAGCGCGCCGCTGACATGAACTTGCGCGCGTGCCGCACCGACTCCACATAGATCAGGATGGCGCGGGTGTCCCAGTCATTCGCCAGGTAGTCCAGCAGGTCGCCAAAATCCACATCCGCCGACGCCCCCAGCGAAATCAGCGCCGAAAAGCCGATGCCTCGATCCTCTGCCCAATCCACCACGGCGGTGAGGATGGCGCCGGATTGGGCGATGAAGGCCAGGTTGCCGGGCCGGGCCATGAGATGCGCGAAGCTGGCATTCAACCCCACCTTGGGCATGAGAATGCCGAGGCAATTGGGGCCGATGATGCGCATCAGGTGAGGCTGGGCCGCCTCCAGCGTCGCCCGCTGCAGCGCGGCGCCCGCTTCGCCGTCCATTTCCTCGAAGCCCGCCGAAAGCACCACGGCGGCCCGCGTACCCGCCGCGCCCAATTCGGCGATGGTTTCCGGCACCTGAGGCGCGGGAATCGCCACCACAGCCAGTTCAGGCACCTGCGGCAGATCGGCCAGGCGCGTGTAGACTCCATGAGCCGCATCGGGCTCGCTGCGCCGGTTCACCAGCATCACCGGCCCGGCAAAGCCGCCGGCCTGGAGATTGCGCGCCACTGCGCCGCCCACCCGATGGGGATCGCGACTGGCACCAATCAGGGCCACTGAGCGGGGCTTGAAGAAAAACTCAAGGTTGCGCGTTGTCATGCATTTCCTCCGCCGGTTGGCCAGGACACGCCGGCCTTTGCGAGGATACCCCCAGCAAGCCGGTGGCGCCCATCCCGGCAACGTGACACGGCTCAAGTCGGCCGCGCCGGATCAGGATCAAAGCGCTTGCGCAAGCCGCGCCGCGCCTGCCGGATCCTTATCCGAAGCGATCTTCTTTCCGCTCCACGGACGGGGCAGAAGCAGTTTCACCCTCCGCGCTGCTCACCGACACCTCTGCCACCACCCGACGCACGCGCGGCGTCACGCGACAGAGCAGTTCATAGCCGATGGTGCCCAGAGGCGCGGCCAGCGCCTCGACTGATGCCCCGCCGGCGCCCCACAGCACGACTTCGGTGCCCACGGTTTCCCGAGCGCCAGGCCCCAGATCCACAGTCAACAGGTCCATGGACACCCGCCCCACCAGCGGTACCGGCCGGCCACCCACCCACACCGGCGTGCCGGCAGGCAAGCTGCGCGGATAACCGTCGCCATAACCCGCGGCGACCACCCCGAGCGTGGTATCGCTGGGCGCCTGCCAGATTGCGCCATAACCCACGGGCGCACCGCGCTGCAGCGGTTTGACCGCAATCAACTCGGAACACAGCGACATCACCGGACGCAGACCAATGTCCGCACCCTGCTCACCCGCGAAAGGCGACACCCCATAGAGCATGATTCCGGGCCGCACCCAATCCGCGTGACTCTCGGGCCAGGCCAGGATGCCAGCGGAATTGGCGATGTTGCGCGGTCCGGGCAAGGCGCCGCAGGCATGGGAGAATCGATCCAGTTGCAGACGGGTCTCGGGGCAAACACCGCGCCGAGCATGGGCCAGATGGGTCATCAGGCCTACCGGCGCCTGGACGGCCGGACAATCCATCAGGCGCTGCCACAGGGCGTCGACGGCGCCGGGCTGGACGCCGAGCCGCCCCATGCCCGTGTCCACCTTGAGCCAGACCCGCAGCCGCCGCGGCAACATCGCCTGCGATTGCTCCAAAAGCGTGACCTGCAGCGGATCGTGAACCACCAGATCCAGGTTTTGCAGTGCCGCTGCTGCCAAGCCCTGCGCATCGAACACCCCTTCCAGGACTACCACGGGGGCCACGATGCCACCGGCGCGCAGCCGCAGGGCTTCATCGAGTCGCGCCACCGCCAGCGCCTCGGCATGCGCCGCCAGGGTGCGCGCGACGGCCAACAGGCCATGACCATAGGCATCGGCCTTGACGACGGCCATCACCCGCGCACGCGGCGCGTGGCGGCGAACAAAGGCAAGATTGTGCGCGAGAGCGGCAAGATCGATACGGATCCAGGGTGTCCCCGTCATGACACCGCTCATGCGTAACCCCCGCCGTAATCCTCCGAGGCGAAGTTCTCGAAGCGGGTGTATTGGCCGAGAAAAGTGAGCCGGACTGTGCCGGTCGGACCATTGCGCTGCTTGGCGATGATGATCTCGGCAGTGCCCTTGTCAGGGCTCTCCGGATTGTAGACCTCGTCCCGATAGATGAAGACGATCAGGTCGGCATCCTGCTCGATACCCCCCGATTCGCGCAGGTCCGACATTACGGGCCGCTTGTTGGGGCGCTGCTCCAGGTTGCGATTGAGCTGGGACAAGGCGATGACCGGCACGGACAACTCCTTGGCCAGCGCCTTCAGGCTGCGGGAGATTTCGGATATCTCCGTGGTACGGTTTTCCTTGTTGCCCGGGACCTGCATCAACTGCAAATAGTCCACCACGATCAACCCCAGACCGTGCTCGCGCTTGAGCCGCCGGGCGCGGGCACGAATCTCGGTGGGTGACAGGGCCGGCGAGTCATCGATGAACATCGGCGCTTCGGCAATCAGGGTCGCCGCCGAGGTGATGCGCGGCCAGTCGCTGTCGGACAGCCGGCCGGTGCGAACCTTGCTCTGGTCGATGCGACCCAGGGATGAAATCATGCGCATGGCCAGTTGCTGGCCGGGCATCTCCATGCTGAAAATCGCCGTGGGCACCTTGTCCCGGATCGCCGCGTGTTCCGCCAGGTTCATGGCAAAGCTGGTCTTGCCCATGGAGGGCCGCCCGGCAATCACCACCAGATCCCCCGGCTGCAATCCGGCGGTCTTTTCATCGAAATCGATCAATCCTGTGCCCAGGCCGGTGATGGGATTATCGGACTGGAAGAGGATGTCGATCTTGTCGAGCGCTTCCGTAAGCAGGCGCCGTATCGGTACGAAACCCTGCTTGTTGCGCAGACCTGCATCGGCGATCTGGAATACCTGCCGCTCGGCCGCGTCGATGAGTTCGGGGACTTCGCGACCCTGGGGATCGTAACCGCTCTGCGCGATGTCGGTACCGATGCGGATCAGTTGGCGCAGGACGCTGCGGGCGCGGACGATGGCCGCATAGGCGGCGACATTGGCCGCGCTGGGGGTGTCGCGGGCCAGGGTGCCGACATAGGCCAATCCGCCAGCCGTTTCCAGGCTGCCTTCGCGCTGCAGCCATTCGGAGGCTGTGACCACATCACGTGGCTGACCCGCCTCGGCGAGACTGGCCAGCGCCCGAAAGATCAACCGGTGGGCGACGAAGTAGAAGTCTTCCTCGGTGACCTGATCGGCCACTGCCTCCCAGCTCGCCTCGTCCAGCATGAGGCCGCCCAGCAGGGACTGCTCGGCTTCGCGCGAATGGGGGGGAACGCGCATGGCGTCGAGCTCGGCAGAAACGCTCGAACCCCCTGTGCGGCGTTCGCTCATGGCTGCCGATCCCCGCTGGCTGGCAACGCTGGGTCGCTCATCACGACCCGGGTTGAATCACTCCTCGCCCACTACCACGATATGGATCTTCGCATCCACATCGGAATGTAGGTGCACGGCCACAGCGTATTCGCCCACGACGCGGATCGGACCGTCGGGGAGGCGCACTTCTCGGCGCTCCACCGGATGGCCGGAACCGGTCAAGGCTTCGGCCACATCGGCGGTCCCGATGGAACCATACAGCTTGCCTTCGCTGGACGCCTTGGCGCGCAACGTCACTGTCACGCTTTCAAGTTCGGACTTGCGGCCCTGGGCATGGGCAAAGTTCTCAGCCGCCTGGCGCTCCAGTTCGGCGCGGCGGGATTCGAACTCGGAAATCCGTTCACGGGTGGCGGGAACCGCCTTGCCGAAGGGAATCAGGAAATTGCGGGCATAACCGGGCTTCACGGAGGCGCGATCGCCCAAGCCACCCAGGTTTTCGACTTTCTGCAGCAGAATCACATCCATCTCAACATCACCCAATCAGTTCGAATCAATGATCACGTTGTTGGGGTTCGACCCCGAAAATTCACCCAGCTATCCACCAAGGCAACCGCCGCCAGCACCATCACCAGATGGGGCAATAACAGCAGCGCCCCATACAGCATGCCCAACCAAAGCCGTGCCGCAGCGCGGTGCTGCAACAGGGCATGCAGCAATCCCAAGGCGGGCAGGCACAGCACCACGGCCAGCGGCACCAGCAGGTTCACTGCGAGCTCGGGCCGCCACAGCGCCGCCAGTACGCAAGCGCCGGTCACACCCGTCCAAGCCGTGGCGAGCCGCCAGCTCCTGAACTCTGCGCCGAACGCCCCCGGTCGATACAGGCGCGACTGCAGCCAGCGCCCCAGCAACAAGCTGGCCGCCAGGCCCATCACCCAGACACCGGCAAAGGCACCGGGAAGATAGTGGGCCACCCCTTCAACCAGCGTTGCCAGTTCCTGATTGCTTGTTGCCAGGCCATCGGGCAAGGATGATCGTGCATCGATCGCTTCACTTAGCCGCGCCTGCCACCACAGGCCCGGATCAGCATGCAGCAGGTAGAACCCCAGCACCGCCATCAATCCCAGCAATGCTGCAGCCGTCAAGGCGGGGGGCATACTTCCACGCTGCCAGACCAAACTGCCCAAGGCCACCAAGGGGACCCACATCAAGGCCGCCAAACTCGCCGCCGCTACAGGAGACGCCAACAGCACGGCGCCCATCACGGCCTGCACCAACAATCCACCGAGCAATACCTGGCTCGCCTTGCCTGGTCCGAGCTGCATGGCCAGCAAAGCCATCAAGGCACCGGACAGGTACATCAGTGGAAACAGCACCCAGGCGCCCACACCCAACAGGCTGACCACTAGCGTCGCCTGCCACGGGCCAGACAGCGTGTAGCGCGCGATCGCCTGCATGCCGATGCCTGCGCCCGCGGGCTGACTTTAGTGCTGGTCCGTGTAGGGCAGCAGGGCTAGGAAACGCGCCCTTTTCACGGCCTTGGCCAACTGACGCTGATAGCGCGCGCTGGTGCCCGTGATGCGGCTGGGCACAATCTTACCTGTCTCGGCGACGTAGGCCTTGAGGGTGGCCAGATCCTTGTAGTCGATCTCGACCACATTCTCGGCGGTGAACTTGCAATACTTGCGACGGCGAAAATTACGTGACATGAATAGCTCCTTTAGCTGCCAACAGTCCCCGCGCGCAAGCGCGCTGGAGACGATCCACTGACCTTACTCGTCCCCGTCGTCGTCCTCATCCTCGTCGTCATCCCCATCGGCGAGGACTGACTCACGCTGGGCGGCGCGTGAACGGCTCTCCTCGCTGCGCTCTTCGTCCCGGGACTTGAGCAAGGGAGAGGGCGCCGTGTCGGCACTGGGACGGCTGATGATCAGATTGCGCAGCACCGCATCGTTGAAGCGGAAGGCGCTCTTGATCTCGTTGAGAACAGTCTGGCTACATTCAACATTCATCAGCACGTAATGCGCTTTGTAGATCTTTTCGATCGGGTAGGCCAGTTGGCGGCGGCCCCAGTCTTCGAGACGATGGATATGACCACCGTCCGCCTCGATCAGCGAGCGGTAACGCTCGCACATGGCAGGCACTTGGTCGCTCTGGTCCGGATGAACCAGAAACACGATTTCGTAATGACGCATGAACACTCCTTACGGATTAGAGCCTCCCGATTCTTGACGGTGAGGCAAGGAGAGCCGCCGACGGGCGACAAAAGAGGCAGAATGCTACCCCAACAGCGGCCCGCAATCAATCCATGCCCTCATGCGCGCGTGCGCGAACCACACGCGTGAACACAGGACGGTCTTGGGAGATGGCGCGGCATGAGGTAAAGCGGGCAAACGCCATGCACATTCATGGCGCGTCAACCCAGCGGAGATGCGCATCGATCCCGCCGGCAACAGTCCCTTGACTCAGTCCAATGGACATCACTCAGAATCTTCAGAACCGTTGACCCGGCTCGCTGATGAGTCGGGTCAATGGCTTGAATTCATTGAGGCAGGGCCTGGACCAACCCGTGGTGTTTGGAAGGCGAAGCTGCCGTTCCGCTCCTTGTTCAGCCGCCCGCAGCAGCCCGCCCATCGAGGGAAATGGTCTGGACCGTGCCGGGTCGGCTGTGCGCATAGAGCAGATCGAACGGCTGGCGGTGGCGGTGATAAATGCCAAATCCATGGACGCCCACGAAGCGCCGGGACAGCGGCCCGACGAACCGGTATTTGGGCTCCAGCGGATCGGCATCAAAGTCACTGAAGGTGGCGAGCACCGCGCCGGCGCCAGCATGGGCGCCCTTGGACAGCACGCCGGCGCGCTTCGGCACCGGATCGCGCAGGTTCACGTAATGCACATAGCGCGGTCCATCCGGCCAGCGGGCCGCTGCGCCCCCCGCCGTTTCCACCCGGATGCGATGCAGGCTGTGCGCCACATCGTCCGCCGCAAGGCGGGCCGACAAGCTTGCACGCACCCGTTCGAGGGCATGGCGCAGATGGATTGCGCCCTGACTGTTGGCCTTGAGATGGATCTCGCCGCCGGATCCCAGGCGCTGCAGGATGGCGGTTGCCAGTGTCGCCACCGGCGGGCTCGCCGCACCCTGACGCGCATCATGGACGGCATCCGGAATGCGCCCGCCCTCGGTGGCGTTGTAAACACTGATCACCGGGCCGCCGGTCTGCTGCGCCAGCAGATGCAGCTCGGGAAGCGTCCAATCCACGCGATGATTGGCGCCATTCACATAGATCAGCTCAGCCGTACCGGGAACGAAGCTGCGCGGATCACGCACTGCCGGGACCTCCTCCAGACTCCGTTTGGCGGAGTCATAGAGACAGCCCTGCGCGCCCAGCCAGGCGCCATCATAATCACTGTTCCAGCGCCCCCCCGGCAGCGCCGCCGGATCCGTGCACAGCAAGGCGCCATAGCGGGCCGGTCGGTATTCGGTGGAAACCAGGTAAATCACGCCATAGCCCAGCGCGAATAAAACCAGTGAGCACAGCATCCGGATCGCGGCCACTTGGTTTGATTGTCAGGCCAGCGCCATGCCGAATGCCTCTCGGAACCGGGCTTCGAATTCGGCGCGTTCGAAACGATGGTTCTGGGTGCCCGGATGGGCCACCTTGATCGCCCCCATCAGGGAAGCGACCCGCCCTGTCAGCGCCCAATCCAGCCCCCGCTGCAACCCGAAGATCAATCCCGCGCGATAGGCATCGCCGCAACCGGTGGGATCGCGCACCGCATCGGGACGGGCCGCCGGGATCTCCAGCACAGCGCCCTTCGTATGAATCAATGATCCCTGCGCGCCGCGGGTGACAATCAGGGCCGCCACGCGCGTCGCCAGTCGCTCCAGGGAATGGCCGGTGCGCTCTTCCAATAACGCCGCCTCGTATTCGTTGACCGCCACCCAGGTGGCCTGGTCGATGAAGGCCATCAGATCGCCGCCGTTGAACATCGGCAAGCCCTGGCCGGGATCGAACAGGAAGGGAATGCCGGCCTCGGCAAACTGCCGGGCATGATCAAGCATGCCCTGGCGGCCGTTGGGGGCCACCACGCCCAGGCCGATATCCGCGGCGGGACGAACCGGATTGTCGTGGGCGTGATTCATGGCGCCGGGATGGAAGGCGGTGATCTGGTTGTCGTCCAAATCGGTGGTGATATAGGCCTGGGCCGTATACGTACCGGGAACGGTCAGCAGATCCTGCTGGTCGATTCCGCATTGGTTTAGCCAGCGGCGATAGGGCTCGAAATCGTCCCCCACCGTTCCCAAAGGCCGGCCCTCCCCACCGAGCAGGCGCAGGTTATAGGCGATGTTGCCGGCGCAGCCGCCGAACTCGCGGCGCAACTCCGGCACCAGGAAGGACACATTCAGCA
>JBARUT010000220.1:0-4174 GCA_049645885.1 Candidatus Macondimonas sp.
TGTTGCTGCCCACCGAGGGTCGCTTAGAGCGCATCGGTCGAGCCATTCAGGATGGATTCCTGCAGGCCTATTTAGAACAGGCGCCGGAACAACGACCCACGCTGAAATTCTTCCCCATCGGGGATCAACCCGCCAGCGCGATCGCCGCAGCGAATCAGGCTCTGGCGGTCGGCGCCCACTCGCTCATCGGCCCTCTGGACAAGCCGGCGGTTGAGGCGGTGGTGCGGGCGGTTCCCGCCAACTTGCCGATGCTGGCCTTGAACCGAGCGGATGTCACCCGGGCTGGACTGGTTCAGTTCGGGTTACCGCCCGAGGACGAGGCGCGCATTGTGGCCCACCGGGCCCTGGCCAGCGGCCGTCGGCAGGCCTGGGTCATCATCCCGCGCAACGAATGGGGAGAGCGCCTGCTGATGGCGTTTAACAGCGCTTTCACCGCCGGCGGTGGCCGGATACGCCACATTACCCGCTATGCCCCCACCGAATCCGATTTCCAGGCGCCGCTGAAGCAGGGCTGGGCCAGCGCGCGCGATGCGGACATGCTCTTTCTGGCTGCCTTTGCGTCCCAAGCGCGCCTGCTGCGCCCCCAGATCCGTTTCGTGGGCGCCGGCAACCTGCCCATCTACGCCACCTCCGCGATTGATGCCGGAACCCATGACGGGGTAGCCGACCTGGATCTGGATGCCGTGCGTTTCCCGGAAATGCCCTGGCTGCTCTCGGCGCACCAAGGGGCGCAAACGGACGTTGAGCCCACGTTCACGCGCATGCAGGCCTTCGGCTTCGATGCTTATCGCATCTGGCAACAATTGGCCGCCAATCCCGCCCTGCAGGAACTGCATCTGGCGGGGGCAACGGGCACACTTTCCATGACACCGGACGGGCGCATAGAACGTCACGACCTGCCCTGGGCTTATTTCGACAATGGGCGAGTGGTACCCGGATTGCCAGCCGATGAACCGGCGTCGATGGCCGCTCCATGACAGCCAATCAAGGCGCATGGGCTGAAGAGCAGGCACTGGCTTATCTGCAGGCGCACGGACTTGCGCTGTTGGCACGCAATTACCGATGCCGGGGCGGGGAGCTGGATTTGGTCATGGAAGGCTCGGGGATGCTGGTGTTCGTCGAAGTTCGTCACCGCGCAAGCGCCGATTTCGGGGCGCCGGAAGAAACGGTCACCGCAAGCAAGCAAAAACGCCTGCTACTGGCTGCCCGCACCTACCTGCTGCATCACCCCCGGCACGCCGCACGCCCCATGCGCTTCGATGTGGTGTCTCTGCAGGGCAAGCTCCCCGAAGCGCGTATCAAATGGATACACAATGCCTTTGGCGCGGACGGCTGAAGGGGTTGATGTTCCCCTGCACGCATCAAGCGGCGCCTACTTCACCACACTGAGCCGCGGTCGAGCACCCCCACCCTTGGAAGCATCGGTGGGAGGCTGCTCCGGCGGCGGATCGTCGCCGTCATCCGCCTCCCCGAACATCAGGCCCTGGCCGTTTTCCTTGGCGTAGATCGCCAGCACGGCGGTCGGCGGGAAGCTGACCTGACGCACCTGTCCACCAAATCGGGCCGAGAACGCCACGAACTCATTGGTCAGGGTCAGGTTGTGAACGGCCATCGGCGACAGATTGAGAACCACCTGTCCGTCCTTGATCACCTCCGGGGGAACCTGGACGCCGGGTCGATTACAGTCGACCAGCGCATGAGGGGTCATCCCACAATCACAAATCCATTCATGGATGGCGCGCAGGAGATAGGGCTTCCGGGAACGCATGACAACCAATGCCTCAGGGGGAAAGGGGCCGCATGGCGCTTTCTTGCGGCGACAAACTGCGGGCAAACGCCGGGCGCTGGAACAGCCGCTCGGCATAATCCCGCAACGCGGCAGCCTCTGGCGTCAGCTCGATCCCGCAATGCGGCAAACGCCACAGCAGGGGCGCCATGGTGACATCGACCAGGGAAAAGTCCTGGCCCAGAAAGTAAGGCGGATTGGCAAACAAGGGCTGGGTCTGGAGCAAGGACGCCAATAACTGCTTGAGCAGTGCCGGGCGGGTTTTTTCGCCGGGCGCATCAATTGCTGCAATCAGCGCATACCAGTCCCGCTCCATCCGCAACATGGCGATGCGAAAGCGGGCGCGCGAGGCCGGATCGACTGGCATCAGGGGCGGATGGGGAAATCGCTCGTCCAGGTATTCGAGGATGATCCGGCCGTCATAGAGCACCAGATCGCGATCGACCAAGGTGGGTACGCTGCCATAAGGATTGAGATCCAAGAGGTCTTCCTGAATCCGCGCGGGGTCTGGGTAGACAATCTCGCAGCTCACGCCCTTTTCAGCCAGCACCATGCGCACCCGATGGCAATCCGGGCAATCGGCCTTCGAAAACAAGGTCATGACTGAGCGACGGGACATGGCTGGGCCCATGGCGCGCCTCCTCAACGACGGATCAGGGAAGGCGCGGGAGCCACAGCAGCAGCCCCCCTACCACAAGAAAATCTGCATCCATGACGGCCAGCAATATCCCTCAATGGACATCCTTCCAATACTCTTTCTTCAGCAGGTAGGCGAACACGCCAAACACCGCCAGGAACAGGAGGACCCAGATGCCCACCCGCGTGCGCTTGAGCTGGATCGGCTCGGCCACATAACTCATGTAGGCCACCAGGTCCCGCATGCTGCGATCATATTCCTCAGGGGTCAAGCGACCGGGGGTTACCTGCTCGAAGGGCGACTCGCCCCCCGCATCATGCGCCCCATCTGTTCCCTGTTCGGGAGGAGCCGCATGTCCGTCAGCCGATTTCAGCGCCTGCCAGCCCTGCAATTCCCATAGTACATGGGGCATGCCCACATCCTTGAAGACGAGGTTGTTGACACCGGTTGGCTTGGCAGGATCGAGATAGAAGGATTTGAGGTAGGTATACAGCCAATCCGGGCCACGCTGGCGCGCCGTCAGCGTCAGATCGGGTGGCGCCTTGCCGAACCATACTGCCGCATCCTGCGCCGGCATGGCCACCGTCATGGTCTCGCCGATCTTATCACCCGCGAACATGAGGTTGTTGCGCACCAGATCTTCGGGAAGCCCCAGATCTTCCGCCATGCGCGAATAGCGCATGAACTTGGCGGAGTGGCAACTCAGGCAGTAGTTGTTGAACAGCTGGGCGCCCCGCTGCAAGGACTGAACATTGCTCACGTCAATGTTGGCCGACTCCAGGTGGAGTCCTTCGCTCGCAGCCAGTGCCGTCATCGGCAACAGGGAAAAGCCCAGGAATGCAATCCGTTTCCAAATATTCATTGTTCCCCCTGTCAGGTCAGTCGATCGGGCACGGGCTTGGTGGAATCCAGCCGGCTGTAGATGGGCATGGCCAGGAAGAACAGGAAATAGATGACCGAGAGCACCCGGGCAATCAGGGTGTAGGTCGGGCTCGGCGGATTCATCCCCAAGTACCCGAGCCCTAGGAAACTGATCACGAACAGGGTCAAGGCGATTTTGAACACCGGGCCCTTGTAGCGAATGGAGCGCACCTTGGAGCGATCCAGCCACGGCAACAGGGCCAGGATCATCACCGCCCCACCCATGCCGATGACACCGCCGAGCTTATCGGGAATGGCGCGCAGGATGGCGTAGAACGGTGTGAAATACCAAACAGGAGCAATGTGCACCGGAGTCTGCAGGGAGTCGGCGGGCTGGAAGTTGGCATGTTCCAGGAAATAGCCGCCAAACTCCGGTGCAAAGAAAATGATCACCGCCGCGACAGCAAGGAAGACCACTACCCCGAAGATATCCTTGACCGTGTAATACGGATGGAAAGGGATACCATCGAGCGGGATACCGTTTTCATCTTCGTTGTCGTGGATCTCGATGCCATCGGGATTGTTGGAACCCACTTCATGTAGCGCCATCAGGTGCGCCATCACCAGCCCCAGCAGCACCAGCGGCATGGCAATTACATGCAGGGCGAAAAACCGGTTCAGGGTTGCGTCAGAGACCACGAAATCCCCACGGATGAGCTGGGACAAGGCCTCGCCCACCACCGGAACCGCCCCGAACAGGGAGATGATCACCTGCGCGCCCCAGTAGGACATCTGCCCCCACGGCAACAGGTAACCCATGAAGGCCTCTCCCATCAACACGAGGAAAATGAGTACGCCGAAGATCCATACCAGTTCGCGCGGCTTGCGGT
>JBARUT010000221.1:0-2026 GCA_049645885.1 Candidatus Macondimonas sp.
GCGTGCCGTGAGCGAGGCCATGCAAAATCCCCGCGGCATTTCCACCGACCTGGTCAATGCCCAGCAGGCACGGCGTGCGCTGGATTATCTGGTGGGCTTCAATCTCTCCCCCCTGCTCTGGCGCAAGGTGCGCCGCGGCTTGTCGGCAGGCCGGGTGCAGAGCCCGGCGTTGCGACTGATCGTCGAGCGCGAGGAAGAAATCGAGCGTTTCGAGGCCCGTGAATACTGGACTGTTCAGGCGCGGCTGGCCAAGGACTCGCATCACTTCCCGGCACGACTGGTTGAATTCGGCGGGGAAAAGATCGAGCAGTTCTCCATTGTCGACGCCGCGCGCGCCGCGGAGGTGCGTACCCAATTGCTGGCCGGCGCGCAGGGGCAACTGCAGGTGGAGCGGGTCGAGCGCAAGCAAAAACGCCGCAATCCGGCCGCCCCGTTCATCACCTCGACCCTGCAGCAGGAAGCGGCCCGCAAGCTGGGCTTCACCGCCAAGCGCACCATGCAGATCGCCCAGCAACTCTATGAAGGGGTTGATCTGGGTGGGGAGCAGGTGGGCTTGATCAGCTATATGCGAACCGATTCGGTGGCCCTGGCCCAGGAAGCAGTGCAGGAAATCCGCGCGTTCATCGCCGAACGCTATGGACCTGATCAGCTTCCCGCCCAGCCCCGCACCTACAAAACACGCGCCAAGAACGCCCAGGAAGCCCATGAAGCGGTCCGGCCCACTTCCGTGCAGCGCGATCCCGAGGCCCTGCGGCGCATCCTGACACCCGATCAGGCCAAGCTGTACGAGCTGATCTGGAAGCGCACCGTGGCCTGCCAGATGAACCACGCCACCTTCGACACGGTGGCCATCACCCTGACGGCGGGCGATGCTGGCCGCTTCCGCGCCACCGGCCAGACTCTGGTACAGCCGGGCTTCATGGCGGTCTATCAGGAAGGCCGCGACGAACAGAGCGATGAAGACGAGAACCGCGAGTTGCCAGCCATCGCCGAAGGGGAATCGATTCCCCTCGAGGAAATCGAGACCGACCAGCATTTCACCGAGCCGCCACCGCGGTTTTCCGAAGCCACCCTGGTCAAGGCACTGGAAGAATTCGGCATCGGCCGGCCGTCAACCTATGCCAGTATCATCTCGACCTTGCAGGACCGGGAATATGTGGTGCTCGATCGCAAGCGCTTCATGCCCACCGATGTCGCCCGCATCGTCAATCGCTTCCTGACCCAGCACTTCACCCAGTACGTGGACTACCAGTTTACCGCGCGGCTGGAGGACCAGCTCGATGCCGTCTCCCGCGGCGAGCGGGAATGGGTGCCGGTGCTGGAGGATTTCTGGGGCCCGTTCAAGAATCGCGTGGATGAGACGCTGGAAAACGTCTCCCGCGCCGAAGTCACCACCGAGACCCTTGAAGAAACCTGTCCGAAGTGTGAGAAGCCGCTCACCATCCGGCTGGGCCGTCGCGGACGTTTTGTGGGTTGCAGCGGCTATCCGGAATGCGATTACACCCGCAATCTGGAAGACAAGGCCGATGATGCGCCACCGGAACTGGTCGAAGGCCGCAACTGCCCCGAATGCGGCGCGGGTCTGGTGCAGCGCCAGGGCCGTTATGGCAAGTTTCTGGGCTGCAGCGCCTATCCCACCTGCAAGCACATCGAACCGCTCGAGAAACCCCGCGAGACCGGGGTGACCTGCCCCGAATGCAACGAAGGTCATTTGCTGCAACGCAAATCGCGCTACGGGAAGCTCTTCTATTCCTGCAACCGCTATCCGGCCTGCAAGTATGCCGTGTGGAACCCGCCCCTGGCGGAACCCTGCCCGCAGTGCAACTGGCCCATCCTGACCCTCAAGACCACCAAGCGGCGTGGCACCGAGAAAGTCTGCCCGCGCAAGGAATGCGGCTACACGGCCCCAGCCGAGGACGCCCTCCCGGTCGATGCCAGCGCGACCGGCTGATCCGGTCTCGCCGACCCCGCAGCAACTGCGCCGGGCGGCGCGACTGCTGCGGGCCGGCGCCGTGGTCGGCTATCC
>JBARUT010000222.1:0-4661 GCA_049645885.1 Candidatus Macondimonas sp.
GCTGGAGGATCTGTTCCTGGAGCTGACCGGACAGGAGTTGCGCGCATGAAAGGGCTGATGCGGTTCTGGGTGGTATGGCAGGCGCGCAACCGGGAGTTCCTGCGTGACCGGGCCTCCCTGGCCTGGAACGTCCTATTGCCGCTGCTGATCGTGTTCGGCTTCAGCTTCGCCTATAACGGCGACGGACCGGCGCAGTATCGCGTGGGTCTCTATGGCGCCACGGCGACCGGCGCCGATCCGCTGGGAGACTTGCCGCATATCCTGCGCGTGCCGGTGGACGCTCTGGAACCCGCCATCGTCAAGGTCGAACGCCATCAGCTCGATCTGCTTCTGGATGTATCCGGTCAGCGCTACTGGGTGAACCAGGACTCACCCCATGGCGAAATCCTGGCGCGGGCGCTGGAGGCCGTCAGCACGCCGCCACCGATCCGCCAGCAGGTGAGCGGCACGGCGGTGCGCTACGCCCACTGGCTGCTGCCGGGCATCCTGTCCATGAACATGATGTTCAGTTGCCTGTTCGGGGTTGGGTATGTGGTGGTGCGCTACCGCAAGAACGGCGTGCTCAAGCGCTTCAAGGCCACACCACTCACCGCGTTCGAATTCCTCACCGCCCAGCTGCTGTCCCGCCTGTGGCTGACCTTGAGCATTACCAGCGGCGTATTCCTGCTGGCCTGGATGCTGCTGGACGTGCCCGTGCGGGGCAATCCGCTCGCCCTGTTCAGCGTCTTCGCCTGCGGCGCCATCGCGCTGACCTGCCTGGGGCTGATCATCGCCGCGCGGCTGTCCAGCCAAGAACTGGCCGATGGTCTGCTCAATCTTATCACCTGGCCGATGATGTTCCTGTCTGGCGTGTGGTTTTCCACCGAAGGGCTGCATCCCTGGCTGCAGCGGGCGGCCGAATTGCTGCCCCTGACGCATGTGATCGAGGCGGCGCGGGCGGTGATGTTCGACGGGGCGGGTTTCCTGCAGATCGCCCCGCACTTGGCGATCCTGCTGGGCATGGCGGCGGTATTCCTGGCGGTGGGCGCCCGGGGCTTCCGCTGGGACTGAAGCGATTCAGCCCTCGTGCTCGTCGCGCCAGGGATAACGCGGCGGCGGGATCAACGGCGGCTTGTGGGCGCGGGCACGAATCCAATTCAGGCCCTTGAGTACGGCCGGGCGTCGGATGATCATCCCCTCCAGATGATATTTGCCGGGAAAATCCATCACCATGATCCCCGCCAGTATGGTCAGGATGCCCTGCCCCGGCAGCGCGAGCATGGCAATGCCCGCCATGACCATGATCAATCCCAGCAGGTTCTTGCCCAACACAAGCGCCGCATGCAGCGCCCAATGCCGCTCGCGCCGGGCGAGTGGATAACGATGACCCTTAAGGAAATAATCAGGCGGCATCTGAATGATCAGCCAAGGCAGCAACAGCGTGCTGGCGACCATCACGGCGATGGTCAAAGGCAGGACCCACCAGACCTCGCGCGCATTTTGAAACAGCAGATCGGCAGCAGCCAGAACGTCCGACATGGGGCCTGATGATGAGATCGCGATCGATCCGGGGTGGACCGCTGGCCATTGTAGGCGCCTGCCGGGGTCCGCGCTACCGGATCAATCCGTCCGGTCATTCCGATCCTTCCACCGTCCATCCGGATTGGTTGGCAGGCGGCAGAGCGCCCGGTCACCGGGCGCCCTGCACATCGATCGTCAGTGGGTCTGCGCCGCAGCAGCGTCTTTCATCACAGTCGCCACCAGGTCGTAGGTCTTCGCCCAGGCCTGCTTGGTTTCGGGTGTAAACGCAGGGCCCAAGCCGGTTTCCAGGGTCCAGAGCAAGGCCGCACCGACGGTATCATAGTGCGCGTCTTTCACCCCATAGCCCACATGGCGGCGACCCAGATCCTGAACGGCGGGAATGATGGTTTCCGGCTGTGTCAACCCGCCCACAGCCGTGCCGATCATGGCCATGAGCTTTTGCCCCTGCATCGTCATGTCGCCCTTGAACAGCGGCTTGAGCGACGGGTCCATCTCGAACAGCTTGCCGTAGAACAGTACCGCGGCCTGCTCCTTGATTGGCACGACCTGAGCCCAGGTCGATTGCACCAGCTTGATTTCCTCGGGGGTCATTGCATTTCTCTCCGTCTGTCATCCAACGATTCAACCAATCGCACCATGTAATCGACCGCTGCCCGCACCTCGTCGTCGGACAGATTGGCATTGCCACCACGGGCCGGCATCTCAGTCCATTCCGAGCTCGAATACCCGCTCAGGGCATGGTCGTACAACGCGACACGGGGCTGACGCAGGCGCGGAGCCCAGGCCCCTGCATCCTTGATCTGGGGAGCATCGGCCAGTGGATTGTCGTGGCAATCCCGGCAGGTGCCCAACCAAACGGTCCGCCCTTGCACCAGCCGCGGCTCGCCAAATTCCGGATAGCGGGACGGCGACGCGGCCGGGGCGTATGCCGACGCAAGGGCCAGCATACCCCCCAAAACGACCGCTGCCGGCTGGCTGCCACCACGCTTCGCCCAACTCACATGGGGATCCTGATCACGACACCACCCATGGTGTCACCCATCTTGAAGTCGCGGCGCGGGCTGTCCTTGTGATCGTTGTGACAGCTGATGCAGGCCTTGGCCACGGCCTTATCAGGGTAGATGGCGGTGAAATAGGTGGTGCCGCCGAGCGTTTCTTCCTTGTAGAACGGCTCCCCGCTCTTGGCAATGGCTTCCAGCCCCTCTTTTTCCACGTCGGTCTTGGGGGCGTTCTGTTTGTTCACCGGCCACAATGACAGCAGGGAATAGCTGAATTTCGCGCCTTTCTCGGCCACCATTTCCGAGCCGTAGCGAAACATCTGCGCCGGTAGCACCAGCGCCTTGTCATCTTTCCAGTGTTCGCTGGCGGTGATCACTTTTTCCTGATTCTGCAGGCGATTGACGATCAGCCGGGTATAGACCGTTCGGTCGGCTTCCATCACGGCATGCAGCGCATCGGCGATTTCCTTGTAACCCCAGGCCGCAGCCTGGACAACGGCGGTCGATGAAAGCGCCATCAAGGTCATACCGATGATGGCAGGGACAGAGAATCGTTTGAAACGAGTCATGGCGTGGTCTCCTTGAGATTGACGAGTGAACAGGTGAGGGGTGGGATCATTCCGTGGTCTCCTGAGTCTGGCGACGCGATTGTTCGGCGCGACGCTCCGCCTCCAGCGCCATGGCGATACTCTCGACATGGCCTTGGGGGCGGCCTGTGAAATTGCGGGCAATAAGGGCCGGATCGGCCAGTGCATCGATCGAAAACGCCAACCCATGGCAGCTCAGGCACACCGGTCGGATCATTTTTTCGTTCGGGCGCAGGGTGTCGTTCTGGTTGTGTTGCACCAGCATGCGCTTGATGTCGTCCTGGTAATGCTCAACCCGTGGCAAGTGGCAAGTGGCGCAGGTCACCCCGCTTCCCGCGGGCAGGTCGCCGGCCTGCTCTTGTTGCCAAAGCCGCTGATGCGGCGATCGCTCGTAGGCCAGGCTGTGGGTATCGTTGTGGCACCCCAGGCAGGATTCGACCTGGGCCACCTGGGTGTCGAAGCCATGGGCGCCGTGGCAGGAGGTGCATCCCAGCGCCATATCGGCCGCATCCTCCCGCATCGGCAGACGCGCCTGACCCGGGGTCATGGCGGACAGGCCCGCCGCCAGACGCATCCCGTGCCGGCCTGCCAAGAATCCCTTCACTTCGTCGCTGTGGCAGTCTCGGCACACCGCCTCGTCCGGCTTTTCGATCCAGGCCGACTCGTTTGCCCCCGGCGCGTGACAGCCACTGCAATTGACGCCGGACCGGGCGTGTGCCGAGGCCAGCCAGTCCGCCTCGATCGCAGGCTCGGTCCGCAGCGCCGTGCCGTGATCCACGTCCGCCGGGCCCAGTGGCTGCAGACTCACCCGTTCGAAAGGAAATTCACTCAGCTCCTCGAGCAGGTCACGGAAGTCGCGTGCGGGCACGCGGGGCGCTGCTGCGATCTCCGGCTCGCCGGCGTGCTTGAGTAGAAAGTCCTCATAGAGCGCCCGATTGTCGTGAAAATTGTGGCACCCGCTGGATGCACAGGTTGCAAAGCCCATGCCCTGATGCGACGGGCGTTCTTGAGCGATCTCGGCGTGACAGGCAACGCAGAAATCCACGGGTTGTGTGTCCCCGGCGGCATGCGTCAGTTCGGGACGATGCTCCACATGACAGGTCGCGCATTCGGCTGCATTGAGCCGCGCGGCCCGTTCGGCATTGCGCGGGTCGGTAAATTTGCTGCGCGGATGGCTGTCGCGCGCCTGCTTGAGCTCGGCGCCGTGGCAATCCATGCAGCGCGCCTGCATCGCCTCGCGATCCGCAAACGCCCCGGTGTGGCAAGTGTCACACGCCAGTTCGATCTGGTAATGCCCGTGGCTCGTGGGTCCAGGCAACAGCAGCGCCCGCGAGGCGGTTCGCCAAGCCTGGTCGGAATTGCCCCGCAGACTGAGGCCGGCCCACAGCAGCCCGGCCAGGCTCGCCGTGAGCAGCAGCCAGACGATCCACCATCGGCGAGGACGCGAGACAGCCACGCGATCAGTACCAGTAGAACTTGAGGACGTGGAACGCCAGAAGCACCGGCAACGGCCAAAGCGCCGCAATGTGCAGGCTGGTCGTGAGGCGGCGCAGCC
>JBARUT010000223.1:0-7968 GCA_049645885.1 Candidatus Macondimonas sp.
GCGAGTCCACGGGCGCCGATGATGGCATCCACCGGGCAGGCATCCAGACACAGGGTGCAGGCCACGCAGCGCATCTCGTCCACCCACGCCACGGCGGGTGCCGGCAGGTCGGGCGCGGGGAAGTCGGCAACATGGGCGTCGAGACCCAGCAGCTGCAGCAAGCGATCCCGGGTTTTCGTTCCGCCAGGCACGCAGCGATTCGGGGGTGCCTCGCCTGCCGCGAGCGCCTGCGCGTAGGGTCGACAACCGGCATAGTCACATTGGCCGCACTGGGTCTGGGGCAGTGCCGATTCCAGTTGTTCGACCAAGGCCGAATGATCGTCTGGCCAGCGGGCAGCCATTCGTGACAGGGCCACCCCGAATCCGGCAATGGGCACCAGCAGCATCGCCATGGCTGTCCAGTCCATGAGGATCACACCTTCACCAGACCATTGAAGCCCAAAAACGCCAGCGCCGCCAAGCCCAAGGAAACCAGGGCGATGGGCAGGCCCCGGAACGGGGTGGGTACGTCGGCAATCGCCAAGCGTGCCACCAGCGCCGCGAGCGGGACCAGGACGAGCCCGACCCCCAAGGCCGTGCCAAGGCCGATGGCCAGGGCAGCGCCGAGCGAGGCGGGCGCCGGCATCAGAACGAGCCCAAGCCCCAGGATCGTCCAGTGGACGCCAAACAGGGCGAGATGAGGGTTCAAGGCCGCGCGCAGCGCATAAGGGCCAGCCCGCAGTCCCAACACGGCGGATTGGGCGATGAGGGCGGTGATGCCCAACAGCACGGGTAGCCGCAAGGCGTCCCAGCCCTGGGGGCGTAGCACCAGGGACTCGAGCAGCCAGCCCAGCGCGCTGGCCAGAACGAGCACCGGCGCCCCCAGCAGGCTGGCCCACAGCGCTCGGTCTCCGTTGGATGTCGCGTCCAGTGCGGGGCTCAGGCCCAAGCCGAGGTTCAATGCCACGTTTTGCAGCAACGCCGTGGCGATCAAGGGCGTCATCCAGTCACCCATGACGATGCGCCTGGATTGTGCGGGAAATCGTCATTTCACCCGCATGCCGGGGGTGGCCCCCGCATCCGGGGCCAGCAGGAAAATGCCCTTGCCGTCGCCGGCAGCGAGCACCATGCCCTCGGACAGGCCGAATTTCATTTTGCGCGGGGCGAGGTTGGCGACCATGACCGTGAGTCGTCCGGTCAGCTCTGCGGGCCGGTAGGCGGACTTGATGCCGGCGAACACCGTGCGCTGCTCGGATCCCAGGTCCAGGGTGAGGCGCAACAGCTTGTCGGCCCCCTCGACCGCCTGCGCGTCAACGATGCGCGCCACGCGCAGGTCGATTTTGGCGAACTCCTCAATGCCGATGGTGGGGGCAATGGGCGGCACAGCAGCGTCGGCGACTGATTCCGCCTTGGCCGCGACTGGCGTGGACGCAAGCTCCCGGGAATCGGCTGCCAGCGCCTCCAGGGCTGCCGGCTCCACCCGCGTGGCCAGGTGCCGGTAGGGCTGGATGCGGTGGCCGGCTGGCAACAGGCTGGCAGTATCCGTCCATGTCAGGGGTGGCAGGTTGAGAAAGGTCTCGGTCTGCTCGGCCAGTTGCGGCAGCACCGGCTTGAGATAGATCACCAATATGCGGAAGCAATTGAGCGCGATGCTGGCGACGATGTGCAGATGTCCGGCATGTACCGGGTCTTTGGCGAGTTCCCAAGGTTTTTTTTGATCGATGAAGGCATTGACTGAATCCGCCAGTGCCATGATCTGGCGGATGGCCTTGGCGTATTCGCGTTGTTCGTACAATTCGGCGATGTGATCTGCCTGTTGCACCAGTTCCATCGTGATCGGATCGACATGGTCAACATCCCGCAGCGGATCCTCGTCGCCGATCAGGACCTTGGCCAGGCGGCCATCAAATCGCTTTGTTATAAATCCCGCGCAGCGGCTGGCAATGTTGGCAAGCTTGCCGACCAGGTCCGCGTTCACCCGCGCGGCGAAATCCTCCAGGTTCAGATCGATGTCCTCGACCTCCGAACCCAGCTTGGCGGCAAAATAATAGCGCAGGTATTCGGGTTGGATGTGGCGGGCAAAGGTCTCGGCCCGGATGAAGGTGCCGCGCGATTTGGACATTTTCTGGCCGTTGACGGTGAGGAAACCGTGGGCGAAGACGGCGGTCGGCATGCGGAATCCCGCGCCGTGCAGCATCGCCGGCCAGAACAGGGTGTGGAAATAGGCGATGTCCTTGCCGATGAAGTGGTACAGCTCGGTGTCCGCGCCGGGCGCCCAGAAGTCTTCGAAGGCGAGATCCTCGCGCCTGTTGCACAGCGCCTGGAAGCTCGCCATGTAGCCGATGGGGGCGTCCAGCCAGACATAGAAATACTTGCCCGGCGCATCGGGAATCTCGAAACCGAAATAGGGCGCGTCGCGCGAGATGTCCCAGTCCGACAGGCCGGCCTCGAACCATTCATCGAGCTTGTGGCGCACCGCGGGCTGCAGCGCGCCGCGATCGATCCAGTCCCGCAGCACGGCCTCGAAGTCAGCGAGCTGGAAAAAATAGTGCTCCGACTCGCGCTCCACCGGGACCGCGCCGGAGAGGGCGGAAACTGGGTTCTTGAGGTCGCTGGGCGTATAGGTTGCCCCGCAGACCTCGCAGGAATCCCCGTACTGATCGGCGGCGCCACAGCGTGGACATTCGCCCTTGATGAAGCGGTCGGGCAGGAACATATTCTGCAACGGGTCGTAGGCTTGGCGGATGGTGCGTCGGGCAATGTGGCCAGCATCGCGCAATCGGGTGTAAATCAGCTCGGCGAAATGCCGGTTCTCTGCCGAGTGGGTAGTGTGGTAGTAATCGAACCCGATGCCGAAGCGGGCAAAGTCGGTGGTGTGCTCATTCCGCACTTGGTTGATCTGATCCTCGGGCGTGATGCCGCGCTCGCGCGCTTTCAGCATGATCGGTGTGCCGTGAGCATCGTCGGCGCAGACATACAGGCATTCATGGCCACGCATGCGCTGGAAACGCACCCAGATGTCGGTCTGGATGTACTCCACCAGATGGCCCAGATGGATGGGGCCGTTGGCATAGGGCAGGGCACTGGTGACGAGGATGCGGCGTGGGACGTTCATGGCGGCAAGTGCGTCGGTAAGGGGCCGAGTAGTATGCCATAGCACTCCGGGGCGATTGGCGCTGCGGGTTTCTGGCGTAAAATCGCTCTTTTGCTCGCCGGGAGGCGCGACATGACCGACGATGCGGTACTGCGGACCCGAATCGAAACCCTGCTTGGCGATGTGCAGGATCCCTACAGCGGCTGCGATCTGCGCGCGGTCGCTGCCATCGACCGCAAGGGCGAGGCCTGGGTGGTGGAATTGCGCCTGGGCTACCCCTGCGGAGACCACGCCAAGACGCTGGCGGCGACCGTACAAGCCCATCTGGCCCAGGCCTTGCCCGGTGTCGACATCCGCGTGCAGGGCAGCATGGTCTTGAAAGCGCCGCCTCCGGACACCACCCGCCAGGCCGTGCCGGGGGTGGACTGGATCATTGCCGTGGCTTCCGGCAAGGGCGGGGTGGGCAAGTCCACCACTGCGGTCAACCTGGCCCTGGCGCTGGCCGCGGACGGCGCGCGCGTGGGCTTGCTCGATGCCGATCTTTACGGCCCCAGCCAGCCGCGCATGCTTGGTTATGTCGGCGCGGCGCCCCAAGCGGGGGCGGACGGCCGGCTGCCACCGGTGGAGCGCTACGGCTTGCGCACCATGGCGGTAGGCTATCTGGTGGACGAGGATCAGCCCATGATCTGGCGCGGCCCCATGGTGACTCAGACCCTGACCCAATTGGTGCGCCAGACCGATTGGGGTGGCGTGGACTACCTCATCATCGACCTGCCGCCGGGCACCGGGGATGTGCAGATTTCGCTGAGTCAACAGGTGCCCCTGAGCGGGGCCGTGATCGTCACCACACCCCAGGACATTGCGCTACTGGATGCGCGAAAGGCCTTGCGCATGTTCGAGAAGGTGTCGGTGCCGGTGCTGGGGGTGATCGAGAACATGAGCACCCACATCTGTTCTCAGTGCGGTCATGAGGAGCCCATTTTCGGGCATGGCGGGGGCGAGCGCATGGCGGCGCAATATGGTGTTCCTCTCCTGGGCAGCCTGCCGCTGGACCTTCGCATCCGCGAGCAGACCGACCGCGGCCGCCCCACGGTAGTGGCCGAGCCCGGTGGGGCGCTGGCCCAGGCCTACCACGACATCGCCCGGCGCGCGAGCGCCCATCTCGTCCAGGCCGCCGCGCCATCCGTCTTTCCCGAGATCCGGGTCGTTGACGATTAGGCCGCTTGGGTGCTTAGGGGCTGAAGTGGCGTGCTTCAATAAAACTCTTGCCGAAGGTTAGCCGAGCGGCGTTGTTACCCCGGAATGTCCGGCTCGACCAGCGTGGCGAAAGCGGTATGAACGGGTTCCACTTGCTGCGAAGATATAGAAAGATCCTGCCTGATGCCGACCTATAGCACTTCCCGCAGCACGGCGCGGACCTTGTCCATGCCCGCGCTGAGGCTGGCGGCGATGTCGGCATGGATGTCGCTGCCCGCAGGCCCCAGGCCTGCGGCCCAGTTCACCGACACGGCGAGCGAGGCATAGGCCAGCCCCAGTTCTCGCGCCAGCGCGGCCTCGGGCATGGCAGTCATGCCCACCATGGTGCAGCCTTCGGCGCGCAGCTTGCGGATTTCCGCGGCCGTTTCCAGCCGTGGTCCCTGCATCACGGCGTAGATTCCATAGGGCATGACCGCCACCTGCGCCCGCGCCGCCGCCGCGATGAGCGCGGCGCGCAACGCGCCATCGTAGGGTTCGGTGCAATCGGCATGCAGCACCCGCCCTTCCTCGGAGAAGGTGTGAGCACGTCCCCAGGTGTAATCGATGATCTGATCGGGAACCGCCAGGGCCGCCGGTCCCAGCTCGGCGTGAATGCCACCCACGGCGGCGACAGCGATCACCCGACGGATGCCCAACTGATGCAGCGCCCAGATATTGGCGCGGTAATTCACCAGATGAGGGGGATAGCGGTGATCCTGCCCATGGCGGGCCAGAAACACCACGGGCCGGCCGGCATAAAGCCCCAGATGGAGCGGCGAGGAGGGCGGCCCATACGGCGTTTCCACCGTGCGATCCTCGACGAGCGTGAGCCCCTCCAGTTGGGTGAGCCCGGTGCCGCCGATGACGGCGGTGGTGATCTCGGTTGGCATCGTTCTCCCATTCATGTCCCGCGCACCGCATAAATGCCCGGCACATTGCGCCAATAGCCCTTGTAGTCCATCCCGGCGCCGAAGACGTAGCGGTCCGGCACCTCCAGCCCGACGTAATCCGCCCGCGTGTCCAATCGGTTGCGGTCGTGGCATTTCTGGGTCAACACGGCGGTACGCAACTCGACAGCACCCTGCCCCGCGCACCAGGTCTGCAAGGCATGCAGGGTGACGCCCTCGTCCAGGATGTCATCCACCAACAGCACCACCCGCCCCATCAATGACACGCGCGGCTCATGGATCCAGCGCAAGGCTGCGCCCTGGATTTCGCCGTCGTAGCGTGTGGCATGGAGGTAATCCAGTTCCAGCGGGAACGCGAGGTGCTGCAGCAACAAGGCTGTCGGCAGCAAGGCGCCGGTCATGACGCACAGCACCAACGGATTGCGCCCGGCCAGATCGGCTGTGATGGCCTGCGCCATCCGATCAACCGCCGCCGCCACCGCCTCCGCCGGATACAGGCAATCGGCCTCGGCCCACACTCGCTCGACTTCTTGCAGCCGATCCTCACGCATTCCGCTCATCCTCTTCGGTTTCTTCCCAGGCCCGGCGGGCCAGTGCCCGCGCCCGTTCGGCGCGCTGCGGTTCGATCACGGGCTCGTCGCGGCCCTGCAAGCCGGCATGACGCCCGTCGAATCCTGCCGGGCGTTCCCAGCGCAACCGATCCAGCAAACGCACCACGGCCGCGCGATCATTGCAGGCCAGGAGCAGGTCGCAGCCCGCCGCGAGCGCCGCCTCGCCCCGCGCCAGTTCATCGCCGATGACGACGGCTCCGGCCATGTCCAGATCATCGCTCACCACGGCCCCGGTAAAGCCCAATCGCCCGCGCAAGACCTCCCCGATCCAGCGCCGGGAGAAACTCGCCGGCTGCTGGCAAAGGGCGGGATACACCACATGGGCGGTCATTACTGCCGCAAGATCCGGCGCCAGCGCGGCAAACGGCTGCAGGTCCCGCGCCTCGATCTCGGCCAGGGGACGCGCGTCGCGCGGAAGTTCGAGGTGGGAATCCCCCCGCACCGAGCCATGCCCCGGGAAATGCTTGCCCGTCGCCCCCATGCCGGCATCCCGCATGCCCGCGATGTAGGCCCGGCCCAGGGTCGCCACTCCGGCGGGATCGGCATGGAAGGCGCGCGCGCCGATGATTTCGATATTGCCTGCCAGGTCCAGCACCGGGGCGAAACTGGCATCCACATCCAGCGCCCGCAACTCCACGGCCATCAGCCAGCCCAGCTCATGCGCCGCCGTCCGAGCCTCTTGGGGATCGCGGGAGAACAGCGAGCCGAGCCAGCCCAGCGGCGGCAGGCGGGTGAAACCCTCGCGCAAGCGCTGCACCCGGCCCCCTTCCTGATCCACGGTCACCAGCAAGGGAGTGCGTCGCGCCCGCAGCGCGCCGATCAAGGCGCGCAACTGGTTCGGCGTTTCGTAGTTGCGCTCGAACAAGATCACCCCGCCGATCAGGGGGTGGGCCAGCAGCTCGATTTCCTCGCGCGTGAGCGCGGGGCCATCCAGGCCAACCACTAGGGGGCCGGGTCGCTGGACCGTCATCGGACCTCCTCCGTGATCCATACCGGCATGCCGGGCTGGCAATGATCGAACAATTCGATGACATCCGCGTTATGCATGCGCACACAGCCCTTGGAGCCGGGGATGCCGAGCGGCGTCTCATCCGGTGTGCCGTGGATGTAGATGTAGCGGCGCTGAGTATCCACCGGTCCCAGCCGGTTATGGCCGACTTCGTTGCCGCACAGCCACAGGATGCGGGTCAGGATCCAGTCACGCTCGGGATGGCAGGCGCCCAGCGTCGGGGTATAGCGCTCGCCGGTCCAGCGCCGCCCGACGAACACCGCGCCAACAGGGGCGTCCCGCCCGATCAGCGCGCGGATGCGATGCCAACCCCGTGGCGTCTGGTAACTGCCCATGACTTCCCCGGCGCCACGCCCGGCGGTGGACACGGACCAGCGCCGCAGACAACGTTCCCCCGCCATCAGCGAGAGCGTCTGATCGGCCAGGGCGATATGGATCCAGGAGGGCGGGAAAGGCGTCATGCCCGCTCCGCCTCCGTCCATTCCCGATAGGGATGGTGGACCAGGGCGATGTTCAGGAAACGGGGTTCGGCGCTGAGCTCGCGGCCGACCCAGGGCGGCCGCGCGAAGACGGCGGTGGGATCGTCCAGCTCGATCTCCGCGACCACCAGTCCGGCGTTGGCACCGAGGAATTCATCCACCTCCCACAGCCATCCGCCATAAGGCACATGATGGCGGCGCTTTTCCACCACCGGCCCCACGGTAAGGCGCTCCAACATTTCCCGGGCATCGGCCAGCGGAATGGGGTATTCGAATTCGTGGCGCACGATGTCCCGCGTGGCGCCCTTGATGTTGAGCCAGGCGCTGTCCCCGGCGATGCGCACCCGGGTGATGCCGCCGCCCTCCAGATTGAGGTAGCCCTGCACCAGCGCCTGGCTGTCACGCACCGCGGCGCGCCAGTCCGCGCTGATCACCTGAAACTTGCGTTCGATCTCAAGCGCCATGGCGTCCCCCCCGTTCGAACAGCGCAACCGATTCCACATGGCCGGTGTGGGGGAACATGTCCATCACCCCCGCCGCCGTCAGCTGCAGGCCATGCACGTTTACCAGATCCGCCGCATCGCGCGCGAGAGTGGCCGGATGACAGGACACATAGACCACCCGCCGCGCACCGGTGGCCGCCACGGCGCCC
>JBARUT010000224.1:0-2308 GCA_049645885.1 Candidatus Macondimonas sp.
CGGGATCGCATCATCTTCCCGATTCGCGACAGCCGCGGGCGGGTCATTGGCTTTGGCGGCCGCATCCTGGATCAGGGACAGCCGAAATACCTCAATTCGCCCGAGACCCCACTGTTCCACAAGGGACGGGAGCTGTACGGCCTCTATGAGGCGCGCCAGGCACAGCGCGAACTGCCCTGGATCCTGGTGGTGGAGGGGTACATGGACGTGCTGATGCTGGCGGAGCACGGGATTGCCAACGCCGTGGCCACATTGGGAACGGCCACCACGCCGGATCATTTGCGCCGGCTGTTCCGCCACACGGCCCGTGTCGTGTTCTGTTTCGATGGGGATCGCGCGGGCCGCGATGCTGCCGCACGGGCCCTGCAAACCAGCCTGCCCGAGATGCACGACGGGCGGGAGGTGGCCTTTCTGTTTCTGCCGGAGGGTGAAGATCCGGATTCGTTGGTGCGCCGAGAAGGCCGGGACGCTTTTTTAACGCGCGTCGGGCAGGCGCAGCCCTTGTCCGATTTTTTGCTTCAGCGTTTGCGGGATCAGGTCGATCTTCATACGTTGGAAGGACGCGCGCGATTGCTGGAGCGCGCCCGGCCCGCCCTGAAGGCCATTCCACAAGGGGCGTTTCGGGCGCTGCTGGAACAGGCCCTGGCGCGGCTGGCCGGCATGGAACATGCTGACTTAATGCGGATGGAGGGGGGTAAGGCACTGTCATCACCGCCTCGGCCTCGACCAACTGTCGTTCACCCGACGCCAGTGCAGCGACTGATGGGGCTGATCCTTGCGCATCCGGTCGCCGCGCAGTGGATCGATCCCTCGGTTTTGCCGCTCCTGAAGGCCGGAGATACCGAGGCACAGTGGTTGCTCGCCCTCATTGAACTTGCCAGGGCAAGCCCCCATCTAAGCGGTGGAGGGCTCTTGGAAGGATTCCGGGAACACCCGGCGGAGCCATTATTCGGTCAATTGCTCATTTGGCAACCGGATCGCGCTGAAGAGGGCATGGCCCGGGAATGCCGGGACATCTGTCGGCATCTCCTGCAACAACAGGCTCGCGGACAGATTGACATACTGCTGGAAAAGGCAGCCGTCCAAGGACTGGATGCAGCGGAAAAAGAGCAGCTTCGATCGCTGCTGTCGCGCCGGGAAGGCTGATTCGACGATATTTTCGATCAAGCCATGCCCGATTGGTCTATACTAGGGCGTTTATCTACGCCCCCCTGCCCTCAAGGTTGACACGCCGTATGAGCGAAGATCAGCGCACCCTGCTGAAGTCTTTGATTTCAAAAGGGAAAGAACAAGGTTACTTGACTTTTGCCGAAGTCAACGATCATCTCCCTGATGATCTGGTGGATCCCGAGCAGATCGAGGACATCATCGGCATGTTCGGCGACATGGGCATTGCCGTCCATGAGCATGCGCCCGATTCGGAAGACATCCTGCTGTCCGATACGGCGGTGACCACCAACGACGATGATGAAACAGAAGAGGCGGCCGCCGCGCTCGCCTCTTCCGTCGACGGCGAGATTGGCCGCACCACTGACCCCGTGCGCATGTACATGCGCGAAATGGGTACGGTGGAACTGCTGACTCGCGAAGGCGAAATCAGCATTGCCAAGCGAATCGAGGAAGGCCAGCTCGATGCGTTAAAAGCCTTGGCCAGCCTTCCTGCATCGACCGCCTATGTTCTGGGCGAGCATGCGCGGATCGTTGACGCCAAAGCGCGCATGGCGGATCTGGTTGTCAATTTCATCGATCCGGCCCAGTTCGAGAGCGAGCCGGCGGTGGCCGAATCCGCCGAGGTTCCGCCTGAACTGGAAGCCGATGCGGAAGCCTCCGAGGAGGACGAAGAAGGCGCGACTGAAAGCGTCGACACGGGCCCGGATCCTCAGGAAGTCGCCCAGCGCATGGCCGCCCTGCAGGAACAATATGAAGTTCTGGTGACCCATCTGCGGGAACACGGCCCGACGGCTGAATCCACCCAAACCGAACAACAGGCGCTGGTGCATCTGTTTCTTCAGTTCAAGTTCGCCCCACGCGTGATCGTCGAACTGGGTGAGCAGTTGCGCCGGACCGTGGAAGACATCCGCCGCCATGAACGCCAGATCATGGACTTCTGCGTCAACCGCGCCGGCATGTCGCGGCGGGATTTCCTCCAGGTTTTCCAGGAACACGAAACGGACGCCGACTGGATCGACAAGCAGATCCGCGCCAAGCGCAAGCACTCGGCCACCATGGCCCGCCACCGGGAAGACATCATCAAGCTGCAGGAGCAGTTGCGCCAGCTTGAAAGCGCGGCGCTGCTTCCCTTGGCCAC
>JBARUT010000225.1:0-14737 GCA_049645885.1 Candidatus Macondimonas sp.
GCTTCAAATCGCGGCTGAGGGTTTCGGCGAGCGGCGTCACCGCCGGCACCTGATCGAGGCGCTCGAAGTGGTTGACGATCGGACGCCCGTCCACGAAGTCCCAGATATAGCGATCGAAACTGCCGAATGCCTCCTGGACGGCGAGGAAGGCCTGGGCATTGCTCACCGCCGCCTGGACCTTCAGTCGGTTGCGGATGATGCCCGGATCCTGCAACAGCCTCTCGACGCGCGCCCCGTCAAAACGCGCCACCTGCTCGGCGTCGAAGTCCGCGAACAGGCGCCGGTAATGCGGCCGCTTGCGCAATATCGTCAGCCAGCTCAATCCCGCCTGCGCGCCTTCCAGGATCAGGAATTCAAACAGGGTGCGGTCCGCATGCACCGGAACGCCCCACTCGGTGTCATGGTACTGCCGGTACAGCGGGTCCTGGCCACACCAGGGGCAGGCGTCGAGATGCATCGTAGGTCAATCGGCCCCAAGCAAAGAGATCAATATAGGCCATCCTGCAACCCATGCATGGCGATAGACCAGCCGCCCCTCGCAGGCCTGGGCGATGAACCATCAAAGCGCTTTCAGGATCAGCAACAGGATAGAACAGCCTGATATTCAAGGCACGATGGGCGCTGACGGTTCGAGGCCGATCACCTCGATGTCGGATCCGAGCGCTTGCACTGTTGCCGTGCAGTTCTCCACTGCATCGTCTTCGACATCCGCCAGGATGAGGAGCGATCCAGCTTCAATAGCCGCTTGGAATTGCTCCAACCGCGTGCTCGAAAATCCAGTGCCGACCAAGCCGGTAGCCAATCCCCCGACGCTTGCACCCGCCAAGGTGGATAGAATGAGCGCGCCGCCGCCGAGCACAATCCCGGCTGGTGGGAAGGTCATGACGACCAATCCCGCCAACAGACCCCCCACGCCACCCAATGCCAAACCCCGCTTGTACGCGGGTATAAAATCGTCGCCCTCCGGTCCAGCATCAGGAAGGTCTTCAATCTGAACGCCCTCGGCAGCCACCACATAAAGATGCCGATCGGGGACTCCCTGTTCCCGTAATGCCTGGATGGCTGCATGTGCTTGTGACTGATCATGGCAGAGAAAGCAAATACGCTTCATGGATCATGCTCCCGCAAGGCCGTTCACCATCACGATGACGATAACGACAAAAGCGACTAGGGTCGCGCCGAGTATCAGTGCATTACGCAAAGCGGCTTGCTCTTTTCGCATCGTGTTTTCTCCTCAGCTTGTTCAAGGAAGATGCAGGCCCTATCTATTCACGATATCAAATGCGTCAGCAAAGCTGCTGACCCGTGATTGGGATATCGCCAAACGGGGACATCTTCCGCCTTACCTGTTTTATTAGAAGGCCAAGGGATCGGTTCGTTCGCTGTCAGAGCGGTGCTCACCCAAAAGGAGGCGCAGGTCGCTTGGGACGATATTGATTGGCCACAATAAAAATCATGGCGGTATAGCTCATCTAGCCTTGGCGAGCAGGATGATCAGTTGTACCCCGCCTGTTGATGAGCGCCGATGAACGCATCCATGACCCAGTTCAGGCATGGGGGAGGTAAGTGGCACTGAATTTCCATCTCAACTTCAGCGCAAAGGGATAGCAAAACAGCATGAAAAAACCCCGGTGAAATGCCGGGGTTCATGGTGGCTGAAAGGTGGACCGCAAGCGACCCGCCGTCAGCGCATCAGGCGTTTTCGCGGTGCAGCATGTGCATGACGCAGACCGAGCCTGCCCCCATCATGTGTACCGCGGCCGTATGGGCGCCTTCCACCTGGCGCTTGCCGGATTCACCGCGCAATTGCTGGGTGGCATCCCACACCTGGGCCAGGCCCGTGGGACCGCCCGGATGGCCGCGGGCGATGAGGCCGCCGTCGGTGGAGAACGGAATGCGCCCACCGATCTGGGTGGCGCCTTCCAGCACCAGCTTCTCGCCCTCGCCCTCGCCGCAGAAGCCCATCAGCTCGTAGTACATGAGTTCTTCGATAGGGAAGGCGTCGTGGACGTGCACCAGGCTGACGTCCTTTGGACCCAGTCCGGCTTCTTCATAACAGGCCTGCGAGGTGGAGCGGGTCAGTTCACTCGGTCCCACCACGGCGCCCATGAAGATGTGGCCGTCGACATACTGCTCTGACTGCAACTGGGAGGACAGCACCCGCACCAGCGGCCGGCCGGCCGCCAGTTTCTTCGCCCATTTCTTGTTGGTCACGATGGCGCAGGCCGCACCGCCACCCGTGGCACAGGCCATCATGGTGGTGTGGGGATGGGCGACTGGCTTGGAGGCCAGCACTTCCTCGATGGTCACTTCGTGATCCGACTGGCGCTGCGCCATGGGGTTGTAGCGGGCGTGGTTCCAGTTCTTGGCGGCGATGCGGGCATAGATCTCCGGGGAGGTGCCGTATTCATGCGTGCGGCGCACCGCCCACATGGCAAAGAACGCGGCGGGCAGCACCATGCTTTCGATGCGCGGCCCCTGGGCCATGTACATCTGCATCATCATCTGGCCCATGCGCACGATGTCGTCAAAGCCCAGCGCCATGGCGATGTCGGCCTGGCCGGAAGCAACCCGCAGGCAGGCTTCCCGGAAAGCCGTGGAACCCGTGGCCGAGGCATTCTCGACATGGACCACCGGCACGCCGGTCAGACCCAGATCCTTGGCGATGGCCACGCCTTCGGTCATGTCGCCCATGATGTAGCCGTTGTAGAGCGCGCCCACATCGCGGAACTTGATGCCGGCGTCCTTCAGCGCGGCCTTGCCGGCCACGTAGGCCATTTCCTTGTTGCTCTTGCCATGCTTGCCGAAGGGATGCATCCCCACGCCGGCGACGTATACGTCTTCCAACATTTCCTCATTCCCCCTTGCGGATCGGCTCGAAGCCGAAGCTGCACATTTCCGTATCGCCCTTCTTCTTGATGGGCAGGGCCACCATGCCCATGGGCATGCCGATCTCCCAGTCGCCCATCTTGCCGCTGATCACGGCCTGGACGCGCACCCCTTCGGGCAGATCGATCTGACCCACGCCGTGGGCCTTGCCGTCGCCCATCTTGGCGGCGCCCATGAAGGGCATCAGCACCCAGGTCCAGGAGTAGAGCACGCCCTCGGAGGACAGCTCGACGTCCTCGACGGGCGTTTCGGTCAACGGACACTGCATGCGGCGAGGAAAGAAATACTTCTTCGCCTCAGGGCTGTAGGAGCCCAACAAACGCGGGCGTTCGCCCTCGGCTTCGGGAATGACGAGATAGCCCTCTTCCAGAGGCACTTGCTTGGCCATGGCCAATTCTCCTTGAGGATTGAAAAAATCTTGGGTAATGCGTGGAACTGAGGTCAAACGGAACCGGCACTGTTTTAAAAAAGCATGCCCCGCACCTGCAAGCAGTGCGGGGCATGGCGTCAGTCAGGACATTCAGCCCTTCTTGCTGGGTCCGGTGGGGACTTCATTGAACGGCACGGTCTTGTCGATGCGGATATCCGTGGGCAGACCGAGGATGCGCTCGCCGATGATGTTGCGCTGGACCTCGTCCGTGCCACCGGCGATGCGGATCGCCGGAATGCCCAGATAGGCCTGCTGCCACATGGCTTCCATCAGGGTGTCCTGGCGATCGGTCAGCACGCCGGCCGCCCCCTGGAGTTCCATGATGAAGGCCGCCATTTCCTGGATCAGCAAACCCATGGCCAGCTTCATGACCGAGCTTTCCGAACCCGGCATGGCGCCCTGCGACAACGCCGACAGAGTGCGATAGCCGGTCAGCTCCAGCGCCTTGAAGCGGGCAGCGAATTCGGCCATCTTCTGGCGCACGGCGTCATGCTCCAGCGCCGGACGCCCGTCCAGGGTGGTTTCGCGCAACAGGGCCACGATGCTGCCGAGTCCATTGTCGCCGCCGAACAGCCCGCCACCGCCACCGATGCTCATGCGCTCGTTCATCAGGGTGGTGATGGATACCGCCCAGCCCTGGCCCACGGCGCCCAGTCGATTGCTGTCCGGAATGCGCACGTCGTTGAAGAACACTTCGTTGAAGTTGGCGCCGCCGGTGATCTGGCGGATCGGACGGACTTCGACGCCCGGCGATTCCATGTCGACGATGAAGTAGGTCAGGCCCTTGTGCTTGGGCAGGCTGGGATCGTGGCGGGTGACCAGGATGCCCCATTTGGAATAATGGGCACCGGAGGTCCAGACCTTCTGGCCGTTGATGATCCAGTCGTCGCCGTCCTTGACGGCGCGGGTGCGCAGGCCGGCCAGGTCGGAACCGGCGCCGGGTTCGCTGAACAACTGACACCACACTTCATCGCCACGCAGCATGGGCTGCAGATAGCGATCCTTCTGCTCGTTGGTGCCGTGGGTCATGATGGTCGGACCGGCCATGCCGATGCCGATCATGAAGATGTTGGCGGGGGTCTCGTACTTGGCCTCTTCCTGGCCCCAGATGACCTGCTGCATGATGTTGCCGCCGCGGCCACCGAATTTCTTCGGCCAGGTGATCACGCCCCAACCGGCATCGGCTTTCTTGCGCTGCCACGCCTGGGCGGTGCGGACCATTTCCCATTCGGCTTCGCCGCGCAGTTCGCCGCCCTCGGCTTCTGCGAACATGCTCATCATGCCGCCCGACTCGCTGCGCAGTTTGGCATTCTGGGACAGCCACTGGCTGACTTCGGCGCGGAATTCCGCTTCCTGCGGGGTATCGTTGAAATCCATGTTCCCTATCCTCCTAAAATTCCAAATCCCTGGATGGACCGCTCAGGCGGCCTGTTCCAGGCTGCGCATCAACCGTTCCCGCCAGACGATGGCGCCGCCAAGCAGGCTTTCCAGATGCTTGGCACGCTTCATGTGCAGATGGGGGTTGGCTTCCCAGGTGAAGCCGATGCCGCCGTGGACCTGGACGTTTTCCTGGGCGGCAAACGCATAGGCATCGATGCCCATGACGCGGGCGCCGCTGGCGGCCTGCTGCAGCTTCTCCGGCGCGCTTTCCAGCGCCCAGGCGGCGTAGTAGGCGCTGGAGCGAGCGGTCTCGACCTTGACGAACATGTCGGCGATGCGGTGCTTGATGGCCTGGAAGGAGCCAATCGGCCGGCCAAAGGCATAGCGTTCCTTGGCGTACTGAACCGCCATTTCCATGGCTGCCTGTGCGCCACCCACCTGCTCGAAAGCAAACAAGGCTGCGGCCTTGTAGGACATCGCGTCCAGCAACGCGGCGCCCTGGCCGGCCTTGCCCAGCGGCTCGGCGTCCACGCCGTTGAAGCTCAAACGGGCCTGCTTGCGCGTCCGGTCCATGGTCGCGATGGATTCACGGGTCACCTTGCTGTCGGCCAGGTTGACCAGGTACAGGGACACTCCTTCCTCGTCACGCGCCGAAACAATGGCGAGATCGGCACTCAAGCCGTCCACCACCGGGGATTTCACGCCGGTCAGCTTGCGCCCTTGGGCCTTGACCTGGACGCCTGCGGCGTCGATGCGGCCCTTCTCGGCATAGGCCACGGTGGCAATGGCATCGCCAGCCGCCAGCTTGGCGAGGTAAGTGGCTTTCTGGGATTCGGAACCAGCGGCCTTGATCAGCTCCGCTGCCATGTAGATGGAGGAAGAGAACGGGGTGCAGGCCAGGGTCTTGCCCATTTCTTCGGCCAGCACGGCCAGTTCGAGATAACCCATGCCGGCCCCGCCGTATTCCTCGGGGATGGCGGTGCTCAGCCAGCCCGCCTCGGCCATCTGTTTCCACAGGTTGGCGTCGTGAGTGGCTTCGGAATCGAGAATCTTATGGACTGCGGCGTATGACGACAGATCGGCCAGCAGGCGCTTGGCCGAGTCGCGCATCATTTCCTGATCCTGGGAAAATTTGAAATTCATCGCTTGAACTCCTTCTCAAGCCCTTTTAAAACACAGGCCCTGGAAAACTCCCAGGCCTGCACAACGAAATGCGGACGGTCACACCAAGTGCCCGCAAGCCTGATCAACCGGCTTGTCGGTGTCTGATGGATGCTTGCCGTCCGGCAGGAGATGCTTCAACCGCCTCCCCTCTGAACAACGTTTAGATTTACCACAAAACGATCGTTCGATACAGTGGAAAAAGGCGGATCCACGCCAGCGTGGCCGCCATGCGCCGTGCGCCTCGATGGGATCAGGGCATCACGGCCAAGGCCTCGAGTCCCATGGATTCGGGCAGGCCGAACATCAGGTTCATGTTCTGGATTGCCTGGCCCGCCGCGCCCTTGACCAGGTTGTCGATCACGCCAAGCACCACCACGGTCTCGCCATTCTGGGGCCGGAACACGCTGAGGCGGCAGGTGTTGGCCGCGCGCACGCTGGCGGTGGCGGGATGCTGTCCCAGCGGCAGGACGTCCACGAAAGGCTCGTCAACGTAGCGGGCGGCATACAGGGCATGCAATTCCGTTTCATCCACCGCCTCGCGCAGGAACGCGAACAGCGTGGCATGCATGCCACGGTTCATGGACGCGAGTTGGGGCACGAAGGTCAGCCCCACGGTGTGGCCCGTGGCCCGCGCCAGATGGGTTTCGATCTCCGGCAGGTGGCGATGACCCGCCACGCCATAGGCGCGGAAATTGTCCGCCACCTCGCAATACAGGGAATCGACCTTGGCGCCCCGCCCCGCCCCACTTGCACCGCTCGCGGCGCTGGCGATCAGACGCTGCGGATCGATCCAGCCCCGCTCCAGCAGCGGCAGGAAGCCCAGTTGGATCACCGTCGGATAGCAACCCGGATTGGCCACCAGCCGAGCCGTGCGCAGGGCCTCGCGGTTCACCTCGGGCAAACCGTAGACCGCCCGGCCCAGCAGCTCGGCATTCATGGGCGTGAGGCCATACCAACGGGCCAGCAGCGCCGCATCGGGCAAACGAAAATCGGCGGAGAGGTCGACCACGCGGGCCCCGGCATCCAGCAGGGCGCCGGCCATGTCCAGCGCCACACCGTGGGGGGTGGCGAAGAACACCACATCGCAGCGGGCGAGGCGTTCCACCTCGGGCGCGGTAAACGTCAGATCAATCCGGCCCCGCAGACTGGGAAACAGCTCAGAGACCGCCGTGCCTTCCGCGCCCCGGGAAGTCAGGCAGTCCACCTGCACTTCCGGATGGTTCGCCAGAATCCGCAACAGCTCCACGCCGGTGTAACCGGTCCCGCCCACGATACCCGCTGAAATCACGCCTTGCTCCTTCCCATGGGGGCCGGCCGGCCCCGCGTTGCTTGCGACATGATCGCCACCTTGCCATGATCGCGGGCCGATACCCGATCCACAAGTTTCCCGTGTTGCAGGAGTCTCTTCCCATGCTCACCGTCAAGGCCTTCCATGTGATATTCATGGTGACCTGGTTCGCCGGCCTATTCTATCTGCCGCGTCTGTTCGTCTATCACTGTGAACTGAGCAGCCCCGCCGAGCGCGCACGCTTCGAGCTGATGGAGCGCCGTCTGTTCGTGATGATGACCATCGGCGCCAGCGGCACCGCGCTGTTTGGCCTGTGGTTGCTGGTGGATTACGCCTGGCAGGCTTATGCCAGAAGTGGCTGGCTGCATCTGAAATTGACGCTGGTGCTGCTGCTGCTCGGCTACCACGTCTATCTATGGCGGCTGATGCGCGAGCTGGCGATGCGGCCGGGCATCCACAGCGGCCGCTTTTACCGCTGGATCAACGAGATTCCCTCGCTGTTCCTGGTCGTCATCGTGCTGCTCGCGGTTACCAAGCCTTTTTGAGTAGGCCGCCCGCACTAACGAAAAACGGCGCCCAAGGCGCCGTTTACATCGAAATGTGGTAGCTAGGGGCGGGCTCGAACCGCCGACCTCATCATTATGAGTGATGCGCTCTAACCGGCTGAGCTACCTAGCCACAATTCAGCCCGCTGCGTTTGCAGAAGAGGCGGAATTCTGCCGCCTCCCCTCCCGCCTGTCAAGCTTGGCGCCGCCGTAATGGAGGCGCCACGTCTGCGAAACATCGGCGCAATCGGCCCGTGATGCAATGTCGGCGTTCCCTCGGGGAACAATCGCAACCATCCCATGTGATCCCAAGGAGTCTGACATGAATAGCCTGAAGTCTCTTGCGCTGGCCGCCGCTTTGCTGAACGTTGCCGGCACCGCCTCCGCCGAAATGAGCGACAGCCAGTTGGCGGAAGTCCGTGGCAAAGGTTTCGTTCTTTCCATCGAGTTGCCCTTCATCGGCAGTCGCGACCTCGTGGAAATTCCCACCCTGCGCGATGTGGCCCTCGGTACGGAAATTCCCCAGGCTTATGGCGATCTGAACCAGACCTATATCGCCACCCAGCCCAACCGTGACGCTGCCCGGGCGGGCCGCCAGGCTGTGGCCGACGCGCGAAACAACTTCCTTGCCACCAGCCTGAGCACCATTGTCGGCCTGCAATTGCCGGTTGGCATCCGCTTCGAATAAGTCAAACGACCATTCATAAGCTAAGCCATGGATCGGCTCATAAAGTTAAAGACCCGGGGGATTGCTCCTCCGGGTCTTTTCATCATCGGCAACACAATGGGCTTGCCGCGTTTAGATCAGAACGATTCCGCTCAGTGGAACTGTTCTTCTTCGGTGGAGCCGGTCAGCGCCTTGACGCTGCTCGATCCCCCCTGGATCACGGTCGTGACATCGTCGAAGTAGCCTGCGCCGACTTCCTGCTGGTGCGACACAAAGGTGTAACCCTTCTCGCGGGCGGCGAATTCCGGTTCCTGCACCATCTCGGTGTAGTGCTTCATGCCTTCGCCACGCGCGTAGTTATAGGCGAACTGGAAAGTGTTGTACCAGTTGATGTGGATACCGGCCAGGGTGATGAACTGATACTTGTAACCCAGCGCGGACAGATCATCCTGGAACTTGGCGATCTGCTTGTCGTCGAGATTCTTCTTCCAGTTGAAGGACGGCGAGCAGTTGTAGCTCAGCAGCTTGCCGGGGCAGGCCTTGAGCACGGCCTGCGCGAACTCACGGGCGAAGCCAATGTCGGGCACGCCAGTCTCGCACCACACCAGATCGGCATAGGGTGCATAGGCCACGCCGCGACTGATGGCCTGCTCCAGACCATTCTTGACACGGTAGAAGCCTTCCTGGGTGCGCTCACCGGTCAGGAAGGGCTTGTCGTTGGCGTCATGATCCGAGGTGATCAGGTTGGCAGCCTCGGCGTCGGTACGGGCCAGCACGATGGTCGGCACGCCCATCACATCCGCCGCGAAACGCGCCGCGATCAGCTTCTCGATGGCTTCGGCGGTCGGCACCAACACCTTGCCGCCCATGTGACCGCACTTCTTCACGGCAGCCAGCTGGTCTTCGAAATGCACACCAGCGGCGCCGGCGGTGATCATGTTCTTCATCAGCTCGAAGGCGTTCAACACGCCGCCGAAACCGGCTTCAGCGTCCGCCACGATGGGCAGGAAGTAGTCGATGAATTCCTTGCTGCCGGGCTCGATGCCGCGCGACCACTGGATCTCGTCGGCGCGCTTGAAGGTGTTGTTGATGCGGCGCACCATGGTCGGCACGGAGTCGTAGGCGTACAGCGACTGGTCGGGGTACATGGTTTCGCTGGTGTTGCCGTCGGCGGCGACCTGCCAGCCCGACAGGTACACGGCTTCCAGGCCGGCCTTGGCCTGCTGCATCGCCTGACCGGCGGTGATCGCACCGAAGGCGTTCACATAGCCCTTCTTGGCCTCGCCATTGACCAGCTTCCACAGCTTCTCGGCGCCACGCTTGGCCAACGTGTGTTCCAATTGAACGCTACCGCGCAGACGGACGACGTCGGCAGCGGTGTAACCGCGCTTGACACTCTTCCAGCGGGAATTTTCGGCCCAATCTTTCTCCAGGGCCTTGATTTGTTGCTCGCGCGTGATCGACATCATTTTCTCCACGATTAGGGCAGGTAGTCGTAAGCAGCCAGGGTCAGGAAATCCACGCACTCATCGGCCGTGGTGATGCGATCCATGATCTGTGCGGCCTCGTTGAAGCGTCCGTTGGTGTAGGCGTCCTCGCCCACCTCGTTGCGGACCACTTCCAGTTCCTCGGCGAGCAGTCGACGGAACAGGGCGGCGGTAACCGTCTCCCCACTGTCGAGGCGAATGCCGTGGCGTATCCACTGCCAGATCTGAGTGCGACTGATTTCTGCCGTCGCTGCGTCTTCCATCAGGTTATAGATCGGCACCGCGCCGCGACCGCTGATCCAGGCTTCGATGTATTGCACGGCAACCCGGATATTCCCCCGCAGGCCCGCCTCGGTCGCTGCGCCTTCACAGGGCTGCAGCAGATCGCGCGCGGTGACGGGGGTATCGTTGTCTCGCATGACATGGAGCTGGTTGAGCCGGTTGGGCCCGATGTACTGGTTGAAAACCTCGACCGCCACGCCGGCGAGGCCGGGGTGGGCAATCCAGGTTCCATCATGGCCGTTGCGCGCTTCCCGTTCTTTATCGGCGCGAACCTTGGCCAGGGCGATCTCGTTCTGTCCGGGATCTTTGACCGGAATGAACGCCGCCATGCCGCCCATGGCCAATGCACCCCGCTTGTGGCAGGTTTTTATCAGCAGCCGTGAGTAGGCATCCAGGAATGGCTTGTCCATGCTCACGACACCCCGATCGGGCAACACCCGATCGGAATGATTCTTCAGGGTCTTGATATAGCTGAAGATATAGTCCCAGCGACCGCAGTTGAGGGCGACGATGTGGTCGCGCATCTCATAGAGGATCTCGTCCATCTCGAATACCGCTGGCAGCGTCTCGATCAGGATGGTGGCCTTGATGGTGCCACGGGTGAGTCCAAAGTGGTCTTCGGAGAAATCCATCACCTGAGCCCACAGCCGGGCCTCGAGATGGCTTTCCAGTTTTGGCAGGTAGTAATAGGGACCGGTGCCCTTGGCGAGCAGGTCGCGGGCGTTGTGGAAAAAGTACAGGCCGAAGTCCACCAGCGCGGCGGGGACGATCTGGCCGTTGAGCGTGATGTGCTTTTCCGGCAGGTGCCAGCCGCGCGGCCGGGCGATCAGCACAGCGGTCTTGTCGCTTAGCCGGTAGGTCTTGCCATCCGGGTTGGCGAAGGAAATGCTTCCCGCTACCGCGTCCTTCAGATTGATCTGTCCCTGGATCACATTGTCCCAGGTCGGCGACAGGGCATCCTCCAGGCAGGCCATGAAACACTTGACCGGAGCATTGAGGGCGTTGATGATCATCTTGCGGTCCACGGGACCGGTGATCTCCACCCGCCGATCCTGCAGATCGGCCGGGATCGGCGCCACCTTCCAGTCGCCAGCGCGAATGGCTGCCGTTTCAGGGAGGAAATCCGGCAACGCGCCGCCATCGAAGGCTTGCTGACGCTCGCGCCGCCGCGCCATCAGGCGGTCTCGCTCGGGAGCGTAGCGGGCGACCAGCTCGGCGATGAACTCAAGGGCCTCGGCAGTCAGTACCGATTGATACTCGGGCGTCATCGGACCAAGGATCGCGATCTCACCGTTGCGGGTCTGGTAGGGCGTCATGGCAGTCTCCTGCGGCACATGGACATCAAGGATTCAGGGCAGTGCAATAGCGCGGCCAACGCCTCACCGGCATCGGGCAGCAGCGAAGCCAAGGGGTCGTACGGGACCGGATCAGATGGGCCATTCATGACGGAAAATCGCCACAGGCCTATGGTCTTGTTCTGGATCACTCTCGCACACCCGCAATCGCCGGGCCTATTTGAATCGCCAATAATAGAGCTTTTGAAATACATTTGACAGCCCAATCCATTCAATTTTTAATATTTCCATGATCAATCATTGATGGCACGCAGGGAGCACCGCCTGATGGAGGAACCGTCTCGACACTACTACAAACACAATCGCCTGCAACAACTGCGGGGGTTCTGTTACGCCACCCAGACCGGCAGCATTTCCAAGGCCGCCGAACGCATGTCCCTGAGCCAGCCGTCCGTGTCCTTGCAGATCCAGGCCCTGGAGCGCGAACTGGACGTGGTGCTGTTCGAGCGCCGCGGACCCAAGATCAAGCTCACGCCCGAGGGGCACATCCTTTATGAGTTGGCATTGCCGCTGGTGGAAGGACTTGAGGCCTTGCCGGAAAATTTCTCGGCGCGCCGCGGCTCGCTGGAATCCGGCCAGCTCAATATCGCCGCCGGGGAATCCACCCTGCTCTACCTGTTGCCCGACTTGGTCGGCCGCTTCTCGGCGCGCCATCCGGGGATTCATTTCAACCTGCATAACGTGACCGGTCGCGACGGCATGGAGATGCTGCGCGCCGATGATGTCGACCTGGCCGTCGGTTCGATGCTCGATGTTCCGGACGACATCAGCTACTGGCCCATGTATTCCTACGACCCCATGCTGATCATGCCACTGGATCACCCGCTGGCGTCCCAAGACAAGATCACCCTGGAGGAGATCAGCAAATTCGGGCTCCTGCTCCCCCCGCGCCACCTCAGCACCTGGCGCGTGGTGCGCATGGTGTTCCAGCAGCACAACCTCGATTTCAAGGTCACCCTGGAGGCCGGCGGCTGGGAGGTGATCAAGAAATACGTGGAAATGGGCTTTGGCATTTCTATCGTCACCAGCATCTGCCTGACCGGTCATGAACGGCTGCACGCCGTCCCGTTGAACGACTATTTCCCCCAGCGCACCTATGGCGTGGTGGTGCGCAAAGGGAAATTCCTGACCCCGGCCGCCAAACGCTTCATTGAGATGATGGATCCGGATTTCTTCGAGCGCTTGGAAGAGGAAGATCCCCATGCGCTGGTCAACAGCGTGGAATGATGACCTTTCAAGCGCTTGAGGAAGCAGCATGACGCCGCGCATCGGGCTGGCCCTGGGCAGCGGTTCCGCCCGCGGCTGGGCCCATATCGGGGTACTCGAAGCGCTGGAGCAACTCGGCATCCGGCCTGATGTAGTCGCCGGCTCGTCCATCGGCGCCCTGGTCGGGGCCGCCTATTGCGGCGGCGAGCTGGCCGAGCTCAAGTCCTGGGTGCTGGGACTGGGGCGGCTCGAAGTGGTGCGCATGCTGGACTGGAGTCTGACCGGTGGCGGCCTGTTGCACGGACGTCGCGCCTTGAATCTGTTCAATGAGCGACTGGCGAGCAAAACGCTGGAAACCCTGTCGCCGCGTTTCGCCGCTGTCGCCACCGATCTGGGCACCGGCCGGGAAATCTGGCTGACGCAGGGACCCATCCTGGATGCCGTGCATGCTTCCATCGCCCTGCCGGGCCTGTTCAAACCCGTGCAATCCGAGGGGCGCTGGCTGGTTGATGGTGGGCTGGTCAACCCGGTGCCCGTGTCCGTGTGCCGGGCCTTGGGCGCCGACATCGTGATTGCGGTCAATCTCAACGGCGACATCCTCACTCGCCGCCAGCGGCCAGCGCCGGTGGTGATCACCACGGCCGAGCCACTGGATACGGCGAGCGGACCAGCCGCCCTGCGTTGGTCACCGCGCAACTGGATCTCGTTTTTCCAGGGGGACGGCGGCGTTACTCCAAGTGCGCCGCCCGGCCTGTTCGATGTGACGACCACGGCCATCAACATCATGCAGGATCGCATCACCCGCAGCCGCATGGCGGGGGATCCGCCCGATTCGCAGATTGCGCCACGCCTGGGCCAGATCGGCTTGATGGAGTTTTACCGCGCGGCCGAGGCCATCAGCGAGGGCCGCGCCGCTGTGGAACGCGGCCAGGAAGAATTGACACGTCTGCTGGGCCTGTGAGCGGGCCCCTTTCATCAGGTAGTCAGGGGGTGCTCGCTGACAATCAGGCCATCTCCGTCCGCATAAAGCCATGCGCCGGGACGAAAATGCACGCCGGCGAATCGCACCGGGATTTCGCGCTGCCCCTCCCCACGCTTGATGCTCTTCAGCGGATGGGTGGCCAGCGCCTTGACTCCAAGCGGCAATTGGCCGATTGCCTCTGAATCACGGATGCAGCCATAGACCACCACCCCGGCCCAGCCATTGCGCACAGCGAGTTCCGCAAGCTGATCACCCAGAAGGGCGCAACGCATCGATCCCCCGCCGTCCACCACCAGCACCCGCTCCGCGCCCGGTGTTTCCAGGATGCTGCGCACCAGGGCATTGTCCTCGAACAACTTGACCGTGGCGATGGCGCCATGGAAGGCGCGCTGTCCGCCAAAGTCGCGGAACATCGGCTCGGCGACCTGGATCGCATCGGGATGGGCGTCGGACAGGTCGGTGGTCGCGTGGGACATGGATAATCTCCTGAATCAGGGCCGTCACGCCGGCCTATTTTTGATGAAGTGCCTTCCATTCGCCGTAAGGCATGCCGTAAATCAGCTCACGCGCCTGTGGATCGCTCAGCGGCATGTCCAGGGCGGCGCTTTCGCTGGCATACCACTTGGCCAAACAGTTGCGACAGAATCCAGCCAGATTCATCAAGTCGATGTTCTGCACCTCGGGGTGCGCCTGCAAATGCGCCAGCAGGCGCCTGAAGGCCGCGGCCGCAACCTGATCATCAAGTACCTGAGTCATGCGTCCTCCGCATACTGGCCTGATAAAGTTTGCGCCATCCTATCATCGCCCCTGGCTCGTGGCATGGGGCCAGTCTTTCCCTGCATGCACCGGATGCGCTTGGAGATCACGTCGATATGGCCCGCAAGCACCTGCTCATCGTCTTCCATTCCCAAACCGGCAACACCGAGCGCCTGGCCTGCGCCGCGGCGCAGGGCGCCCTGGAAGCAGACGCCGTCGAAGTCCGTTGCCTGTGGGCCAAGGAGGCCGCAGCACGCGATTTGTTGTGGGCAGAGGGGCTGCTACTCGGCACGCCTGAAAACCTGG
>JBARUT010000226.1:0-20999 GCA_049645885.1 Candidatus Macondimonas sp.
GTTCGTGCCAGCGGAACAGGGCCTCGCCGGGCTGGGCGCGGATCAGGGCCAGCAGATAGCGTGGATCGGCCAGGAAGCGGGTGGTGGCGGGTAGCCCCAGGGGGTCGACCGCCAGGACCGTTTGTCCGTGCGCCAGCCGCTGCTGGAGACGCGAGGCAAGCTCGAAGGCGCCGCAGAACCCCGCAGGCAATTGATCGGGACCAAACAGGAAATCGGCCACCGCAATGGCCACACCCGGGGCAAGCACATAAGTGGTCAGCAGTTCATGAAATTGCTGGCATTGAGCTGGGCTGAGCGAAGTCACCGGGATGTCATAACGTGACCAGGCCATGACCGGCAGGGCGATCAAGAGCCCCGATTCACCGCCCATGGCCTGGGCTTCGATGAGATCGGACAGGCTTTCAAAGGAACGGGGATGCTGGCCATACACTCGGTCGAGGGCTTCGCCGAGGGTTTCTTCGCGGCGATCGATGAGCAGGCGCTGGATCAATGGCCGCAAGCGATTCTGGTAGAACAGGTCTTCCTGATGGCAACCGGCACGCCCCAGCCCCAGGGCCAGTTGCACCAGTTCATCAATGCCGCGGCTGCTGCGAGGCGAACCCCGGTTCATGCGTCTCATCACAAGCTCCATCCCCTGGCCCGGCATCGCGCCGGGCAAGGGGTGAAGTTTACTCCAGCTGGGCCATGCCCGTTATGCGGTCAATGCGTTCAGCGCGGGGCCCACACCGAGCGACGGCGCAGGTCCAGGGTGTGCGGGTATTCGCGGTTGGTTTCCTCCGGCGGCGGTTGCATCGGTCCGATGGGGTGGCCATCCGGCAGGAAACGCGCCAGCCGGGCAACGTCCGGCGGAACTTCCAGCACCCCCGGTGTATGACCGAATCCCCAGAAACGGCTGACCCGACGGGTTTCGGCGGCATAGGCGTTCACGGGGTAGACGTCGTAGCTGCGGCCGCCGGGATGGGCGACATGGTAGGTGCAGCCGCCGATGGAGCGCCCATTCCAGGTGTCGATGATGTCGAATACCAGCGGGGAGTGGACGCCGATGGTGGGATGCAGGGCCGAGGGCGGCTGCCAGGCCCGGTAGCGCACGCCAGCCACGTATTCGCCGTGGACGCCAGTATTGTGCAGCGGGACCAGGCGGCCATTGCAGGCCACCACATAGCGGGAATCGGTCAGCCCCGTCAAGCGCACCTGCAAACGCTCGACGGAGGAGTCCACGAAGCGCGCCGTGCCCATGTTGCTGCTCTCTTCGCCCAGCACATGCCAGGGCTCCAGGGCGCTTCGCAATTCCAGGTGGATGTCGCCCACCCGCACATCCCCATAGTGGGGGAAGCGGAATTCCAGGAAGGGCGCGAACCAGTCGGGGTTGAAGGGGAAGCCTGCCTCGCGCAGGTGCCGCACCACATCCTGCATGTCCTGCCAGATGAAATGGGGCAGCATGAAGCGGTCGTGCAGGGAAGTGCCCCAGCGCACCAGATCGTGGCGGTAGGGCCGTTGCCAGAAATGAGCGACCAGCGTCCGCAACAGCAACATCTGCACCAGGCTCATGCGCGGGTGGGGTGGCATCTCGAAAGCACGCAATTCCAAAAGTCCCAGCCGGCCGCGCTGGCTGTCGGGAGAATAAAGCTTGTCGATGCAGAACTCCGCCCGGTGGGTATTGCCGGTCAGGTCGACCAACAGATTGCGCAGCAGGCGATCCACCAGCCAGGGCTGGGGAACCTCGCCCTCGGGCATTTCCTTGAACGCGATCTCCAGCTCGTAGAGGCTTTCGACGCGCGCCTCGTCTGCCCGTGGCGCCTGGCTGGTGGGGCCGATGAAGAGCCCCGAGAACAGGTAGCTCATGGCCGGGTGGTGTTGCCAGAAGGTCACCAGACTGCGCAACAGGTCGGGCCGGCGCAGAAAAGGGCTGTCGGCCGGCGTGGCGCCGCCCAGGGTCACGTGATTGCCGCCGCCGGTGCCGGTATGACGGCCGTCCAGCATGAATTTCTCACTGCCCAAGCGGGTTTGATGGGCCTCCTCGTAGAGGATTTCGGTGTTGCTGACCAGCTCATCCCAGGTTTCCGCAGGATGGATATTGACCTCGATGACGCCTGGATCGGGGGTGATGTGGAGGCGTTTGAGGCGCCAGTCGTGGGGCGGCTCGTAGCCTTCCAGGCGCACCGGCATTCCCAGTTGGGCGGCGGTGGCCTCGATGTGGGCCAGCAGATCCAGATAGTGCTCCAGATAGTTCACTGGCGGCAGGAATATATGCAGACAGCCGTTACGCGGCTCCACACACAGGGCGGTGCGGAACACCTCCACCGTCTGGGTCGTTTCGGGCGCGTCCGCCTGATCCATTTCGGTGAGCGATTGGGTTGTGGCAGGTGTCCACGCACTGTAGTGACGCGCCACCTCGCCCATGGCATCGCTCAGGGGCGGCCGAGCTTCAAACGGGCTGCGTTCCGGGATCACCGCCTTGCGTTCACGCTGCTGGGCGCTCCAGGGCAGGCTCTCCAAGGGCAGGCGCAGGCCCATGGGCGAGTCACCGGGCATCAGGAACATCAGGTCGCGGCGGAACGGCCAATGCACGCTCTCCCAACATATGGCGCCGTAATTCCATCGCAGGGGCAGGCAATAACCCACCGGCACGTCAAGGCCGCGCGCCAGCATCTGGCTCAGGCTGGCATGATCCGGATGTTGTTTGCGATTCAGTTTCAGCGGATCGAGGTCGTCGGGAAGGGTGCCTTCCTTCCAAAGGTGATAGAGCACATCCTCGTAGCCGGGTTGCGCATGATCCGGATTGACGCCCAGGCGCCGCGCCAGTTCACGGGCAAAGCACAGCGCATCGTCCACGGTGCAGCCATAATCCTTGCCGTCTTCCGCCAGCAGCTCGGGTCGACGCCAGACCGGCTGCCCGTCCGGGCGCCAATACAGCGACAGCGCCCAGCGTGGCAGTTCTTCGCCGGGATACCATTTACCCTGTCCGACATGAAACACGCCGCCCGGTGCGAAGCGATCCCACAGCCGGCGCAGCAGGCTGCCGGCCAGCTGCCGCTTCTCGGGACCCAGTGCCGCGGTGTTCCATTGGGCCGATTCCATGTCGTCGACCGAGACGAACGTGGGTTCGCCGCCCAGCGTCAGGCGCACATCCCCGGCACGGAGCTGTTCATCCACTGCCCGCCCCAACAGGTTAATGGTCTGCCATTGGTCCTCCGTGTAGGGTTTGGTGACCCGCGGATCCTCGTGGATGCGCTGCACCTGGTTGGTGTAGTCAAACTCAACCTTGGTTTCCGGGTCGCCCCAGAAATTGCCGGACACCGGGGCGGCGCTCGCCGGATCAGGGGTGCAGGCCAGCGGAATGTGTCCTTCGCCGGCGAACAGGCCTGAGGTGGGATCCAGGCCAATCCACCCCGCGCCGGGCACGTAGACTTCGCACCAGGCATGCAGGTCGGTGAAGTCGGCCTCGGGTCCAGAGGGGCCGTCCAGGGCCTTGACGTCGGCTTTCAGTTGCACCAGATAACCCGACACGAAGCGTGCTGCGAGACCCTGATGGCGCATGATCTGAACCAGCAGCCATGCCGAGTCGCGGCAGGACCCGGTGCCCTGCCCCAGGGTTTCCTCGCAGGTCTGGATGCCCGGCTCCATGCGGATCAGATAGCCGATGTCCTTTTGCAGCCGGCTGTTGAGCTCGACCAGAAAATCAACGACATAGGGCCGCTTGCCCCGATTGATACCGGATAGCCATTTGCGCAGATGCGGTCCGTTTTCGGTAATTTCGAGGTAGGGCGTCAATTCCTTGCGCAATTGGCGGTCATAGGTAAACGGGAAATGCTTGGCGTATTCCTCGACAAAGAAATCAAAAGGATTGATGACGACCATGTCCGCCAGCAGATCCACTTCGACCGACATGGTCTGGGTTTCTTCCGCGAACACGACCCGTGCCAGGATGTTGCCGAAGGGATCCTGCTGCCAGTTGAGAAAATGATCCTCAGGGGTGATCCGCAGCGAATAGGACAGGATCGGGGTGCGGCTGTGAACCGCCGGGCGCAGCCGGAACACCTGGGGTGACAGGGCGACCGGGCGATCATAGTGATAGACGGTCTTGTGAGTAAGCGCCACGCGCAGGGACATCAGGGCCTCCGGTAAGGAATTTGAGCGGGAGCAACACGAGAGCGGTAGAATCTGGCCATGCGTCAATCTCGCTTGACTTGCCAGCATCATGCCAGCGTCATGCAGTTGCTGCCAGGCGCTGGATCGGGGTGATGCGTATGGTCTGGAAACATCAGGTATCTCGCTGATGCCCCATTTTGGGGCAATGCGTGAGCATTCTGCCCATGTAGCAGGCGCCAGACGCTCACAGGGCGTCGGACGGGCCATCCCAGCCTGATTCTGTCCACGCTGCGTCAGTTCAAGATCCGGCGCGTTTCTTGTAAGGCTGATGTTAAGACTTTTAATCGGACAGTTTGATGTCGCAGTTGGGAGCAGGCATGGCGCAGGATTGGACCCATTATCTGCAGCAGGGCTTCTACGACGAGCTCGTGGGTCCGGATGGCCCGCGGCCCGCGGCCCGTCCCTTGATGGAGCGGCTGATCAGCCTGGGGGCGGACGCACTGCGTGAACGCCAGCGCGCGGCAGAGCTCGAGATCAAGACGCTGGGCATTACCTTCACCGTCTACAGCGACGGCAATGCCATCGACCGGGCCTGGCCGATGGACATCATCCCGCGCGTGATCCCGGCTGCCGAGTGGCGCCGCACCGAGGCCGGTCTCAAGCAACGGGTCCACGCCCTGAATCTGTTCATCAACGACATCTATGGGCCCCAGCGCATCATCCGTGACAAGCGCTTTCCCGCCGAACTGATCGCCAGTTCCAAGAACTTCCGCGCCCAATGCCGCGATTTCACGCCGCCCTTGGGGGTTTGGGCGCACATCTGTGGGTCGGACATGGTGCGCGACGGCGATGGCACCCTATATGTCCTGGAGGACAACCTGCGGGTACCCTCGGGGGTGTCCTACATGATGATGAACCGCCAGGTGATGAAGCATGTATTCCCGGAATTGTTTGAGAACCAAGTGATTCTCCCGGTGGACGACTATCCCTCGCAGCTGTTCGACATGCTGGCGGCCATGTCACCCCGGCCAGCTGATTATCCCTGCGTCGTGGTGTTGACCCCCGGCATCTACAACTCAGCCTATTTCGAGCATGCCTATCTGGCCCAGCAGATGGGGGTGGAATTGGTGGTGGGTCCGGACCTGTTCGTGAGCGACGATGACTGCGTCTACATGCGCACCATCCAGGGGCCGGAACGGGTGGATGTGGTCTATCGGCGTATCGATGACGATTTCCTGGATCCGGAAGCCTTCCGGCCCGATTCCGCACTCGGTGTGCCCGGCCTGCTGCGCGCATGGCGCAAGGGGAATGTGGCCCTGGTCAACGCGCCTGGGGCAGGGGTTGCCGATGACAAGGTCGTCTATACCTATGTGCCCGACTTCATCAAGTATTACCTGGGCGAGGATCCCATCCTGCCCAATGTGCCTACGTGGCGCTGCGAGGATCCTCAGTCCCTGAAGCATGTGCTGGCCCACCTGAAAGACTTGGTCGTCAAACCCGCCAACGAATCGGGCGGCTACGGCATGCTGGTGGGGCCCAAGTCGAGCCGCGAGGAATGCGAGCGATTTGCGACCTTGATCCAGCGCGAGCCACGCAACTACATCGCCCAGCCGACCCTCGCCCTGTCCACTGTCCCCACGCTGACGGACCATGTGCCCGAGCCCCGCCATGTAGACCTGCGGCCCTTCATCCTGAGTGGCAGTGACATTCAGGTAACGACCGGGGGCTTGACCCGCGTGGCGATGGTCAAGGGATCACTGGTGGTGAACTCATCCCAGGGCGGCGGTAGCAAGGACACCTGGGTGGTGGAAAGCAATGAGTCGGACAGCCCATCCTGACCGCCGCTCTACTGGCTTGAGCAAGGAGATTTTCTGATGCTGTCGCGCATGGCTGAAAATATGTACTGGTTTGCCCGCTATCTGGAGCGGGCGGAGAACACGGCACGGCTGGTGACGGTCTCCACCAACCTGATCCTGGATCTGCCCCGGGTGGTGACCCCGGATTGGGAGCCACTGATCGACATCACCAGCGGACGTGATGCGTTCGTGGAACGTTATGGTGAGATGAGCGAGCACCGCGTGGTGCAGTTTCTGCTTGCTGACCGCGAAAACCCCAGCTCCTTGATCAGTTGTCTCACCAAGGCCCGGGAAAATCTGCGCACCACCCGCGACATTGTGCCTGCCGAGGGCTGGGGCCAGATCAATCGCTTGCATCTCATTGCCCAGGAACAGATGGGCGATGCCCTGTCGCGCCGGGGGCGGCATGAATTCCTGCAAACCATCATCGGGCAATGCCAAATGATTGTGGGTCTGCTGGATGGCGTCATGAGCCGCGATGAAGCCTTCGAGTTCATGCGTCTGGGGCGCAATCTGGAACGAGCGGACATGACCACCCGCATTCTCGATGTCCGCTCCGGCGATCTACTGGCGGAAATGCCGGCGGATCTGAAAGCCTATGGCCGCGTCCAATGGATGAGCGTGCTCAAATCCTTGACCGCCTACCAGATGTACCGCCGGCTGGTGCGCAGCCGGGTCTCCGGGGTGGATGTGGTGCGCTTCCTGCTACAGGAAGAGCGGTTTCCGCGCGCCCTGCAGGCCTGTCTCAAAACCCTGGAGGTCTGCCTGTCGGATCTGCCGCGCAATGACACCCCGTTGCGGGCGGTGGCCCAGTTGCGGCGTATGGTCCAGCGCGCCGATATCCCCGCCTTGGCGCATGAGGCGGGTACCCTGCACGTTTACATGGATGAGCTGCAGCTCAAGCTGGCTGGTTGCCACGATGCCATCGCCGCCACCTATTTCGGCGCCGAACTGGCGCCGAATGCGGGGATGGCTGCGGGCGTGACGACGCCGGTGCCTTCCTCGTCTCAGGTTCAGTCGCAACGCGCTGGCTGAAACTGCCATTCACGCAGGTGGTGCTTGGCGGGCCGTTGTCCTGTCTCATGGCGGCGGGCACAATAAATCCCCCATCCGCCCCGGAAGATGCCCGTGACCGACCCAGCCTTTCCTCGCACCCGCTTGCGCCGTATGCGCCGGGACCCCTTCTCGCGCCGCCTGATGCGCGAACAGGTGCTGACCGCGAACGATCTGATCTGGCCGGTATTTGTGTTGGACGGTCTGGGGCGGCGGGAGGCTGTGGCGTCCATGCCGGGCGTGGAGCGGATGAGCCTGGACGTGCTGCGGGACGAACTGGAGGCGCTGGTCCTGCTCGGGCTGCCAGCGGTGGCGCTGTTCCCGGTGGTGCCCCAGGTGCGCAAATCGCTTCAGGCCGAGGAAGCCCATAATCCTGACGGGCTGGTCCAGCGATCCGTGCGCAACCTGCGGGCTGCGTTCCCGGAGCTGGGTGTCATCACCGATGTCGCCTTGGACCCCTACACCGTCCACGGTCAGGACGGCCTGTTGGGTGAGGACGGCCAGATCCTGAACGATGAAACCGTCGCCGTGCTGGTGCGCCAGGCGCTGTCCCATGCCGAGGCCGGCGCCCAGGTGGTTGCACCCTCGGACATGATGGACGGGCGCATCGGCGCCATCCGCGATGCCCTGGAAGCAGCGGGGTACACCGAAACGCGCATTCTGGCCTACGCAGCCAAGTACGCCTCCGCCTTCTACGGCCCATTCCGCGAGGCGGTGGGTTCGGCGGCGGCCCTGGGCAAGGCGGACAAGCGCGGCTACCAGATGGACCCGGCCAATGGGGGCGAGGCCCTGCGTGAGGTGGCGTTGGATCTGGCCGAGGGCGCGGACATGGTGATGGTCAAGCCCGGCATGCCCTATCTGGACGTGGTGCGCCGGGTGAAGGACCGCTTTAGCGTCCCGACGTTGGCCTATCAGGTGAGCGGGGAGTACGCCATGCTCATGGCCGCCGCGCAAGCGGGTTGGCTGGATGAGCGCGCGGTGGTGATGGAGTCGCTGGTGGCCTTCAAGCGCGCCGGGGCCGATGCTGTGTTGACCTATTGTGCGCCGCAGGTCCTGCGTTGGCTGCGGGAATCCTGAACATCATCCTGTCTGTTCAGCGGAGAGGCTGCCGATGACCGACCGCTACGCCGTTGTGGGACACCCCATCGCCCACAGTCAATCGCCCCGGATCCACCGCCTGTTCGCGGCGCAGACGGGCCAGGATCTGTGTTATGAAGCCATCCTCGCGCCGCTGGACGGGTTTTCCATCACGCTGCGCCGGTTTGTCGCCGAGGGCGGCAAGGGGCTGAACGTCACGCTCCCGTTCAAGGCGGAAGCCTTCATTTTGGTTGATGTCTGTTCCCCACGCGCCAGCCAGGCCAGCGCCGTGAACACGCTCACCGTCGGTGCCGACGGTCGCCTGTGGGGTGACAACACCGACGGCGTGGGTCTGGTGCGGGACTTGAAGGAGGGGCTTGGTCTGACGCTGTTCGATCGTCGGCTCCTGATCCTGGGGGCGGGGGGAGCCGCCTGCGGCATCCTGGGGCCGCTGCTGGAGGAAGGGCCGCGCGAATTGGTAGTGGCCAACCGGACGGCGGCGCGTGCCGAGGCACTGGCGGACCGTTTTCACTGCCTTGGTCCGGTGCTTGGAACGGGATTGCCAGCGCTGGCAGGGGCCGGTCCATTCGATCTGATCCTCAACGCCACGGCTGCCAGTTTGTTCGATGCGGTTCCCGACCTGCCGCCTGGGCTGGTGGCGGCCCATACCATGTGTTACGACCTCGCCTATGGCCACGGGCCGACGGCGTTCATGCGCTGGGCCCTAGAGCAGGGTGCGGCGCGTGCCGAGGACGGCCTCGGCATGCTGGTGGAACAGGCGGCTGTGGCCTTTGAGCTGTGGCGCGGCGTGCGCCCCGATACGGCCCCGGTGCGTGCCGCTTTGCGTCAGGGCGCGCCGCAAGCGTCCGATACCTCTAGATGAGTCCGTATGCCCAGGCGCAGCAATGGCTGGCTGCTCAGCCGGATTGGGTCGCCGGAATCAGCCGGCGCGCCGCCGAACTCGATTGCCAGGCTGCCGGCCGCTTGAGGTTGACGCCGTGCCCACCGCAACTTGCATTTGATTTGCGCGGCACCCGGGCGGGTTGCGCCAGCGCCGATGGCCGTATCCGCCTCAATCCCGTCCTGTTGCGGGAGAACCCGGCGGACTTCCTGGCGCAAACGCTGCCCCACGAGGTGGCCCATTGGGTCGTGTTCCGCTGGCGGCCGGGTGCCGCGCCCCATGGGCCTGAGTGGCGCGAAGTGATGAATTGGTTCGATGCGCCGGCCCGGCGCTGCCATGGCTTTGATGTGGACCGGGCACGGGTCCGGGTGGTGCGTCGACACCCCTATGCCTGCGCCTGCCGGGCGCATGCGGTAAGCGCCATTCTTCACCGGCGCATCCAAGGCGGAGCAGCCTATCGCTGTCGGGCCTGCGGTAGCGTGCTGCGCTCTCAAGGGGAGGCATGCGCGGGGGATTAGCGCAAAAAATGCGATCCATGGAATCTTGCCAGCTAAGACAGTGCGGCTTTGCATCCCAGATGAACCAAAAGCGGGCTAATATCAGCTGGTATTTTACCGAGAAATCGATTGCAGGACGGGAAGGGAGGAATGGTCATGTTGAGACAGGTTTGCGGTGTGGAGGATCTGGCGGTTGGGGCCATGCAAAAATTCGATGTCGCCGGAACGTCGATCGTGCTGTATCGGCTGCAGGATGGCTTCTATGCCACCCAGCGGCTGTGCAGCCACACCTGGGGGCCGCTGGATCGGGGGCGGCTGGAGAATGATTGCGTGGTGTGCCCCTTGCATCGGGCGCGTTTCGATGTACGGACCGGGGCGGTCAAGCAGTGGGCCAACTTTCCGCCTGGGGTCCAGTTGCTGAATTTCCTGCGTGGTCACAAGCCGTTGACCACCTATCCAGTGGAACTGAAAGAGGACCGGGTCTGGATCGATATCTGATCCACGCTCCATGCCATATCGGGCGAAGCGCTTGGGCTATAATCGCCGGCTTTAATCCGCAGCCCCGGGCACGGTGCGCCACGGGGGAGCGCTTCGGCGCGGCTCGCCATATTCAGTCAAGGATTTGCGATTCATTATGGCCTTGATCGTCCAGAAGTACGGGGGCACCTCGGTTGCCACCATCGAGCGCATCGAGCAGGTGGCCCGCAAGGTCATCTCCGCCCGCGCGCGCGGAGACAGCGTGGTGGTCGTGGTGTCGGCGATGAGCGGGGAAACCAACCGCCTGTTGGGGCTGGCCAGCCAGATCGCGGCCCGTCCGGATGCACGCGAGGTGGACGTCCTGATCTCGACCGGCGAGCAGGTGACCATCGCCTTGCTGGCCATGACGCTGCAGGAGCTCGGCTGCCCCGCGCGTTCCTATACGGGCGGACAGATTCCCATCGTCACCGACGCGGCTTTTGGTAAGGCGCGCATCGCAGGGATCGATCCCGCCCGGATGCGGGCCGATCTGGGGGCGGGGCGTGTGGTGGTGGTGGCAGGTTTTCAGGGGGTGGACGCCGACGGCAACATCACCACCCTGGGTCGCGGTGGCTCGGACACCACCGGCGTCGCCCTGGCGGCTGCCCTGGGCGCCGATGAGTGCCAGATCTACACCGACGTCGACGGGGTCTACACCGCCGATCCGCGTATCGTCCCCAGGGCCCGCCGTCTTGACCATGTCACCTTCGAGGAAATGCTTGAGTTGGCGAGTCTGGGCGCCAAGGTGCTGCAGATTCGGTCGGTGGAGTTTGCCGGCAAGTACAATGTCCCGTTGCGGGTCCTGTCGACGTTTCAGGACGGACCGGGCACGCTGATCACCTATGAGGAGCAGCAGGTGGAAGAGGTCATCATCTCCGGCATCGCCCATAATCGCGATGAGGCCCAGATCACGGTGAGCGGCATTGCCGACCAGCCCGGCGTGGCGTACCGCGTGCTGGGGCCGGTGGCCGATGCCAATATCGAAGTGGACATGATCGTGCAGAACGTGGCGCGCGACGGTACCACTGATCTCACTTTTACGGTCCATCGCAATGATCATGAGCGTGCATTGGAGATTCTGCGTGCCGGGCAGGCGGAACTGAATGCCCGGGAGATCACCGGGGATGCCGGCATCGCCAAGGTCTCCGTGGTCGGGGTGGGGATGCGCAGCCATGCCGGTGTGGCCGCGCGCATGTTTGCCGCGCTGGCCACTGAGGGCATCAACATCCGGATGATTTCCACTTCCGAAATCAAGATTTCGGTGGTGGTGAGCGAAAAATACATGGAGCTGGCTGTGCGTGCGCTGCATGAGGCCTTCGGTCTGGACCAGAAACCCAATGCCCATTAATGGTGAGGAAGGTCGGCCGATATCATCGGGAGATCACAGGATGTGGCTTGTCCCGGACGCGTCAATGGAATGCAAGGAGCTTTAGATGCTGATTCTGACAAGGCGAGTGGGTGAGACGGTCATGGTGGGCGATGAAGTCACCATCACCGTGTTGGGGGTGAAGGGTAATCAGGTACGCCTGGGCATCAACGCCCCCAAGGATGTGGCCGTTCACCGGGAGGAAATCTATCAACGGATCAAGCACGAACATGATGAGCAGGAACCTGAAGGTTCGGTCGGGCGTTGAGCGGTGGCGCTTTACCCATGGCCGCAATCCCGATAGAATCCTCGCTCCTTGAGTGTTGTCACCCAGCCCGGAGCGGCCTGCGGTGATGGATGATCGATCACGGAGAGATGGCCGAGAGGCCGAAGGCGCTCCCCTGCTAAGGGAGTATGGGCCAAAAGCCCATCGAGGGTTCGAATCCCTCTCTCTCCGCCACTTTTCGGGATGAACCCGATTTATACCGGGTCAACTCGATGCGGCTCGTTCCGGTCTCAGGGATTGCCCTGTCTTGAATACCGCTCATCCCCGCGTTCCTGATGCGATTCTTGTGGGGTTAAACCTTCCCGCCCCCCCTAGGTGTGCCATCGCACTTGATCTCGATTATTGACTGAATTGCGCCCATCCTTGAGCGCCGACTCGGCCATCCGGAACCCGGCGCGAATCCCGGCCACTGAGCCAGGAAAATGATATTAGCGCGAAAATTGCATATATCTTCACCGCTAGTTACAGGCTCAGTCGCTCGTGTTTTTTGAACTGTGCAGGAGGATGGATGGCGCAGCAGGGATTGTGGCGAACCAAATCAATCGAGCAAGCGAACGACACCGGAGAATCGGGGCTTCATCGCGCATTGTCTGGGCTTGACCTGACGCTGCTGGGCGTTGGGGCCATCATCGGCGCGGGCATCTTTGTGCTCACCGGGATCGCGGCGGCGACCAAGGCGGGACCTGCGTTGACCTTGTCCTTTGTGTTGGCGGGGCTGGCTTGCTTGTTCGCGGCCTTGGTCTACGCCGAATTTGCCAGTACCGTGCCGGTGTCGGGCAGCGCCTACACTTATTCCTACGTGACGCTGGGCGAACTTGCTGCCTGGATCATTGGCTGGGACCTGATCCTCGAATATTCGGTCGCCTCGGCAGCAGTAGCCATCGGCTGGTCGGGTTATTTCAACCGCGTCCTGTCCGGGATCGGTCTGGGTTTGCCGGATGTCCTCACGCGAACGCCATTTGATGGGGGTTGGCTCAATCTGCCTGCCTTTCTGATCATCCTGGGTGTAAGCGGGATTCTGGCGCTGGGAATCCGGGAAAGCAGCCGCTTCAACAATGCCATCGTGGTGCTCAAGCTGGGCATCATCGCGCTGTTTCTGGTGGCGGCTATCCCGCAAGTCGACACGAGCAACTGGGATCCCTATTTCCCCTTTGGCTGGAACGGGGTGGTCAGCGGCGCCGGGCTGATTTTCTTCGCTTACATTGGCTTCGATGCGGTATCGACCGCCGCCGAGGAAGCGCGCAACCCCCAGCGCGACATCCCGCGCGGCATTCTCGGTTCACTGGTGATCTGTACGCTGATCTATATCATCGTGGCCGCCGTGCTGACGGGGATCGTTCCCTATGCCCGGCTCAACGTTCCGGACCCTGTCGCGTTTGGCTTGGAACATATTGGGGCACATGCCGCAGCGGGCTTGATCAGCGTGGGCGCCATCGCTGGCCTGAGCTCGGTGCTGCTCGTGCTGCTCTATGGCCAGAGCCGCATCTTTTTTGCCATGTCTCGGGACGGTCTATTGCCGCCGGTTTTCTCCCGAGTGCATCCGCGTTTTCGCACCCCGGTGCGGGTGATCATGGTTACGGGGTCGCTGGTGGCCTTGGTGGCGGGGTTCATGCCGATTCAGCAGGTGGCGGAACTGGTCAATGTTGGGACGCTGTCTGCCTTCATCATGGTCTCGGTGGCGGTGATGGTGCTGCGTTACACTCGCCCTGAACTACACCGACCATTCCGTACGCCCTGGGTGCCGCTGGTCCCGTTGCTGGCGATTGTTTTTTGCAGCTACCTCATCGCCAGCCTGGATGCCGTTACGCTCTGGCGGTTCGTCATCTGGATGGCTTTGGGTCTGGCGATCTACTTCCTCTACGCGCGCCATCACAGTCGCCTGGCGCTTGCGCCCTGATGCTGATTCCCAGATCCAGATAGAGCCCGTCGGCTCGGTTCAAGTCGCGGCATAGATCGGATCCGGGAGGTGGGATTGCACCTCTGCCGCGGTGCGGACGCGGGTGAGGTCCCGATCGAGACTGGCGAGCACTTGTTTGGCCACCTGTTCATCCAGTTCCCCTCGGAGCAAGCCCAGGAAACGCGGCGGTGCCACCAGCATCAAGCCATCGAAATCATGGGCATTGTGGTGAACATGGAGGCGCTCGGCCAGCTCATGGGCAAAGCGCTGGGCCTCTTGGTCATGGGGATCGGTGGGCGCTTCCATGCCGTGTCGATGGTTCCCCTGGGAATCGAAGGCCCGGCCGGCCCGGTCTGACAGGAGTTCCTGATCCTGTAGTCGGGCAGCAGGGTGGATCACATTCTCCAGTTCGACCAAAGGGCCATGCGGTGTCTCGGCCCTGAAAAGACGAGCCCGAGACGCATCCGCCACCACGACCCATACCTTACGCTTGTTGTGATCCATGATGAACTCCCGCTACGTCATGACGCCATTGGAATGACCATAACAGAAGCGCTGCGCGCTTGATTGACCTGGATCAGGGAAGGCGGCGCCTTCAATGGTCGGGCAGGACGATGTTGAGCTCCAAAATATCGCAATCGCCCTGGTGGTCGACCTCGACCTTCACCGCATCGTCGCTCACGGTCACATAGCGCCGCACCACCTCCAGCAGGTCACGCTGCAGGCTGAGGAAATAATCCGGGCGCTGGTTTTCGCGGCGCTGATGGGCCACCACGATCTGCAGCCGTTCCTTGGCCACCGAGGCGCTGGATTTGCTGGATGAGCGGAAAAAATTCAGGATGCCCATGGTTCAACCTCCGAACAAACGCCGCAGGAAACCCTTTTCCTCTTCCACGAAACGCAATGGCCTCGATTCGCCGAGATAGCGGGCCACCGTATCGCCATAGGCCTGGCCAGCCTCGCTCTTGTCCTCCAGGATGACCGGCGTTCCGGCGTTGGAACACTGCAACACCGTGGGAGACTCAGGAATCACCCCGAGCAGCGGGATGGAGAGGATGTCCTGGACATCCTGCAGGCTCAGCATCTCGCCCTTGCTGACCCGCTTCGGTGCATAGCGGGTGATGATCAGGTGTTCGTTCACCTTGCCATCCTGGCGCTCGGCGTGGCGCGTCTTGCTGGCCAAGAGGCCCAGCACGCGGTCCGAGTCCCGCACCGAGGACACCTCGGGATTGGTGACCACGATCGCGTCATCGGCGAAGTACATTGCCAGATGCGCGCCCTTTTCGATCCCCGCGGGGGAGTCGCACAGGACGTAGTCGAATTCGCGGGACAAATCGTCCAGCACACGACCCACCCCTTCCTGGGTCAGCGCGTCCTTGTCCCGGGTCTGGGAGGCCGCCAACACGGCCAGGTTGGGCAGGCGCTTGTCCCGGATCAGGGCCTGGCCAATGGTCGCCTCTCCCTGGATCACGTTGACGAAGTCATACACGACGCGGCGTTCGCAGCCCATGATGAGGTCGAGGTTGCGCAGGCCGACATCGAAGTCGACGATGGCGGTCTTGAAGCCCCGCAGGGCCAGGCCGGTTCCAAAGGCGGCGGAGGTGGTGGTTTTCCCGACCCCGCCTTTACCGGAGGTCACCACAATAATGCGTGCCAAAGGGAATGCTCCTCGTGAGTTCAAATCAGGCAAATGAAGTGAGTGTCAGCGACATGAGGTGAGCCGGCTACAGGGGGAGAACGTGCAGGTTCTCGCCCTCCAGGTAAATCTGTGCGGTTTGCCCCCGGAGCGCCGGTTCCACATCCTCGGCCAGTCGATAGTAGCCCGCCACGGAAATCAGTTCGGCTTCCAGCGCCCGACAGAAGATGCGGGCGCTGCGGTCCCCGCGCAACCCGGCCAGGGCCCGGCCGCGCAAGGCGCCGTAGACATGGATGTTGCCTTCGGCGAGCAATTCGGCGCCATGGCTTACCGGCCCCACCACGACCAGATCGCCTTTGGCGTAGATCTGTTGGCCGGAGCGTACCGGTTCAGTGACCAGACGGGTGATGGGCGTGGTCTCAACTACGGCTGGCCGGGGTTCTCCTGCGGTGGATCGGCTCTCGATGAGCACGCCAAGCGCCAGGGTGCGGGCTTGCTGCTCATGGGCGCCGTCCGCGCCGCGCACCGCCACAGGCACCAGATCCAGAGCTCGCAGGCGCTCCACCAGGACCGACAGGTCCCAGTCGCCTTCGGGCACTGCCTGCAGGTCCAGGACAATCGGTGCGCCTTTGAAAAAATCGGGTGCCTGCTGAATGCGCCGCGTCACCTGGCGGGCAATGCGCTCGGGATCGGCATCGAACACCTTCAGCACCGTGAAGGTGAAGCCCGCGCCCTTCAGTTCGCAGGCCTGGACGCGAGAAACGCTTGAGGGACGGGTCGCCATGGGCTGGACTCCGGGCCGGATGATTCAGAGGGATACAACGCCGGCTATCGACGAACACTTGGGGTCAAACATCACAAACCAGAGCGGGCATTGCGGACCCGTCCGAAGTGCCAAGCCAAGCTCAAGCCCAAGACCAATACGCCGAAGCCCAGGGCTGCTGTCTCGGCATTGTAACCGGGTTCATAGGGAGCCATGGCCCCCAGCAACAGGCAACCCCCCACAAAGTTGGCAAAGCCCCACAGGATGTTGACGATGGGGGAGGAATCCCCCACCCCAGGTGGCCGGGCGAAGGGGGTCGGAAAGGCCTTTCCGGAGAGGCCATGGACAAAATGGGGAATGCCATTCGCCAGGAAAATTCCCGCCAGAAAACGCACCAGCAACAGGCTCCATGCCATGATCATCGCTCCATCGGGACACTGTGGCGCAAGGGATTTCAGTCGCGTTGCGCGCTTATGCCAGAATCGACTTGGAAACGATCTGGATCGTTTCCGGCGTAACGTCCAGATCATAGACGATGGGAACCCCCGTGGGGATTTCCAGGCCCATGATGTCGGCATCGGAAATGCCCTCGAGATCCTTGGTCAGGCCACGCAGGGAATTTCCATGGGCGGCGATCAGCACCTGGCGCCCAGCGGCCAGATGGGGGCGGATGTGATCCTGAAAATAGGGGCGCACCCGCTCGCAGGTGTCTTTCAGGCTTTCGCCGTGGGGCGGCGGAGTATCGAAACCGCGTCGCCAGGCCTTGAACTGGGCCTCGCCATGCTGCGCCAGCACCTCGTCCTTGTTCAGGCCCTGCAGGTCGCCGTAGTGGCGTTCGGCCAGCGCGGTCACATACAGGTAGGCCGGAAACTCATGGGCGCCGGGCTGGTAGCTCTCCCGGGGCAGGGTGCCCTCGGCGGGCAGGAAGATGGGCGCACGGCCGCTGCGGTTTTCCCGCAGCACCACCTGCAAGGTGGTGATGGCGCGTTGCAGGTGAGAGCTGAAGGCGACGTCAAAACTGCGATCTGCCAGCAGGCGACCGGCCCGGGCCGCTTCTTCCCAGCCTTCCGCTGCCAGCGGCACGTCCACCCAGCCGGTGAAGCGGTTCTGGGCATTCCAGACGGATTTGCCATGCCGAATCAAAACCAGGCTTGCGTGCATTGGAATTCCCCTTTTTGGCGGTGTCATGGCGCGAAGGGGTTCATTGTAAGGGAACCGGGCCGAGACGCGAACGGGGGCGTCCGACCCGGATTTCGGAGCATCAGGCTTCCGCGAGATCGTCGAGGTAGCGTTCGGCATCCAGGGCGGCCATGCAGCCGGTGCCGGCCGAGGTGATCGCCTGGCGGTAGACATGGTCCATGACATCGCCGGCGGCAAAGACACCGGGGATGCTGGTGGCCGTGGCATTGCCTTCCAACCCGCTTTTGACTTTCAGATAACCCCCCTGCATCTCCAGTTGCCCTTCGAACAGGCTGCTGTTGGGGGTATGGCCGATGGCAATGAAGACACCCTTGACGGCGAGATCCTGCGTTTCACCTTCGGTGCTGCGCACCCGTAGCCCCGTGACGCCGGATTGATCGCCCAATACCTCGTCCAGCGCGTGGTTCCACAGCAGGGTGACTTTGCCCTCACGCTCACGGGCAAACAGTTTGTCCTGCAGGATTTTCTCTGCCCGGAAGCGGTCGCGGCGGTGAATCACCGTGACGTGGGCGGCGATATTGGCCAGATAAAGGGCTTCCTCCACCGCGGTATTGCCACCGCCCACCACGGCGACGTGCTGGTTGCGATAGAAAAAACCGTCGCAAGTGGCGCAGGCCGAGACCCCCTTGCCCATGAAGGCCTCTTCAGAGGGCAGCCCCAGGTAGCGGGCGCTGGCACCGGTGGCAATGATCAGGGCGTCGCAGGTATAGACCCCGCTGTCGCCTGCAAGGCGGAAGGGGCGCTGCTGCAAGTCTGCCGTATGGATGTGGTCGAAGATGATCTGGGTGTCGAAACGCTCGGCGTGGGCCTTGAGCTCCTCCATCATTTGCGGCCCCTGCAAGCCCTCCTGACCGCCGGGCCAGTTGTCGACCTCGGTGGTGGTGGTGAGCTGCCCGCCCATCTGGATGCCGGTGATCAGCACCGGTTTGAGGTTGGCCCGCGCGGCATAGATGGCCGCGGTATAGCCGGCGGGTCCGGAACCGAGAATCAACAAACGCGCATGAGTGGCCTGGGCCATGGGAAAACCCTCGAAACCTGGATAAGGATGAATGATCGCCGTTGAGGTCGGGCGGGGAGCATCCTGGAAAAATGGATGCGTCCCCAACCCGGCAGGACTTACAGTGCGCTGCTGTGCTCGGCGAGATAGCTGGCCACACCTTCGGCGGTGGGTTTCATGCCGGCCTTGCCTTTGCGCCATCCGGCGGGGCAGACCTCGCCATGCTCTTCGGTGAACTGCAGGGCTTCCACCAGACGCAGCATCTCGTCCACTTCCCGGCCCAAGGGCAGGTTGTTGACCACCTGATGCTGCACGATGCCTTCCTTGTTGATCAGGAAAGACGCCCGCAGCGCGACGCCATCCGGATGTTCCACGCCATAGGCACGGACGATCTCATGGCGCACATCGGCGACCATGGGGAACTGAACGGGGCCAATGCCGCCCTTTTCCACCGGGGTATTGCGCCAGGCATGGTGAGTGAACTGGGAATCGATGGACACGCCGACCACCTGCACGCCCAGGTCCTTGAACTTGGAGACCCGATGGTCATGGGCAATGATTTCAGAGGGACACACGAAGGTGAAGTCCAGCGGCCAGAAGAACAGGACAACGTATTGCCCTTTCAGATCCGACAGACGGAAAGCTTCGTTGATGCTGCCATCGGGCATGACGGCGGCAGCGGTGAAGTCGGGGGCGGGTTGGGTGACCAGAACGCTCATGGCAGGAACTCCTTCCTTATGGATGAAAAACCGGGTTACGGGTTCCATTCTAAGAAACCCATTGGGATAAATGAAATGAAAAAAATATTAGTCGGAAATAGGTTGAAGCTATCGAGTCTCCATCCAGACGGTCATTTTTCTCCGGATCGCCGGAGGAGCACACCGCCTTCAGGCCGGTTCGGGATAGTTGCGGGCCCGGTGATGGGGCACATTGATTTCATAGCCCCGCAACATGATTTCCCAATACAGAAACGGCAACAGGCTGGTTTTCACCCACCACATGCTGCGACGCTCCACATAAGGATCAAGCGGGAAGGTGGGCGTGACCACGCCGTCATAGACGAACTCGGCCAGCATGACCTTGCCGTTGGCGGTGGTCAACGGGCAGGTGCCGTAGCCGTCGTAGCGATGGATCGGTTCCTTGCCGCGCATCTGGGCCAAAAGATTCTTCACCACCACGGGCGCTTGCTGGCGTACCGCGCCAGCGGTTTTGGAGTTGGGTGTGGCGGCCACATCCCCCAGGGCGTAGATATTGGGGTATTTCACGTGGCGCAGGCTGAACTTGTCGACATCCACGAAGCCTGTTGCATTGGCTAGGGGGCTTTGGCGGATGAAATCCGGAGCGCGCTGGGGTGGGGTGACGTGAAGTAAATCAAAGGCCTGCTCTACGCGGGTCTTCTGACCGTCGCCTGCTGTGGTCTCGAATGTGGCACGCCGGGCAGGCCCATCCACCGCCACCAGCTGGTGTTGGTAATGCCGATTTACGCCGTAGCGATCGGCGACTTTTTCCAGCGCGCGGGCAAAGGGAGGGACCCCGAAGATCACCGGCGTGGCAAGGTAATAGTGCAGGTCGGCGCTTTGCCCCTTGCGCTGGAAATGGTCGGCGGCGAGATACAGGATTTTCTGGGGCGCGCCAGGGCATTTGATAGGCATGGGCGCGGCGGTGAATACGGCATTGCCGCCCTGGAAACCCTGGATGCACTCCCATGTATAGGGGGCCATGTCGTAACGATAATTGCTGCATACCCCGTTCTGCCCCAGGCTTGCTTCCAGCCCGTCGATGGCGCCCCAGTCGCAGATGATGCCGGGGCAAACGATGAGATGGTCGTAGCCCACAGTCGCGCCATTCGCCAACACCACTTGATGATGACCAGGCTCGATTGCGCTGACCGCATCCTGGATCCAGGTGGCCCCCATTGGCATCAGGCCACGCATGGCGCGGCGGGTGGACGTGTCGGCAAACACACCAGCGCCCACCAGGGTCCAGCCGGGCTGGTAGTAATGGAATTCAGCCGGTTCGATCACCGCGACATCCAGGCGGTTATTCAGGTGTAACAGGCGGGAGGCGACCGCCAGGCCGGCGGCGCCGCCGCCGATCACGACGATTTGGTGGCCCTGGGACGGAAACGTGGCAGCCATGGTTATTTCCTCTGGAAGCGCTCAACTGGCTTTAAGATAGCCGCAAAACGGGGTTGTGGTCAGTCACGCTTGTGTTGCATGGGCGCGAGGCATGGCCTTTGGGTTCACGACGAATCCGCGAGGAGGCGCTCCATGGTGAGCGCCCCTGCATAGCGGGGCGCCCAGTAATTCGGGTCGATGACATCGATTCGGACACGCTTGCCGGAGGAGGGCGCATGCACCATACGACCCTCGCCCATGTAGATCCCGACGTGTGATACCGCGCCGTCGATGCGGAAAAACAACAGATCCCCTGGCGCCAATGCGCGGGGAGGAAGCTTGCGTGCCTGCTCGGCCTGGTCGATGGCGCGGCGCGGCAAGCGAAATCCAGCCTGGCGATAGGCGTAGGTCACCAGGCCGCTGCAATCAAAACCGCCCGGCGCCATGCCGCCCGGCCGATAAGGCTGGCCGGTCATCGCCAGGGCCTGAGCCACCACTTCCAGGCGCCGGGCCGCCAGATCGGGGAACTGCCCTGGGGCAGGCAGGGCTTCCGGCGCGGGCGGGTGAATCGGCGCACAAGCACTCAGTGCCAGTGCCAGCAGAGGCCAAAGCAGGATCATGCGCCCGTTGACCACCGGCAACGATGGGAAATGGGACACCGGCCTACGCATCCTGTTCACCGCAGAAACACACTTGCCAAGCCCAGAAAGATGAAAAAACCGCCGCTGTCGGTGATGGCAGTGAGCAA
>JBARUT010000227.1:0-10466 GCA_049645885.1 Candidatus Macondimonas sp.
GCCGGGCTGGGCACAGCGCTGGGGGTGATCCGCACCGCCTGGGCGCAGGATCGTCTGGCGCGGGTGTTCGCCACTGAATCGCGCCCCTGGTTGCAGGGGGCGCGGCTGACCAGTTGGGAGCTGAATCGGGACGGCATTCCGGTGAGCCTGATCGTGGACAGCGCGGCGGCGTTTTTCATGGCGCGCGGCGAGATCGACTGGGTGATCGTAGGCGCCGACCGCATCACCGCCAACGGCGATGTGGCCAACAAGATCGGCACCTATGCCCTGGCCGTGGCAGCGCGTCACCACGGATTGCGCTTCATGGTGGTGGCGCCCAGCACCACCGTGGACCTCGCGCTGGCCGAAGGCGGTGAGATCCCCATCGAATTCCGCGGACCAGAGGAAGTATGGCGCCTCGCCGGCCGGACCGGGCCGGAGCCGCTGCTGGAGGCGCCCAATCCGGTGTTCGATGTGACCCCGGCGGCGCTCATCGATGTGCTGGTGACCGAAAAAGGCGCCATCGAACGACCCGATGCGCGCAGCCTCGCGGCCTTGATGGCCCGGTCGTGAGACAGGCTTTCCCCTGTGCTAAGATCCGCCTCTTAAATCGGTAACGGGACGCGGGGATTCATCCCGCGACGGCAAGGCATGGTCGAGGCAGCAAAAGAAATCCTGAACGTCAATCTCGAAGACGAGATGCGTCAGTCCTATCTGGATTACGCCATGAGCGTGATCGTGGGCCGGGCGCTGCCCGATGTGCGCGACGGTCTGAAACCCGTGCATCGGCGCGTGCTCTTTGCCATGCACGAGCTCAGCAACGACTGGAACAAGCCTTACAAGAAATCCGCCCGCGTGGTGGGCGACGTTATTGGTAAATACCACCCGCACGGTGACACGGCGGTGTACGACACCATCGTGCGCATGGCCCAGCCGTTTTCCATGCGCTATCTGCTGGTGGACGGGCAGGGCAACTTCGGCTCCATCGACGGCGATGCGCCGGCCGCCATGCGCTATACCGAAATCCGCATGTCCAAGCTGGCCCACGAGCTGCTGGCCGATCTGGACAAGGAAACGGTCGATTTCGGCGCCAACTACGACGGCTCCGAACATGAGCCGCTGGTCATGCCGACCCGTGTACCCAACCTGTTGATCAACGGTTCCACCGGTATCGCCGTAGGCATGGCCACCAACATCCCGCCCCATAACTTGGGCGAGGTGGTGGATGCCTGTCTGGCACTGATCGACAATCCGGCGCTGGAAATCGAGGACCTGCTGGAGCGCGTGCCGGGGCCGGATTTCCCCACCCGCGCGATCATCAACGGCGTACACGGTATCCGCGAGGCCTACCGCACGGGCCGCGGCCGCATCTACCTGCGCTCGCGCTGCCACTTCGAGGAATTCGATCGCGGCCGCCAGGCCATCGTGGTCACCGAACTGCCCTACCAGGTCAACAAGGCCCGGTTGATGGAGAAAATCGCCGAGCTGGTCAAGGAAAAGCGCATCGAGGGGATCACCGAGCTGCGCGATGAGTCCGACAAGGACGGCCTGCGCATGGTGGTTGAACTGCGTCGCGGCGAGGTGGCCGAGGTCGTGCTCAACAACCTCTATCAGCACACCGCCATGCAGACCGTGTTCGGCATCAACATGGTGGGCCTGCTGGACGGTCAGCCGCGACTGCTTAATCTCAAGGATCTGCTGGAGGCGTTCCTGCGCCATCGCCGCGAGGTGGTGACGCGGCGCACCCTGTTCGAGCTGCGCAAGGCGCGCGAGCGCGCCCATCTGGTCGAGGGTCTGGCCATCGCGCTGGCCAACATCGACGAGATGATCGCCTTGATCAAGGCGTCGCCGACACCGGCTGAGGCCAAGACGGGGTTGATGGCGCGGCCTTGGGCGTCGAATCTGGTCGAGGTGATGCTGGAGCGGGCGGGTGAGGTGTCCGCACGCCCGGACGGGCTCGACCCCGAGTTCGGCCAGGGACCGGACGGCTACCGTCTGTCGCCGGCCCAGGCCCAGGCCATCCTGGATCTGCGGCTGCACCGGCTGACCGCATTGGAGCAGGACAAGCTGCTCAATGAATACCGCGAATTGCTCGACACCATCCGCGAACTGGGGCTGATTCTGGCCGATCCGAGCCGGCTCATGGCGGTGATCCGCGAGGAGCTGACGCGCATCCACGCCGAATACGCCGATCCCCGGCGCACCGAAATCCTGACCGATCATCTCGACCTGAGCCTGGAAGACCTGATCACGCCGCAGGAGGTTGTCGTCACCCTGACGCATCAGGGTTACGCCAAGAGCCAGCCGGTGGACCAGTACCAGGCGCAGCGCCGCGGCGGCCGCGGGAAGAATGCCACGGCCCAGAAGGAAGAGGATTTCATCGACACGATGTTCGTGGCCAACACCCACGATACCCTGCTGTGCTTCTCTTCCCTGGGCAAGGTCTACTGGCTCAAGGTCTATGAATTGCCCCAGGGCAGCCGGGGCGCGCGCGGCAAGCCAATTGTGAACCTGTTGCCTTTGGGCATGGGCGAGCGTATCACCGCGATTTTGCCCATCAAGGAATTCACCGAGGACAGCCATGTGTTCATGGCCACGCGCGGGGGGACGGTCAAGAAAACGGCGCTCTCCGAGTTCTCCCGGCCGCGCACGTCCGGCATCATCGCCATCCTGCTGAAAGACGACGATCGGCTGGTCGATGTCGCGCTGACCGATGGCCAAACCGATGTCATGCTGTTCACCGATGCCGGCAAGGCCATCCGTTTTCCCGAATCGGAAGTGCGCTCCATGGGTCGCGCCGCTGGCGGCATCCGGGGTATCAAGCTGGGCCGCAACGCTCAGGTGATTGGCCTGCTCAAGGTGGGTGAGGGGACGGTCCTGACGGTGGCGGAAAATGGCTTCGGCAAACGAACCCGGTTCGAGGACTTCCCGGTACACGGTCGGGGCGGTCAGGGCGTGATCGCCCTGCAGACCAGTGAGCGCAACGGCCGCATGGTGGCGGCGGTGCGTGTGAACGCGGATGATCAGGTGATGCTGCTGAGCAGCGGTGGCGCCTTGGTACGCACGGCAGTGGCGGAGATTTCGGTCCTGGGGCGCAATACCCAGGGCGTACGCGTCATCAAGCTGGATGCCGGCGAGCGGCTGTGTGCCGTGGACCGGGTGATCTGCCTGGATGAGGATGAAGATAACGGCGACGATCTGATCTGAACGGCGCTTGCCACCGATCAGGGTTTAGGGTATTGGCTGTCGACTGAGGACATTATGGCGCGGGTACACAATTTCAACGCGGGCCCGGCGGCGCTGCCGCAAGCGGTTCTGGAACAGGTGCGGGATGAACTGCTGGACTGGCACGGCAGCGGCATGTCCGTGATGGAAATGAGCCATCGCGGCAAGGAATTCATGGCCATCGCGGCCCAGGCAGAACAGGACCTGCGCGATCTGCTCGCCATCCCGGCGAACTACAAGGTGTTGTTCCTGCAGGGTGGCGCCACGGCTCAGTTCGCCATGGTTCCCCTGAACCTGATGGGTGAGGGACGCCGGGCCGACTACATTCACACCGGTGCATGGTCCAAGAAGGCCATTGGCGAGGCCAAGAAATTCGGCACCGTGAATATCGCGGCCTCCGGTGAAGAAAGCGGTTTTACCGCTATCCCGCCCCAGTCGGCCTGGCGCCTTGATCCGCAGGCCTCCTATGTCCATTACACCCCCAATGAAACCATTGGCGGCGTGGAATTCCAGTGGATTCCTGAGACGGGCGGCGTGCCACTAGTGGGGGATTTCTCTTCGACCCTGCTGTCGCGTCCAATCGACGTCTCCCGCTTCGGCATCATTTACGGTGGCGCGCAGAAGAACGTCGGGCCGGCTGGACTGACGCTGGTCATCGTGCGTGAAGACCTGGTGGGACACCCGCTGCCCGGCACGGCCACCATCTTGGATTACGCGCCCCAGGTCGAGAACGACTCCATGTACAACACGCCTGCCACTTTCGCGTGGTATGTGGCGGGCTTGGTATTCGCCCACCTCAAGGCCAAGGGCGGTCTGGCCACCATGGCCGAAACTAATCGCCGCAAGGCGGAGCTGCTCTATCAGACCATCGACACGTCGGGGTTCTATCGCAACCCGGTGGCGGTGGCGGATCGCTCCTGGATGAACGTGCCGTTCATTCTTCCGGATGCAGCGCTGGATGCGAGCTTCCTCAGCGAGGCCAAGGCCGCTGGCCTGGTCGGGCTCAAGGGGCACCGCTCGGTGGGCGGTATGCGCGCGAGCATCTACAATGCCGTTCCCTACGAGGCGGTGGCGGCGCTGGTGGATTTCATGAAAGATTTCCAGCGGCGGAATGGCTGACCACAGATCGCAGGCGCATCACGCGACCCCCTTGACTCAATGAAGGCCCAAGTCATGTTCAAGATTCAGACGCTGAACAATATTTCCCCCCGTGGCCTGAGCCAGTTCGAGGTCGACCGCTACCAGGTCGGCAGCGATATAGCCGATCCCGATGCCATCCTGGTGCGTTCCCAGGTCATGCATGACATGAGCTTTGCGAGCTCGCTCAAGGCGGTGGGCCGCGCCGGCGCCGGCGTCAACAACATCCCCATCGCGCGGCTGTCCGCCCTGGGCGTGCCGGTGTTCAACACCCCGGGTGCCAATGCCAATGCCGTCAAGGAACTGGTGCTGGTGGGTTTGCTGATGGCCTCGCGCAATATCCCCCAGGCGCTGCGTTTCGTGGATGGCCTCACGGGGGACGATGCCGCCATGCACAAGGCGGTGGAATCAGGCAAGAAACAGTTCGTGGGCACGGAACTGCCGGGGCGGACGCTGGGCGTGATCGGTCTGGGTGCCATCGGCGTCAAGGTCGCCAATGCCGCCCATGCCCTGGGGATGCGCGTCATCGGCCTGGATCCCAAGATCACGGTGGAAAACGCCTGGCAACTCTCCTCCGGCGTGGGCCAGGCGCGCAGTGTCGAGGAAGTGGTCGCCCAGGCGGATTACCTGACCTTCCACGTGCCACTCAATGACCACACCCGCAATATGCTCAATGCCGAGCGCTTGAAATTGGCCAAGCCCGGTCTGGTGGTGCTGAATTTCTCCCGCGAGGGCGTGGTTGAGTCGGGTCTGGTGCGTGAAGCGCTGGATGAGGGCAAGCTGGGCGGTTATGTCTGTGATTTCCCGGGCGTCGCGCTGCAGGGCCATCCTCGGGTCATCGCGCTGCCCCATCTGGGCGCATCCACCCATGAAGCCGAGGAAAATTGCGCCGTCATGGTGGTGCAGCAGGTACGGGATTACCTGGAAAACGGCAATATCCGCAACGCGGTGAATTTTCCCGAAGCGATGCTGCCGCATGCGGAAGGCTATCGGGTGTGTATCGCCAATGCCAATGTCCCCAACATGCTGGGACAGATTTCTTCCACGCTGGCGGGCTTCAGCCTCAATATTCTCGACATGTTGAACAAATCCAGGGGCGATCTCGCCTACACCGTGGTGGACGTCAACCAACCCATACCGGACACGGCACTGGCCCGGTTGCGCGCCATTGACGGCGTGCTGGCAGCCCGCGCTGTATGACGGAGGAAAACGCCGCGCCCGAGGGAGCGGTGGGCGAGGTGGAGCGGCTGGCTGAGTTGCGGACACGTATCGATGTGCTCGATCTGCAATTGCAGGAGATGCTCAACGAACGTGCCCGGCTGGCCCAGGAAGTGGGGCATATCAAGGCCGAACTGGGCGCAGGCGATTCCTGTTATCGGCCAGCCCGCGAGGCACAGGTGCTGCGCGCCCTCCAGGCCAACAATTCTGGCCCGCTCAGTGATGAGGCCTTGCTACGCATCTACCGCGAGATCATCTCGGCCTGCCTGGCGCTTGAAAAAACCTTGCGGATCGCCTATCTGGGGCCGGAGGGGACCTACACCCAGGCGGCGGTCTTCAAACACTTCGGTCAGGGCGTCCAGACCACGCCTCTGGGCACCATCGATGAGGTGTTCCGGGAGGTCGAGGCCGGGGGCGCCGATTGTGGTGTGGTGCCGGTGGAGAATTCGACCGAAGGGGTGGTGACTCACACCTTGGATATGTTCGCCCGTTCCAATCTGCGCATTTGCGCGGAAATTATCCTGCCGGTGCATCATTGCCTGCTTGCCCGGGTGACGGCCGTGACGGAGATCACCGAACTCCTCAGCCATGCCCAGTCCCTGGCCCAGTGTCGGGAGTGGCTGGATCGACATCTGGTGGGTGTTCCGCGTCGGGCGGTGGCCAGCAACGGGGATGCGGCCCGGCAAGTCGCCGCCGGAGCGGGGATCGCGGCTGTAGCCAGCCGTGAGGCGGCCCGGCTGTATGACTTGAACGTGCTGGCTGAGAACATCGAAGATGAGCCGGACAACACCACACGTTTCCTTGTCATCGCTCGCGATGATGCCGAGGTCTCCGGGCGCGACAAGACCTCTCTGATGGTGGCGGTGGACAATCGGCCCGGCGCGTTGTTTCGGGTGCTGGAGCCATTTCACCAACATGGGGTGAGCCTGACGCGCATCGAGTCGCGTCCCTCCCGGCGCGGCCCATGGGACTATAACTTCTTTCTGGATTTGGAAGGACACGCGCAGGATCCCGCCGTGGCCGCTGCTCTGGCCGCGCTCACCGAGCGAGCGGCTTGGGTAAAGCACTTGGGGTCCTATCCAGTGGCCGTTGGCTGAACGCTGACAGGATATGAGTGAGGCACAGACATCCATGCACCCCGATCCCGATTTCCTGGCGCAAGCCCTGCCGGCCGTCCGAGATCTGGCGCCCTACGAGCCGGGCAAGCCGATCGAGGAGCTGGAGCGGGAACTGGGGATTGCCAACATCATCAAGCTGGCGTCCAACGAAAGTCCGCTGGGTCCCGCGCCGGGTGTGCGCCGGGTCCTTGAGGCTGAATTGGACCGCCTGGCCCTGTATCCCGACGGCAACGGTCATGCCCTGAAGCAGGCACTGGCCGGACATCTGGATGTGGCACCAGCCCAGGTGACCCTGGGGAATGGCTCGAACGACTTACTCAATCTGGTGGCTCAGGCATTCCTTGCGCCGGGGCGCAATGCGGTAATGTCGGCCCATGCCTTCGCCATCTATGCCTTGGCAACCCGCGCGGTGGGGGCCGAAGCGCGGGTGGCGCCCGCCTTGCCCGCCGATGCCGCTCAGCCCTGCGGACATGATCTGGCGGCCATGACGGCAAGGATGGATGGCAACACAGCCGCGATCTTCATCGCCAATCCCAACAACCCTACTGGCACCTGGATCGATCGGGACGCGCTGGAAAACTTCCTGGACGCCGTGCCACCTCAGGTCGTGGTGGTGCTGGATGAGGCCTATTTCGAATACGTTCAGCAAGCCGGCTACCCCGATGGTTGCCGACTGCTGGCGCGCTATCCCAATCTGCTGGTGACCCGCACCTTCTCGAAGGCCTATGGGCTGGCTGGCCTGCGGGTGGGCTATGGCGTGAGCCATCCCGCCCTGGCCGATCTGTTGAACCGCCTGCGCCAGCCGTTCAATGTCAACAGCCTGGGGCTTGCCGCAGCGCAGGCTGCGTTGGCCGATACCGATCATCTGGCTGCGGCGGTGGCCATCAACCGCGCCGGCCTTGCGCAACTCTCGGCAGGACTTACGGCGCTTGGCTTGCCGTACATTCCTTCGGTGGGGAATTTCATCACCTTCCGCGTGCCCGATGCGGCCGATCTGAATCAGCGTTTGCTGCGCTCTGGCATCATCGTGCGCCCGGTGGCCGGCTACGGCCTGTCGGAGTCGCTGCGGGTCAGCGTAGGCTTGCCCGAGCACAACGCCCGCTTTCTGGAAACCCTGGGACGGCTGCTGCAATCATGATACGGCGCCTGTGCGTGATCGGAGTGGGTCTCATCGGTGGTTCCCTGGCGTTGGCCCTGCGCCGCGCCGGGCATTGCGGCCAGATCGTCGGGGCAGGCCGCCATGCGGCCACGCTGGAGCGGGCTTTGACGCTTGGCGTGATCGATGGCTATGACCTGGATCTGGCCCAAGCCGTCGCGGGCGCGGACATGGTGGTGCTCGCGGTACCCATGGGGGCGATGGCAGAGGCCATGGCAGCGATCCGCGATCACTTGGCTTCCGATGCGATTCTGACTGATGTGGGCAGTGCCAAGGGCGCCGTCGTGCAGGCAGCTCGCTCTGTCTTCGGTGCGCTTCCGTCGACGCTGGTCCCGGGTCATCCCGTGGCCGGCACCGAGAACAGCGGGGTGGAGGCGGCTTTCCCGGAATTGTTCCAAGGGCGACAAGTCATCCTGACGCCGACGGAGGCATCCAGCCCTGCTGCCATCGCTGCCGTGCGCGCCATGTGGGAGGCGGCCGGGGCGGTGGTGGAAGAAATGGACGCCCACATCCATGACCAGATGCTGGCGGCCACCAGCCATTTGCCCCATGTGGTAGCGTTTGCACTGATGCATACCTTGGCCCAGATGGACGCCCAATCCGAGGTGCTGCGCTACGCCGCCGGGGGGTTTCGCGATTTCACCCGCATTGCCAGCAGTGATCCGGTGATGTGGCGGGATATCTGTCTCACCAATGCGCCGGCGCTGCTCGATACCCTGGATCGTTTTCGCGCTGATCTGGATGAGTTGACCCGGGCGATTGCCGCGGGCGATGGGGTCCGGCTGGAAACCGTGTTCCGCGAGGCTAAACGGACGCGCGATGCATTCCGACTCTGAGGCTGCCATGACAGTTGATTACATCGCATCCGGCGGCGGCCCCTTGCAGGGCGAGTTTCGGGTGCCCGGAGACAAATCGATTTCCCATCGCGCCATCATCTTCGGCTCACTGGCCGAGGGGACGACCGAGGTAAGTGGTTTTCTCGATGGCCTGGATTGCCTGGCGACGCGGGATGCGTTTCGCGCCATGGGCGTGAGCATCGAAGGTCCCGAGGCGGGCCGGTTGCGCATCCATGGCGTGGGCCTGGCCGGGTTGCAGGCGCCGGACAGGCCTTTGGATCTGGGCAATTCCGGCACCTCCATGCGGCTGCTGGCGGGATTGCTGTGCGCGCAGCGATTCGACACCATACTGATTGGCGACGCCTCGTTGAGCCGTAGGCCGATGCGCCGGGTCATGGAGCCCCTGATCCGGATGGGCGCGGTGATCCATGGGACCGATGCCGGCACGCCGCCCCTGTCCATCGTCGGTGGACAGCGCTTGCGGGGCATCCATCACGTCTCGGCGGTGGCCAGTGCCCAGGTCAAATCGGCGCTGCTCCTGGCGGGTCTGTATGCCGAAGGGGAAACCTGCGTGGAGGAACCCGCACCGTCCCGGGATCATACCGAGCGCATGTTGGAAAGCCTGGGCTATCCCTTGCAGCGGGGACCGTTGAGCGTGAGTCTGTGCGGCGGGGGTCACCTGGCGGCCGGCCAGGTGCAGGTGCCCGCCGACCTGTCCTCGGCAGCGTTTTTCCTGGTAGGCGCCAGTTTGGCCGCGGGATCGGAATTGCGGTTGCGCGAGGTGGGAATCAATCCGACCCGCACTGGTGTGATCGACATCCTGCGCGCCATGGGAGCAGACATCACGATCGAACGACCTCGGATGTTCGGGGCCGAACCGGTGGCGGATCTGAGGATCCGCGCGGCGCCCCTCCATGGTGTGGTCATTCCCGAGGCGCTGGTGCCCCTGGCGATCGATGAGTTTCCGGCTCTGTTCGTGGCCGCCGCCTGCGCCGAGGGGGAAACCCTGCTGACCGGCGCAGCGGAGTTGCGGGTCAAGGAAAGCGACCGCATCCAGGTCATGGCCGAGGGCCTGAACGCGCTGGGGATATTTGCCGAGCCGCGGCCGGATGGCCTGCGTATCCGTGGCGGCGTGATTCAGGGCGGCACGGTGGACAGCCATGGCGATCACCGCATTGCGATGGCTTTTGCCATGGCCGCCCTGCGCGCCCGTGGGCCGATCCGGATTCTTAATTGCAGTAACGTGGAGACCTCCTTCCCCGGTTTTGCCGCCTTGGCGGCGCAGGCCGGGATGCAGCTGAGCGTGGTGCCTGGCAATGCATGAAGCACATGCGGTGCCGGTCATCTGCCTGGATGGCCCCAGCGGCTCGGGCAAGGGCACGGTGGGGCGGATGCTGGCGCGCCGGCTGGGCTGGCATTTTCTGGATAGCGGAGCCTTGTATCGATTGGTGGCGCTGGCGGCTCGACAAGCCGGAATCGACCTGGGAGCAGCTGACGAACTGGCCGGATTGGCCTACGCTCTGGATGTGGCATTTTCGGGAGATGAGCAGGGGCGGGAGCGGATTGAGTTGGGGGGGCGTGAGGTGACGGCGGCGGTGCGCGCCGAAACCACAGGCGCCGACGCCTCCCGGGTCGCGGCCTATCCAGCTGTACGGGAAGCGCTATTGGCACGCCAGCAAGCCAGTCGACAGGCGCCCGGTTTGGTCGCCGATGGCCGGGACATGGGGACCGTGGTTTTCCCCGATGCGCCGCTGAAGATCTTTCTCATTGCCTCGGCGGAAGAACGCGCCCGGCGGC